>JBKECB010000046.1:0-5037 GCA_047974165.1 Lactovum sp.
CTATCAGTAAAACAATCTGTGTTTTTTAATGTGGACAAAAATGGTTTTTGCACTCTCAACATTTTCCTATCAGTAAAACCGAATAGATCTTTGTCCTCATCTTCCATTTGTTTTTGCACTCTCAACATTTTCCTATCAGTAAAACCCCATTATTAGTTTTCTTGTGCTGTGAGGGGTTTTTGCACTCTCAACATTTTCCTATCAGTAAAACCTTTTTTTAAAAAACTACTCCTCATCTTCCGTTTTTGCACTCTCAACATTTTCCTATCAGTAAAACTATAAAATGTCTTGACCTATCAACACTAGTGTTTTTGCACTCTCAACATTTTCCTATCAGTAAAACTGAGTGCATCTATCATTGATAGCAATGTTGGTTTTTGCACTCTCAACATTTTCCTATCAGTAAAACAAAAAATGGCAGATAAGGATAAAGAGTCCTGTTTTTGCACTCTCAACATTTTCCTATCAGTAAAATAAGTGGTTTATTTCTGCTTATTTTTATTTTATTTAAGGTATAAGGATAAATTTCTTTTAATTTATGTTAAAATATAAAACAGATTAATTTTAAAGGATTTTTTATGCTAACAGTATCAGATGTTTCACTTTTATTTACAGACCGAAAGCTTTTTGATGAGGTCAATATTAAATTTACTTCAGGAAATTGCTATGGTTTGATTGGAGCAAATGGCGCAGGGAAGTCAACTTTCTTGAAGATTTTAGATGGAGAAATTCAGCCCTCTACAGGTCATATTTCAATGGGTCCTCAAGAACGTATGTCAGTTCTTCGTCAAAATCACTTTGATTATGAGGACCAAACACCACTTGATGTTGTTGTGGGTGGAAATGAAAAGCTTGCAGAAATTAGGAGCGAAAAAGATGCCATTTATCTAAAGGAAGATTTTTCAGAAGAAGATGGTGTTAAAGCTGCTGAGCTTGAAACTGAATTTGCAGAAATGGGTGGCTGGGAAGCTGAGACTGAAGCTGCACAACTTTTACAAAGTCTAGGTATTTTAGATAGTCGTCATTACGATATGATGGCAACGCTAACTGCCGGTGAACATGTTAAAGTTCTCTTGGCACGTGCACTTTTTGGTAAGCCAGATGTCCTACTGCTGGATGAACCAACAAATGGCCTTGATATTCAAGCAATCAGCTGGTTAGAGGACTTTTTGATTAACTTTGAAAATACAGTTATCGTTGTATCCCATGACCGTCACTTTTTAAATAATGTTTGTACTTATATGGCCGACTTAGATTACGGAAAGATTAAGCTCTATCCTGGAAACTATGATTTCTGGAAACAATCTTCAGAGCTTGCTCTTCGTCTTCAGTCAGACCAAAATCGTAAGGCAGAAGAAAAAATTGCAGAGCTAAAAGAATTTATTGCTCGATTTTCAGCCAATGCGTCGAAGTCTAAGCAGGCAACGTCACGTAAAAAAATGTTGGATAAGATTGAGGTTGAGGAGTTCGTTCCCTCAAGCCGTAAGTATCCCTTTATTAACTTTGACCAAGACCGTGAAATTGGAAATGATTTATTACGAGTAGAAAATCTTTCAGTTTCAATTGAGGGAGAAAAAGTTATTGATAATGTGTCATTTATCTTAGCACCAGGCGATAAGACAGTATTTATTGGACAAAATGATCTCCAACAAACTGCCCTACTACGTGCAGTGATGGGCGACATTGACTATGAAGGAGAGATTAAGTGGGGAGTAACTACTTCACGCTCTTATCTACCCAAGGATAACAGCAAAGACTTTGACAGTGAGGATTCTATCCTTGACTGGCTCCGTCAGTTTGTACAAACACGAGAAGAGGATGATAATACTTATCTTCGTGGATTTTTAGGGCGGATGCTTTTCCGTGGTGAAGAGTCGCTTAAGTCAGTAAAGGTCCTCTCTGGAGGAGAAAAGGTTCGTGTCATGCTCTCGAAAATGATGTTACTACGTGCCAATGTTCTTGTCTTGGATGATCCGACCAATCACTTGGACCTTGAGTCTATTTCTTCTTTAAACGATGGATTAACAAACTTTAAAGGCTCTATTCTTTTCTCATCTCATGACCATGAGTTTATCCAAACAGTAGCCAATCATATCATTGTTTTAGGAAAATCAGGCTGTATTGATCGTGTGAATGAAACCTATGATGAATTTTTAGAAAATAAAGAAGTTCAGAAAAAAGTTCAAGAGCTTTGGGGGAAATAAAAACTCTCTTAAATAAAAAGGAAACTCTTTAGAGTTTCCTTTTTATTTAATTAGGTAATCTTTGATAAGACGCCCCATTTTGATATAGCCGTATTCATTAGGATGTAAGCCATCCTGAGAAAGGTTTAAATCCATATATCCATTTTCATTGGCTAAGACTTTATTATAATCAATAAGATTAATCTTCTCTTTTTTAGTATAGAGATAAATTTGCTTATTAACTTGTCGGATGATTTCATTCAAGTATTCAAAGTTATTGTCTTGCTCATGATTACAGGTAATGCTACAAAGTCGCACTTGAATATCCTTATCTTTAAGTGTCTGACATATTTTATTAAGATAAAATAAGCAGTGTTCAATCAAGATATCGATATCTGATAATTCATTATTATCTTCAAAATACCAGGCACGAATATCATTAACACCAGCCATGACAATGACCTCCTTAGGTGAGTGGCTTAAAACATCTCTCTCAAGTCTCTCAAAAATGTAAGGGAGTCGGTCAACACCAATACCATCATTAATATAGCTTTTATTTGTAATTGCATAGCGATTAAGATCAAAAGCTTCAGTGATACTGTCTCCTAATAAAACAAGGTCAACGTCAATGTTCATTTCTTTAATAAGTGCATTGTGGCGTTCGAAAATTTTATTTTTACTATCGCTATATTTATAGTTAAAGAGCATTGATTCCTCCAAAGTATGTAAATATCCAGTATAAAGATATTTTCTTTTAAATAAATTATATAATATTTCAATCAAAAGTACAAGTCTTTTACTTGAAACGCTTTCAAAAAAATGATATGATAAGAGCATATTTTTAGAAAGGTTAATACAATGAAAAAAGGATTATTATGCGTGGCTCTCTTAGGAGCGCTCACTTTAGCAGGCTGTTCAAGCAGTTCTTCAGATAAATCTAGCTCTGGAGAGGTTAAAGAAATTACACTATGGACAGCTTCTTCACAGTACTTTTTAGGAGATGAAAAAGTAGATAAAGATGGCAATACCTATCGTGATGAATCAACAGCTGTCTATTTACAAGCAGCAGAGGCTTTTGAAGAAGAAACTGGAATTAAAGTTACTTTTAAAACAGTCGAAGCAGGAAATGAAAATGTTGACTCATTGGTAAAAAATAAAGATGCCTCTGTAGATATCTATGCTGCAGCTCCGGTTATGACTGATGATCAAATTATCAAGTATATGGAGCCAGCTTTTGACTCTGTTGAGGAATATAATAAGGTTTATCGTGATGGTGAAGCTTATAAACAAAGTGACGGCAAGATTTATATCCAAGTCCCATCAGTTGCTTATGATGGACTTGTTGTGTACAATGAAGAAGTTATCAAAGCAGCGGGATATGACGAAGTACCAACAGACATGGATGAATTTATGAAAATGTGTGAGGCTATCAAGGCAGATGGCGTGACCCCTATCTCAGAACACCGTATTGAAAACTGGCCTTTGGCAACTTTTGATACCTTTGCAAGTTATATGGCCAATGAGTCAGGAGCTCTAGGAGAAATGCTCAAATCAGAGACGCCATTTGCCTCAGATGAGCCAATGGGTCAAGCAGGAACCGTCTTAGCAGAGCTTGCTTCTAATGGTTATTTTGAAAGCTCAACGTATGCTGACTTTGGAGTAGCGATGGACTCTGTGGCTTATGGAGATGCTGGAATGATGCTTTTAGGAAACTGGGTAGCACCACAGATTATTTCTCGTATTCCAGAAGGAGAAGAAGCAACGATTAAAGTTGCTCCATTCTCAGCTCTTGACGGGGATGATGAGCTGAATGTTGTCACAGTACCTAATGTGTATATTTATATTCCAAAAGGTAGTGATGCCAAAGATGAAGCACAAGAATTTATTGACTATCTTGTTAATAATGAGGAAGTACAAACAGCCTGGGCAGCGACTCCTAACCTAGCAGATAGTAGTAAATTTGAAAATACAATCCCTGACTATGTGACAGACTTAGCATCTAAGATTGACTCAGGAGATATTGTGTCACTACCTTCTTATGTCTACTCTCCAAATATCTTATCAGCACAAGAAATCTTAAAAGATATGGGTGTTTATGCGGATCAAAAATACTGGGGAAATATCTTTGATGCTGCTTCAACAGATGGATTAAAAGCAGGAGAAAAAGCTATGGATGACCTAAATGAACTTTGGGCAGATGCTAAAAAATCAAGTGGAGCAAAATACGAAGAAAGTAAATAAAAAAAGAAAAAGAAGCTTCTCTGAAGTTTCTTTTTATATAATTGATGGATTAGAGGAGTTTTTTGAATAGAAGCTCGAACTGTTTAATAAAGAAATCAATAAGGTAACCGACACAAAAAATACCAAATAAAGTTCCGATACCAATAGGACCACCTAAAATATAACCAATTAAGTTAAAGAGTATATCTAAAATAATTCTGGCCTTATAAATTGGAAGTTTAGTTATTTTGATGAAAATATACATAATACCCTCAATTGGTCCAGCTCCCAGATTTACACTTAGATAAAGTGCAATTCCTATCCCATATAGAATGAAACCAAGAAGGCAAAGTGGGAAGGAAAAGAAAGTGAATTTAATATTTATAAATAATGGACTAATAATATTTAAAGTGCCGCCAAGAAGAAAGACATAAATAAGACTTGCAATTCCAATTTTTTCTTTATGAACAAAGAAAGTAATGAGTAATAAAGTAAAACTAATAATTTGACTCCAAGTTCCAAATGAAAAAGGAGTAAAGTTCATGAGACCAAGAATTAATGTACTAATAGAGTCAACACCGATATAACTACTAATAATAAGTTGTATCCCAAGAGCTGCAAGTATAATTCCTAT
>JBKECB010000059.1:0-2718 GCA_047974165.1 Lactovum sp.
AGCTACATCTGTTCCATGAGTATCTAAATACAAGGTCAATTCAACTAAAACAAAATCTATTTCTTGAATTTTTTCTAGTTGTTGATAGTATTCATCTGGCAACAAATTAGTTTCCTCCTCCATTTTTATATGGATTCAAATAGTACTCATAAAAAATTGGCCAGAGTGTACCTTTCTTCAATGCATCTTTTGGTGAGTATTGCTCTAATCCCTCTTTTTGAATCCCAATATAAATATGTGGAGGTGTTGAATAGTATTTCGTTATTGGTGGACAAGGTTCATATCTCCCTTTAACTGGATAATAGGATTTAACATTGTTATCCACGGACTTCCTCCTAATTCAAAATAACTATCAACTTATTCTATGCATAAAATATTATCGTTATTTCTTAAATAAATGGTTAAATTCTCCGTAACCTTCAACTTCAAGCTTATCTTCTGGAATAAAGCGAAGTGCCGCTGAATTAATACAATATCTTAATCCATTTTCTCCCGGTCCATCATTAAATACATGGCCTAAATGAGAATCTGCTCCCTCACTTCTCACCTCAGTACGTACCATTCCATGAGTCAAATCTACTTTTTCTACAACTGATTTCTCATTAATTGGATTTGTAAAACTTGGCCATCCGCATTCACTATCAAATTTATCAAAACTTGTAAATAACGGCTCACCAGAAACTATGTCTACATAAATTCCAAGATCCTTATGATTCCAGTATTCATTTTCAAAAGGACGTTCTGTTCCATTCTCCTGTGTTACTTGATACTGAATTGGAGTTAATTTAGACTTTAAATCACTTTTCTTAGACCAAGTTTTTTGAATAAATTCATCTCGTCCGGATGCTTTACGGTACATTTTATATTTATCAGTGCTTTTCTTATGATAACCTTGATGATAATCTTCAGCTGGATAGAAAATTGACGCTTCTAAAATTCTAGTAACAATCTTTTTCTTAAATTTACCACTATCTTCTAAATCCTTCTTAGACTTTTCAGCAAGCAAGCGTTGCTCTTCAGTAGTGTAGAATATTGCTGTATGGTATCGTCCACCAATATCTCCAAACTGTCCTTCTTCATCTGTTGGATCAATTTGCATCCAATATAATTCTAGTAATTTCTCATAAGGAAATATATCTGCATCATACTTTATTTTTACTGCTTCATAATGTCCAGTCGTTTCCAAACAAACTTCTTTATAAGTTGGATGTTCTGTATGACCTCCTGTATATCCAGACTGAATCGACTCTATACCATCCATTTCTTCAAATGGAGAAACCATACACCAAAAACCTCCTCCTGCAAAAATAGCTACTTCATTTCTCATCTACAACAACTCCTCTATTATGTATTATTAGAAAAACGGACGCGGTCCGCACTGACTCTCAGATGAATAAGCAGAAATAACAAAAGTTATTTTTTAGCTTTTCGTTATTTTTGAGTTTCATCTCGTAGGTCAAACCGTGTAGTTAGACATCAAAACATTGATACAACAATACTTTCTATTTCCAAGAATTTAAATATTCCTATAAAAAAGGATTGATACTTTAAGCATCAATCCAATTAATATTAGTATACTTCATTTACATACAATGTAGCAGGTTTTTCGTTTACAATTTCAACTTGACTTGCTTCATTTGTTACATTTTGTTCTTTTTCTTCTTTATTTTTCTTATCAATCATTGTAGATCTTACTTCGAAACTAACTAAATCTTCTTGAACTGGAGTTTTACCTGTTTGGATAGTTTTCTTATCCGCATGATCTTCTGATTTTGCCGCTTCTTGTACTTGAAGATTTGTTCCTTCTGCTGATGGAGCTTGTCCTTGTGCAGCAGCTAATTTCTCTTGTTTTTCAGAAATTTGATCTTTAATTTTTGAAGCCTGTTCTGTATTACCTTCTTGAATTGCAGCAAAATAACTTACTTGCAAATTCATAATTGACATTTGTAATGCTTGGATTTTTTGCTCTTCTGGACTTACACCAGTTTGAGTACTAACTGATTGTACGCTCATTGTATACACCTCTTTTTATTTTAGGTTGCTACTACTAAAAGATTACAACACCATACTTAAGTTATTCAAGTCATTTTTCTTTGTTTCAATGACACTTTCTATTGTTTTTTCTTTGTTATCGTTTTCATTATTAATAGACCTTACATCAAATTTAACTACAGTATCTGCCTCTTCTGATTTAGAAGATTTCTTTTGATCATCAATTTCTGATTGTAATTTCTTGATTTCTTCTAACAGTTCCATCTGACGTTGTTCTAAATCGTTATTTTTTTGTGCAGATGATAACTCTGCAATTTTTTTAGATAATTGCTCTTGCATTTCAACTACTAACTTTTCATTATTTTCCCGTGTTGCCCCGTTTAAGCCTCCTTGCAATGACATAACTTCTATTTGTGACGCAATGATGTGAATTTCATCAGGCGTCGGAATTATTCTACGTGGTGTTATCATCATTGTTTTCACCTCTTCTTACTATTTAATAAAATTATACCAAGTTTTACTAAATATTGGAATCATTTTCTATTTATTTTTTAAAATTTTCTAATATATCTTTAATCTTTGAAACTTCTACCCAAAAAGCTAGTAATATTATGAACTTTACTTTATTTTAGTATATTAAATATGTTACTATTAAACTATTATTCAAAATTAAAATTGTTATACAAATAGAAATTTTATAAAATTATTATTTTTAAAAAATAGAAT
>JBKECB010000100.1:0-1527 GCA_047974165.1 Lactovum sp.
CCATACAGCACGCAAGGGATCTCATCGTCTGCTATATCAATTTCTTCAATAAAATCTTTACTACTCAACTCTTTTCGATAATAAAACATAGGGTCATTATCTTTTTCAAATCCGTGTTTCAAAAAATCTTCGTGTTTCATTTTAATAATGCACTACAACAATTTGTATAAGTAATAGCCGTTGCAGTGCTTGGTTTTAAGGCTATTACCATTTATTAAGTTAGTTTATAATTAGATACGTCTTTGCTTTGAATAGGCTACTACTCATACAAGTTAGCACTAATCCTCGTCTTTTAATTCAACACTTCTGCAAGGAAACCCTCTTGTCCATATACTTGCTCTCATTCCTTCTCTTTTCAAAAGCAAATCAACTGTCGGGTGTATAACCTTCATAGTTTTCATATTCATAACTTCCGCACTTCCCCATCGCCAGTTAAGCACATCATACTCTTGCATCGGGACTTCCTTCTTTCCGCTAAACAACCCACCTCCAAGTGTTTGCTTAGTGCCTATTAAGTCTTTAAATTCTTTTGGTGCTTCCATTTATTTCTCGTTGATAATAATACCATCCTTATTTATAGCGTTCCCCCAACCACTCATTGCGTGTGTTACTGTCGGTTTATTATTTGTTATTTCAATGCGAGCAAGGACGTTTGTATCAAAATCAATTTCGTAAGTCTTAGTTAGTGACGATTTGTTGGCATCGCCTGTAAGTAGTTTCTTTTCTCGTTTGGCTATAAAGGTTTTTAGCCATTCTACTTTTTCGTTACCAGTCATATCAGTTCTTGATATAAGTTGGTTTAATTTTTCAATTTCTGTTATTTTCATTCGTCTTATTTATTAAGTTCTTGTACTAATTTCACGCAACTACTCATACACAAATTCGTTATCTGTAAGCACTAATGAAGTGCTTCATTCTTACTTTCGTTTTCAAAATTCAAAATATTTTTGCCTAACGCTTTATTTATGGCATTTTCAAGCACACGAATAGTAGTTTGGTCTGCCCTACCATTTTCAATTTCTATTCTTGCCATATTACAGGCTTTCAATAAATCAGGTGCTGATGCTATAAGTTGTGCATCATACCTATTGTGAACTATCTCAGCCACGCATTCCCCATCATCAGAGAATTGTATTTCATATCGTCCTAAATAATAGTCTGTTTTGGGTTTATATATTGCTTTCCATTCTTCCTTTGTTCCTTTAAAATCCATTTTTAAAATATTTTTTGGTTTATAGTTTAAATTTTAATTTAGTCTTTCAATTCCATGCCTAACGGGTCGGGTATAAATCGCCATACTTCGTACAGGCGTTTATACCCGACCCGTTAGGCACAATAAAAATTACTACGTTATCTTAACTATGCTTAATTGAATTTCTAATTCCTCAATTTTAATTTTTAATTCATCTACTATTTTTTGTAAGTGTTCTTTTTCTCTAATAGCTTTGTCTCGTTTTTCTTCAGCTTCTTTTGCTCTATTATATTCTTTATTTCCCCAATCTCGTAGCTCACTATTTGCACTTCTAA
>JBKECB010000008.1:0-27171 GCA_047974165.1 Lactovum sp.
GAAAGTTTTATCTTTCGCTCATTATTGATCTTCATCATTGAGAAATTATTGCTTACAGTATTTCTGAAAGTCCTAACTTCAAACAAAGTCAAGAGAGACTCCAACCTAACTTCACTTAGAAGAAAATCTAAAAGGTCGTCTCTTATATTCTAATCAAGGTTGGCAATATCAAATGAAAGCTTACCATCAGCTTCTTAAAGATTGAGAGATTAGCTTTTCAATTATAATCATGAAAGAATCACAGAAAAATTAAAAGGATTGACTCCTGTTCAATACAGAAATCAATCCTTAGCCATCAGTCACTAAGTGAAAATTTTAAGTCCAACTTTTAGAGTTCACTCAATTAGAAAGTTTTTTAATTTACAATAACAAGAGAAAAGATATCTCAATCTAATTTCAATTATCCTACTGAACCTTCCATAGAGTAACCAATTAGTCGATTTAATTCAACAGCATATTCCATAGGTAATTCTTTTGTAAAAGGCTCAATAAAACCCATGATAATCATATCTGTTGCATCTTTTTCTGAAACTCCACGACTCATCAAGTAATAAAGTTGTTCTTCAGAAATTTTAGAAACTTTCGCCTCATGTTCTAAAGCAACTTGTGAATTATGAATTTCATTAAAGGGAACAGTATCTGATTTTGATAAATCATCCATTAAAATCGTATCACATTCAATATGAGATTTTGAGCGTTCTGATTTTTTATTAAAAGTTACTTGTCCACGATAGTTTACCACCCCACCATTTCTTGCAATAGATTTAGAAATAATAGAGCTCGAAGTATTTGGCGAATTATGAATCATTTTTGCTCCTGTGTCTTGTTGCTGTCCTTCATTAGCAAAAGCAACTGAAAGCATTGTTCCACGTGCTCCTGGACCATTTAGATAAACAGAAGGATATTTCATTGTAACACCTGAACCAAGATTTCCATCTACCCATTCTACTGTTGCATCTTTAGCAGCGGCAGCACGCTTAGTTACGAGATTATATACATTTGTTGACCAGTTTTGAATGGTAGAGTAACGCATATAACCACCTTCTTCAACAAAAATCTCAACAATCGCAGCATGGAGACTTGCTGCAGAATAAGTCGGAGCCGTACATCCTTCGACATACTGAACAGAAGCTCCTTCCTCAACAATAATTAAAGTACGTTCAAACTGACCTGACTTTTCATTATTAATACGAAAATAAGCCTGAACAGGAATGTCACACTTTACACCCTTAGGAACATAGAGAAATGAACCTCCTGACCATACTGCAGAATTCAAGGCAGCAAACTTATTATCCGTTGGTGGAACTAACTTACTAAAATACTTCTTAAATAATTCTGGATACTCTCGTAATCCTGAGTCCGTATCTGTAAATATAATCCCTAACTTCTCAAACTCATCCTTCATGTTGTGATAAACAACTTCAGATTCATACTGGGCACTCGCTCCAGCTAAATAAGCCTGTTCAGCTTCTGGAATACCAATTTTCTCAAAAGTATCCTTGATTTCTTCTGGAACCTCCTCCCAATCGCGCGCTGGGCTTGCCGAAGCTTTTTGATAATAAACAATATCATCAAAATCAATCGTTGATAGGTCTGGCCCCCATTTTGGCATATCTAACTTTAAAAAAGCCTGATAAGATTTTAAACGATAATCAAGCATCCACTCAGGTTCATTTTTCTTTTCTGAGATTGCTCGAATTACATCCTCTGATAAGCCAAGACCTGTACTAAATGCTAATTCAGCATTATCATGAAAACCAAATTTATATTCTTCTAAAACTGGAACTTCTTCTGTCACTACTTTACTCTCCTCTTCTCTTTTCCTTTCAACCGTTTAATGATAGAAAAGAAATTTAGTCTGTAAAAACTATTTTACACCTTTTATCTAAAAAAAGCCATAAAAGGCTTTTTTATTTAAGGATTTGTAAACTATAATCTTTTATTTGAGATGGACTTAAGCTATTTTCTTTCTTAAAGTCCTCCAAATTATATTTATCAATAAATTGTTTTTTGATTCCAAAGTTTTTTACTTTAATCTTCTTATCAGAATAATAAGAAGCAATCATTTGACCAAATCCACCTTCTAATTGACCATCTTCAAGAGTAATTACTAATTCATGGTCAAGAAGTAGAGAGTCGAGAAGCTCCTCGTCTAAAGCACTGATGAACTTCGGATTGATCAAACTTGCATTAATTCCCTTCTCTTTTAAAAGCTCTGCAGTTTCAACAGCCATTTGATAAAAATTACCTACTCCAATAATTGCTAAACGACTTCCTTTATGCGTCAACTCATATTTATTTAAGATAGAATAATCCGTAAGATCAGCTTTTCCAGTTTCTTTAAGCTCAGCTACAGGAACACGAATAATTGTTGGGTGATTTTTTTGATGAATGGCATACTTCAGCATCGCAAGTTGCTCCTCTAAATTTGTAGCTGCAAGATAAACAAGATTAGGGATATTATTAATCATGGGGATATCAAAAAAGCCTAAATGAGACACATCATTCATACCACCCATTCCCCCTAAATAAATAAGTATTGTGGCTGCATTTGAATTTATCGCCAAATCATGGGATAGCTGATCATAAGTACGCTGTACAAAAGTACTCATAACACCAAATACAGGCTTTGCTCCAGCCTTTGCCATTGCCGATGACATTGTGACCGCATGTTCTTCCGCAATTCCTACATCTATAAATTGTTTGGAATATTTTTCTCTATCTTCTTTTTTAAATCCTAAAACACTTGGAGTTCCAGCAGTGATCAATGCAACTGTCTGATCTTGGTCCATTTCATTTTTTAAAAAACTTGCAATTTTTGTTGTATAAGTTTCTTTTGTGTTTTTAAACTTATAATCTCCCTTTTCTAAATCAAGAGCTCCCCCAGCATGAAAAGCTTCTCTATTTTTTTCTGCAGCTTCAAATCCTTTTCCTTTTATAGTATGTACATGAACTAAAACTGCTTTTTGGCTCTCTTTAACTTCAGATAACTTTGAAATCAAAGTTTCGATATCATGTCCATCTTCAATATAATGATAGTCTAAGCCTAACGCAGTAAATAAATTTGACCTTGCTTTACCTTTTCCTGCTCTTAACTCTGCTAAATTTTGATAAAGTCCCCCATGGTTTTCAGCTATAGATTGATCATTATCATTAAGGATAATGATCAAGTTTGACTGAAAGTCACCAGCATTTGACAGACCTTCTAAAGCAAGCCCACCTCCTAATGCTCCATCTCCAATAATGGCAACAACATTTTCAGTTGTTCCCTTTAAATCACGTGCCTTTGCCATTCCACAAGCCAGAGAAATTGAAGTTGAGGTATGACCAATCACAAAATGATCATGCTCACTCTCTGTCGGGTCTGTATATCCTGTAATTTCTTTAAATTTCTCTTCATTTGTAAATGATTCCCATCTTCCAGTGAGCATTTTATGGATATATGTTTGATGTGAAATATCAAAAATCAACTTATCCTCAGGAGAGTTAAAAACAGTATGCAAAGCAAGAGTTAGCTCAACTACTCCTAGATTTGGCCCGTTATGTCCTCCAACCTTAGAGAGTTTATAAAGTAGCACCTGTCGAAGTTCTTTTGCTAATTCAAGTCTATCTGCAGGTTCCAGAACCTTCAAATCTTTTGGACTTTTAATTTTTTCTAATATCATATTTTTCCTTTTTTTCTTTTGTTATTTCAATTTTATAATCTAAAAAATTTAGTGAACTTTTAAGCTCTTCAAAATTCTTAAGTAAAATTTTTTTCTGATTTTCTAATAATTTAAGTCTTTCATCTACTGTTTGTTCTCCTAATTGATAAAGAGTAATATAGTCCTTTATAACTTCCAAACTACAGCCTGCTTTTTTCATACAACTAATAAAATTTAAATGTTCTAAATCTGCTTCTTGGTAATCTCTTTGTCCTGAAGAATTTCGTCTTATTTTTGGAATTAGACCTATTTTTTCATAATACCTTAAAGTATCTAGACTTATACCAGAGCGTTCACTTACTTCACTTATCGTCATGGCATTTCATTCCTTTCCTTTTCCATTATACAACTTAATCTTCTGGAATAAAAGCCGACAGTAATTGCTCCTGCTCTTCTAAACTCATATTAAAGAAGCGTTGATTCTTATCTAGAGCATTGATTTTCTTCATTTCTTCCTCTGTTAATTTAAAATCAAAAATATCAATATTTTCCTTAATATGAATAGGATTTGTTGATTTTGGAAAGAGAATATGGCCCTTTTGAATATGCCAACGTAAAATTATCTGGACATTTGTTTTTCCATATTTTTGAGCTAAACTTGTAAATAGCTCTTCATTAAGAAGACCTTCATCTGCATGTCCAATCGGATACCAGCTTTCAATTACTGTTCCATAAGCTTTAACTCTTTCCTTTAATTTTTCTTGTGAATAATAAGGATGACACTCAACTTGTAAAATTTGGGGCTTTATTCTTACCTTTTCCAGAATCTCTTCCAATCTTTCAGATTCAAAATTTGAGAGGCCAATACTTTTTACTTTCCCTAATTCCACTGCTTTTTCCATTTCTTCGTAAGCTTCAATATAATGACCAAACTGCTGATGTAACAAAAGTAAGTCAATATATTCAACTTGAAGTCTGTCCAACATTTTATCAATCGCCTTCAAAGTCAGGTCCTTACCATAATCACTCGGCCATAACTTACTTGTAATAAAAACTTCCTCTCTTTTTAAACTACTTTCCTTTAAAGCTTGACCCACTCCTCTTTCATTTTGATAAGCATGTGCAGTATCAATATGTCGATATCCATTTTTAAAGGCCTCTAAGCAAGCTTTCTTTGTATTTTCATCTCCTTCAATCTGATAGACGCCCAATCCAAACTGGGGAATTACCTCTCCATTATTTAACTTTATCTTTTTCATTTGATTACTTCTCACTTTCTTTTTTCTTTATTCTATCAGTTGGACCTAACTCTAAGTCAAGTAAAAAGAAGAATTAACATTCCTATCAAAAAAGCTCGAGAAAAATCCAAGCTTTATTTTTATTTTTTATTTAAGAGGACTAGTTGACTTTGCTTTTTTAAAAATTTCTATTAATTTTTCTTGATATTTTTCGAGAGCCTTTACATTCCTAATTTTAATACAAGATTTCCCGATAAGTGACTTTGGAAAGAAAGTCTGATAGGGAGAGAGAAAATTGTCTCCGAGTAAGTCCAAATCAAAATAAATTGCCACTTCATTTTTTTGACCAGTAAGACCTATCTTTCCTGCTGATTGACAGTTATCTTTTTGTTCTACCTGTCCAAATGACAGGCAAGAAAAACTATGCCCATTATTCCAATATTCTGGTGAGTAATCAGTAGTTTCTTGGATTAATCTTCCAATCTTTACAAGGAGCTCTTTATCTGGAACTTGTGATAAAAAATCTTCTATATTTTCAGCTGAAATATACATATCTTACCTATTCTTTCTCTCTTAAAGCTTTCTTTAATGCATTCCAAGGAAGAGTCGCACATTTCACACGCTGTGGAAATTTCGCAACACCAGAAAGGAGCTGAACCTCTCCTAGCGAGTCCATATCCGAAATTTCTTCCCCTGTAATCATCTGAGAAAATAACTCAGCTAACTCTTTTGCTTCAGCTCTTGTTTTTCCCATAACTAATTCTGTCATCATTGAACTTGATGCAATAGAGATTGTACAGCCATGACCTGAAAAAGCAATATCTGATATTTTTTCTCCTTCAAAATCTACCATTAAGCGAATAACATCTCCACAGGTCGGATTATTTAAATCAACAACACAGCCACTTTCTAAAGAATGATTATTTCTAGGGTCTGAGGCATGATCACGAATTGCCATTTGTTGAAATTTACTTCCATAGAGTTCATTTAATTTATCTAATGCCATTAGTTCTCCTAATTTAAATATTAAAAAATTCTTTTGTTTTTAAGATCGCCTCAATTAACTTATCACAATCTTCTTTCGTATTATAAAGATAAAAACTTACTCGAGCTGCCGAAGAAATTCCTAAATAATTTAATAAAGGTTGGGCACAATGATGACCTGCTCTTACAGCAATCCCTTCCATATCAAGAGCTGTTGCTAGATCGTGAGGATGTAAAGCTTTCAGATTAAAAGCAATGACTCCCAAACGATTTTTTGAATTTTTAGGTCCATAAATCTCAAGACCAGAGATTTCTTGTAACTTTGGAAGTAAATAATCTGTTAATTCTCTTTCATGTTGATAAATTTTATCAATCCCTACTGCTTCAATATAATCGACAGCAGCTGCAAGGGAAATTGCTCCTGAAATATTTGGAGTTCCTGCTTCAAATTTCCAAGGAAGCTCTGTCCAGGTTGACTTTTCTTCATAAACAAAGTCAATCATCTCTCCTCCAAATTCTACAGGTTCAAATTTTTCAAGCCAGTATTCTTTTCCATAAAGAACACCAATACCTGTTGCTGCCATCATTTTATGACCTGAGAAGGCAAAAAAGTCTACATCTAAGTCTTGAACATCAATTTTCATATGAGGAGCTGACTGCGCTCCATCAATAACAACTAAAGCTTCTTTTTCATGTGCAAGACGAACAATTTCTTTTACGGGATTAATTACACCTAAAACATTGGAGACATGAGCGATGGAAACAAACTTTGTCTTATTGGATAACTTATTTCTAAAATCATCCATATCTAACTCACCCTCTTTGAGATAAACAAAGAGGAGTTTTGCTCCAGTCTGACTTGCAATTTCCTGCCAAGGAACTAAATTAGAATGATGTTCCATAATTGAGATTAAAATTTCATCATCTTCTTTTAAAATCTGTCCTGCAAATTTTGTTAGCCAATTTAAGGCAGTCGTTGTTCCTCTCGTAAAAAGAACTTCTTTACTTGACTTCGCATTTATAAAATGACGGACTTTCTCACGTGAAGTTTCATAAGCCTGAGTTGCTCTTTCAGCCAAGCTATGAACTCCACGATGAACATTTGCATTATCATTTTCATAATAATCTCTAAGTACATTTAAAACAGAAATAGGCTTTTGTGTTGTTGCTGCGTTATCCAAATAGACTAAGGTTTCATCATTTACATCTTGATTTAAAATCGGAAAGTCTTTTTTAAAATCAACCATTAAAAGTCCAACTTTCTATCAATTGTTTCTATAAATTCAGCACGTAAACTCTCTGAAGGGATTTCTGAAACAACAGCACTCAAAAATCCTCGAATAATCAAACGTTTTGCTGTTTTTTCATCTAAACCACGACTCATCAAATAATATAAATCCTCTTCTTCAATCTGCCCAATTGATGCAGCATGACCTGCAGTAACTTCGTTTTCATCAATTAATAAAATAGGATTAGCATCTGAACGTGCCTTATCTGAAAGCATAAGTACACGTGATTCCTGCTGAGCATCCGCTCCCTTTGCTCCTTTGATAATATGCCCAATTCCATTAAAGCTTAACCTTGCTTTATCCAAGATAACACCGTGCTGTAAAATATGGCCAACTGAATGATTTCCATAATTTATAACTGAGGTATCTACAATCTGAATTTGACGCTGACTTGATAAACCTACTATTCTTATCTTAGAACTTGAGGCCTCTCCTTTTAAACTTGAATCTAAATCATAAATTATATTTCCATCATTCATTAAAGCAGCTGACCACTCAATACTTGCATTTTTCTCAAGTAAAGCCTGACGAGAAATATAAGTTGTCAGATGCTCATTTAGTTGATCCACAGTTGAATAATTAATTTGAGCACCCTCTAAGGCTAGAATTTCAACCACAAGATTTCCTGTCGTTTTATCCGTTCCTTCTTCAGTTGATTTTACTTGTTCCAGATAGCTAAACTTGGAGTGTTTGCCTGCAATAATCAATAAACGCTTATTAAAAGGAATATAAGAATTAGAATCATGTAAAATCTGTGCTTCGATTGCTCCCTCAATTTCTACATTATCTGGTACATAAAGTAACATTCCAGAGTTAAAACTTGCCATATTAGCTGCAGCTAACTTATGGTCGTCATACTTAAGAACAGTCCCTAGATATTTTTCCATTATCTCAGGAACTTCCTCAAGAGCTGACTGAAAGTCTGTAAAAATAACACCCTTCTCCACAAGTTCAGGTGAAAGTTGTTCTAGCAGTTTATTTGACCCTACAGAAATAAATAAAGGATTATCTCCTAAAGCGGTAAAGTCTGGAACTGTTTCTAAAAAACTGTTATTTCCTATAACTGTTGTTTCTAACTTCCAAGTCTTAAAATTCGCTCCTTCAATCTCTGGAAGTGAGAGTTCCTCTACTTTTTTATAAGCTTCTTGGCGTAAATTTGAAAGCCATTCAGGCTCAGCATGTTGCTTTGAAAATTCTAAAATTTCTTCTTTCATATCAAAGATCCTCTTTATATTCAATTCCAAGTTCTTCTGAAATCTTTGCATATCCTTCTTTTTCAAGGCGTTTTGCAAGCTCAGCATCACCTGTAATCACAATACGTCCTTCCATCATAATATGAACCACATCAGGAACAATATACTGTAAGAGGCGTTGATAATGCGTGATCATTAATGCTGAAAAACTTTCTGAACGCATGGCATTAATTCCCTTTGACACAACTTTTAAAGCATCAATGTCTAAACCAGAATCAATCTCATCTAAAATAGCAAGTGAGGGTTCCAACATTAAAAGCTGTAAAATCTCATTTCTTTTCTTTTCTCCACCTGAGAATCCTTCATTTAGATAACGTTCTGCCATCTCCTCTTTCATAGAAAGAAGTTCCATATTTTTATCTAATTTCTTGATAAATTCCATAACTTTAATTTTCTTACCTTCTTCACGTCTTGCGTTGATGGAGGCACGCATAAACTCTGCATTGGTAATCCCTGGAATCTCTGCTGGATATTGCATGCCTAAAAATAAACCTAACTTGGCACGTTCATCTACTGGAAGATCATTAAGCTCAATACCATCGAATAACATCTGACCTTCTGTAACCGTATATTTAGGGTCTCCCATAATTGCAGCTGACAGCGTTGATTTACCTGTCCCATTTGGCCCCATAATCGCATGAATCTCTCCTGCATTAATCGTTAAATTTACCCCTTTAAGGATTTCTTTTTCCTCAATAGAGACATGAAGATTTTTTATTTCTAAAGTAGACATTTTCTTACCTTTCTCAATAATAGATTTTTATTAAATAACATTTATTATCAAATGTTTTTGACATTATTTATTATAACAAAAAAGCTCTTATAATATAAGTGCAAAAAATTTAAAAATAAGTAATCATAAATTAAGCTCTTTTACTTTTTCTTAAAAAGTTGTATAATCTAATTATGACAATACAAGAAAATTTAATTTCTGCTGCTCATCTTATCAATATGGAAGATATCATTCGTGAAGGAAATCCTACCTTAAGAGAAGTTACAAAAAAAGTTACTCTTCCTCTTTCAGATGAAGACATTTTATTAGGTGAAAAGATGTTACAATTCTTAAAAAATTCACAAGATGAAACTATCTCTGAGAAAATGGGACTTCGATCTGGTGTCGGTATTGCCGCTCCTCAATTAGAAATTTCTAAAGCCATTATTGCTTGCTTAATTCCTAATGAAGCTGAGTTTGACGAAGAGGGAAATAAAATTCCAGCTAAAGAAGCTTATCAAATGGCAACTATTATGTACAACCCTAAAATTTTGAGTCACTCTGTTGAAGAAACAGCAATTGCAACAGGTGAGGGTTGTCTTTCTGTTGACCGTGAAGTTGAAGGTTACGTTATCCGCCATTCTCGTATTATGATTGAATATTATGATAAAGACTCTGTTAAACATAAACAACGCTTAAAAGGCTTTCCAGCTATTGTTGTACAACATGAAATCGATCATATTAACGGAATTATGTTTTATGACCGAATTAATAGTGAGCAACCATGGAAAGTTAAGGAAGGGCTACAACTTATTAATTAATCATAATAGAATTACCTCTATTATGATTTTTTATTAACAAAAAATACTTCATAAGCTAGACTAAAAGTTTTATTTTCTAAGTCTTGCTAAGAAGTATTTTTCTTTATATATTAAAATTCTTATAAAATAGGATTATGTTCTTATCAATCCTCGTCTTCACCCTCTGAGGACTCTTTTTTATTAACTTCTTCTTTTACAGTTGTCGTTATATCAGTCTGGATAGCATTTACACGATTAAAATTACTAATTACAATTTTATCCTCAATTAAATCTGCCAAGAGATTTTTATTTTCAGGATGTTCGATATAAAAATCTGCAATCCGATCTTCAATATGCTCTTGAATTGTTCGGCGAAGTGGACGTGCTCCCATCTTAGGATCATATCCTAAATCGACAAGCTTTGACTTTGCCTTCTCTGTAACTGTTAAATAAATATCATTTTTAGAAATTTGCTCAGACACTTCTTTTAACATAATTTCAACAATTTTAAGCAAATCTTCTTTTGATAATGCCTCAAACTCAATAATACCATCAAAACGATTTAAAAACTCTGGACTAAAGAAGTTATTTAACTCACCAAGAACAGAATTAGTACGTCCTTCACGTGCAGCTCCAAAACCGACATTTGCTTCCGTCTTTCCGGTCCCCGCATTTGAGGTCATGATAATAATCGCATCTTTAAAGCTAACCACACGTCCTTGGGCATCTGTTAGACGTCCATCATCTAAGATTTGCAAAAACATATGTAAAACATCGGGATGGGCTTTTTCAACCTCATCAAGTAAAATGAGAGAGTAAGGATTACGTCTTACTTTTTCTGTCATCTGTCCTGCTTCATCATAGCCTACATATCCTGGAGGTGATCCGATTAATTTAGCAACAGAGTGCTTTTCCATATACTCACTCATATCAAATCGAACCATACTGTCTGCCGAACCAAATAATTCAATTGAAAGCTGCTTTGCAAGTTCTGTTTTACCAACTCCTGTAGGACCTACAAATAAGAAGCTTCCAATTGGACGATTTTCCTTACCTAAACCAATTCGTGAACGCCGAATAGCTTTTGCAACTTTGTCAATCGCTTCATCTTGTCCGATTACTTGCTTTTGCAAGTCAGAGGCCAAATTAATAAGTTGAGTTTGCTCTTTTTCTTTCAACTCTCCAACTGGAATATGAGTTTTAGATTCAATAATTCGCTCAATATCTTTTTCAGTAATTATAGGAATTTCATTGTCAATTGTTTCATTTTTTGACAGTTCTTTAAGCTTAGCAATCTGATCTCTAAAATGTGCTGCCTTTTCAAATTCTTCCGTTTGCATAGCCTGATTTTTTAAATTCTCTGCTTCTTTCAATCGCTCCTTAATCTCTTCAGGATCAATAAACTTTAAAGTTAAATTTTTCTTAGACCCAGCCTCATCCAATAAATCAATTGCCTTATCTGGAAGGAAACGGTCTTGAATATAACGATTAGATAAGGTTGCTGCAGCAACAATTGCTTCATCTTTATATTTTACATGATGATATTCTTCATACTTTGCCTGGATTCCTCTTAAAATAGTTAAAGTTTCCTCAACAGAAGGTTCATCTACTTTTACCGGTTGCATACGACGTTCAAGAGCAGCATCTTTTTCAATAATTCGATACTCATTAAGAGTCGTCGCACCTACCAGTTGTAATTCTCCACGTGCTAGAGCTGGTTTTAAAATATTTCCTGCATCCATATTTCCTTCACCAGTAGAGCCTGCACCTACAATTTCATGGATTTCATCAATAAATAAAATGATATCTTCACGTTTTTTAACTTCATCCATTAATTTTTTCATCCGCTCTTCAAACTGACCACGAATCCCTGTCCCTTGAACTAGAGACACAACGTCTAAACGAATAACTTCCTTATTAAGTAACTTTTGTGGAACATCCCCATCTACTATTTTTTGTGCAAGACCTTCAACAACTGCAGTTTTACCAACTCCAGGCTCACCAATTAGTACCGGATTATTTTTTGTTCTACGATTTAAAATTTCAATTACTCTTGTAATTTCCTCATCACGACCGATTACAGGATCAATCTCACCTCGACGCGCAATTTCTGTGATATTAATTCCAAATTCTCCAATCAACCCCTTATCTTTATTTGGATGCCGAGGACCTGAAGGACCACGCCTTTCTGTTGGTACTGTTCCATTAAAACTTGCCTGTTGGTTATTTAAAGCTGAAAAAATATCATTAAAAGGATTAAAGTCCTCTTGCTGAGGAATAGAACCTTTAAAAAGTGCCTCTTGTCCCCCTTGTTTCATAATCTGGTAACAATTTTGACATAGATTTGTCTGTATTTTTTGACCGTTTATATTTGTATAAAGATGAATCGTTGATTCATTAAGATTACAGTTTTGACATAGCATATATAAAGCCTCCTGTTCATTATTTATTTAATCAAAAAACTTTGACCTTTTTTGACCTTTGATAAATTCATTATATAACTTCTCGCTTTCTTTGTCAAAGAGAAAGGTTATGATATTGTAATTTTACTTATTTACAAAAAAGCTTACAGATAAATGTAAGCTCTATTTTAAGTAATAAAATCCTTTAATTTTTTACTACGACGAGGATGGCGAAGCTTCTTCAACGCTTTTGCTTCAATTTGACGAATACGTTCTCTTGTTACGTCAAATTGCTTACCAACATCTTCTAAAGTATGCATACGTCCATCATCTAAACCAAAACGCATTCTTAAAACATTTTCTTCACGATCAGTCAATGTATCCATTACTTCATTTAACTGCTCACGAAGCATTGAACGATTCGTATAAGTTGCTGGATCTTCAATGATATTATCTTCAATAAAGTCTCCTAAATGACTATCATCTTCTTCACCAATTGGTGTTTCAAGTGAAACTGGATCTTGAGCAATCTTTAAAATTTCTCTTACACGACTTGCTTCTAAGCCCATTTCTTTTCCAATTTCTTCAGGCGTTGGCTCTTGACCATTTGTTTGAAGTAGTGTGCGTTGTACTCGGATTAGCTTATTAATCGTCTCAACCATATGAACAGGAATACGAATTGTTCTTGCTTGATCGGCAATTGCACGAGTAATGGCTTGACGAATCCACCAGGTGGCATAAGTTGAAAATTTAAAGCCCTTGGTATAGTCAAACTTATCCACTGCTTTCATCAAGCCCATATTTCCTTCTTGAATTAAGTCTAAAAATTGCATCCCACGACCAGAGTAGCGTTTTGCAATCGAAACAACCAAACGAAGATTAGCTTCAGCAAGCATTTGCTTTGCTATCTCTCCAGCTTCTCCACCATCAATAATCGCCTCAGCAAGTTTTGTTTCTTCCTCAAGTGGGATAAGATTAAACTGTCCAATTTCTTTTAAGTACATCCGAACAGGATCATCAATACGAGCTTTATTTACAATATTCTCTAAGTTCTCTTGCTCTACTTCTAATCTTAATTTTTCATTAGATCTAAATGCTAAACTTGAAGGCTCGCCATCCTTATTTAAAATAGAAATTCCTGAATCTTGAATTTTCTCAATAACATCTTCAATCTGATCAGTTTCAAGACCTAACTTTATCACTAAGTCTTCTGTGATTTCTTTATCAATTACCGTCATCGTAAGTTTATGATCAGCAATAAATTTTTTAATCTCCTTTTTTTGTTCTGTAATACTGAGAGCTATTTTTTTCTCTTTTACTTTTTTTACTTTCTTTTTTTCATCTCTTTTTTTAGTTTTACCTACTTTTTGTTTTTGGGCATGAGGGTCTTCCTTGGAGTAATTCTTTGCCATCACCTCAAGTAATTTCTCTTCTTCTTCCTCAAATAAAGAAGAAGAATGTGAAGGGACTTTAAAACCTAACTTTCTTGCTTCAGCTAATAAATCTAAATTACGGTATCTATTTTCCTTTGCAATCTCATAAATACGTTTTTTTACTACTTTTTTAGTCAAATTTCTCTCCTTAATAATATCTGTAAGTGCTTTTCCAAATGCGTAATATTTCCTAACCTTTGTTCCCGCTCTTCTTCTATACTTATTTCATCAACTCCACTTTTAAGAATCTCTATTTGCTCCCTCATCCTCTCCTTTTCTAGAAGTTCCAATAGTTCTTTAATTTCAACTTCTGAACTTTCTTTTGGAAGATTCATCTTCACAATTTCAATATATAACTCCTCCAGTTCTCTTGGTAACGCTTGTGAAAAAGTCTCTTTTATTGTTCCTGATGTCATCTCTTCAATAATTAAACTTTCAAAAAGTAAATTAAGGTCACTATTTAGAATTTTAAATGAATCTAACTGACTCAATTTTGAAATCCACTCAGGATTAAAAATCATCGCATGTAAAAGTTGCATTTCAAGTTTCTGAGTAACTGATTTCTTTTTCTTTATCTGGATTGGAGCACTTTGACTTCTTTTTTCTTCCTCAAATGAATCTACAGCTACATAATCATCAAAGATAGGAGCTTCCATACCCTCAAAGCTATCCATTGGAGAGTTAATATAAGATTTTTTCTTATTCTTCTTAAGCTTTTTTTCAATATGCTCTTGATCGAAATCAGGTAATATTTTAACCAAACGTTGAATATATATATCTAAAATATCTTCATCTTTTTCTAAACTAAGGATTTCAGCAACTTTTTGAAGATACTCTAGCTGATCTGTAATGGTCTTTAAACTTTTAGGATTTAGAGAATCTATTAAAAATTCTGTCCGTCCTAAGCGTGAATTAACAAGTAAATCCGAAAATGCTTCTTTTCCATAACTTTGTAAATAATCATCTGGATCTTTTTCTTCAGGAATCTTAACAATCTGAACATCCATACTCTTAATTTCTTGTAAAGCCTTTTCAACTGCCGCTTGTCCTGCTTTATCTCCGTCTGTCACGAGAATTATTTTTTTTGTTAGATAAGATAATTGCTTAACATGCTTAGAAGTTAGAGCAGTTCCCATAATAGCAACAACATTCGTAATCCCTGAGCGATAAGCTGCAATAACATCCATAAAACCTTCCATTAAATAAACTTCTTGAGTTTTTTTAATCATTGATTTAGCTCTATGGAGGTTATAAAGTAGATTTGACTTTTCAAAAATTTCTGTTGTACTTGTATTGACATACTTTCCTTGGCGCTCATCACTTTCTTTCCAACGTCGTCCCGAGAAAGCAACTGTCTGTCCATTAGAGTTATGAATTGCAAACATTAGACGATCTTGAAAAGTATCATATACTTTATAATTTACAAAATTAAATAAGCCTGATTTAAGCAATACCTCTTCTTCAAATTTATTAGATAAATTCTTATAAAGAAGGTTAGGTAAGTTTGAAGATAAACCAATATCAAAATATTTAATTGTCGCTTCATCTAAACCACGATTTAGCAAGTAACTTTTTGCTTCTTCCCCTTGCTTTGTAAGAAGTAAATAACTCTTATAAAAAGTATTTGCCTGATTATTTATATCATAAAGTTTTGCATAGGGATTATTTTGTATACTGTCATTTTTTTGAAGATTTAATTCTATTCCAGAAAAGCTAGCAACTTCCTGTACTGCAGTCAAGAAATCAACCTTACGATACTCCATGACAAAGTTGAAAACACTTCCTCCTTTGCCACATCCAAAGCATTTAAATATTGATTTTGATAAATTTACACTAAAAGAAGGAGAGTTTTCACTATGAAAAGGACAAAGCCCTTGTAAATTTTGTCCTACTTTTGTCAGCTTTACAAACTGACCTATAAAATCAGCTAAATCAACTGCTGAGCGAATCTCAGAAATCTTTTCATTAGGAATTGCCATTCTCTCTCCTCTCTAAGATTATAAAGCTCAAAAAACGCCAATCGGCGCTATAAAATATGATTAAATAAAATAAATTATAAATATCAACATTTATTTATAAATTCTTAGGAGAAGATGGGATTCGAACCCACGCACCGCTTTCGCGATCTAACGATTTAGCAAACCGTCCTCTTCAGCCTCTTGAGTACTTCTCCAATTTAATATGCTCATTTTATGATATGAGTCTGGGAATTCCAGGATTCGAACCTGGGACCCCTGCGTTATCAACACAGTGCTCTAACCAACTGAGCTAAACTCCCTAATGAAAGTTTTCATTAATAATGGATCCTGCTGGACTCGAACCAGCGACCGATCGGTTATGAGCCGATAGCTCTAACCAACTGAGCTAAGGATCCAGTTGTTACATAGCGGCGAAGGGGATCGAACCCCCGACCTCTCGGGTATGAACCGAACGCTCTAGCCAGCTGAGCTACACCGCCATTATATTTACTATAAAATAATAAACGAACAAACTTTTCACAAATTTGAATCGGGAAGACAGGATTCGAACCTGCGACACCTTGGTCCCAAACCAAGTACTCTACCAAGCTGAGCTACTTCCCGTAGCCACTTATTAAGAACTCAAACACCGTGGATTTTAAGTTTACTCTTAACAGCTATAGAGATAATTAAAACTTACTAAGTAAGCTTTATCTCTTTATACTTTATTAAAAACAAAGTATGCCCAGAACGGGAGTCGAACCCGTATGAAGTTTACCCTCGCAGGATTTTAAGTCCTGTGCGTCTACCAGTTTCGCCATCCGGGCATATTCTAACTATTTTAGAAATGCAATATCTTAAAAATTTATATTTTCAAGATAAGCGAACGACGGGAGTCGAACCCGCGACAGCTACCATGGCAAGGTAGGGCTCTACCCCTGAGCTACGTTCGCACTATTTATTTTTAGAAAATTAATAATTATTTTCTTTGCCGACTACATGATTCGAACACGCGACCCTCTGATTACAAATCAGATGCTCTACCAACTGAGCTAAGTCGGCTCAAATATTATCTTACTTTAAATAAGACTGACCCCTGCGCGGCTCGAACGCGCGACCCTTTGATTAAAAGTCAAATGCTCTACCGACTGAGCTAAGGAGTCTAAACATATTGTAAATGTTCTATTCACTCAAAGAGTGACGGTCCCAACGGGAATCGAACCCGTCTCTCCGCCGTGACAGGGCGGCGTACTAGCCGATATACTATGGGACCAATAATTTTTTAGATAATCAAATATTATCTATGCGCCCGGCAGGATTCGAACCTGCAACCGCTTGATTCGTAGTCAAGTACTCTATCCAGTTGAGCCACGGGCGCTTCATATTGTTTTAACACAACTATTTGATTATACTAAAAGCTTTTATAATTGTCAAGAGATAAACTTCGATAAATATATCCCTAATATACATGCTAAAAGTCCTGTTCCATAGCTTAAAATAAGGATTCCTACTAGTTTTATATATTTTTTCTCTTCAAAAAAAGTGTACATTTCATAATTAAGTGTAGAAAAAGTTGTGAGTGCCCCACAAAACCCTATCGCCAAATAAGTAAATATTAAACTATCAGGAAAGGCTTTAAATATAAAGCCAATAAAAAAGCTTCCAAAAAGATTAACAGTATATGTTGACCAAATTGTTTTAATATTAAGTTTCAGGGCAATTAAGGTAAATAAATAACGAATGAGACTCGCAAAACCTGCAAAAAAGAGAAGTGCTAAAATCATCATTTTATGTAACTCCTTGCACACTTTAATCCCCAGAAGATCATTAAAATACCCCCAAAAACTTGAAGAATAAAATAAAGAATTAAAAAGAGAATCTCTGATTGGTTAAATAATTTGACCATGTCAAGAATAACAGAGCTAAAACTTGTAAATGCGCCAAAAAAACCTGTTCCTATTGCTAATAGCCATATTTCTTTAGCTTCTTTTTTTACTAAATAACCCTTAACAAAAAAAGCAAAAAGAAAAGTTCCCAAAAGATTAATCAAAATAAGAGAAAAAGGAAATTTCCCAAATTGAAGGATCTCAATTAGAAAAAAACGACTTAAAGCACCAATAGCTCCAAATATATAAATTAAGAGGAATTTCATTTTTTAATTATAACAAATCCTAGCTTTAAAGCTAGGATTTTATTTTAAGTATTTTATTGGATTGTACGGATACGCATTGTATTTGTACGTCCACTTCCTACAGGAACACCTGCGACGATAATAATATTATCTCCTTCACTTACAAGTCCTGATTCCTTCGCCATTCTTTCGCCAAGTTCAAACATGTCATCTGTTGATGCAGGTTTTTCTGTCAAGATCGGTGTAATTCCCCAATTAATCATTAACGAACGTTCAATCTTTTCATCAAAAGTTACTGCTAAGATATCTGCATTTGGACGATATTTTGAAATTAAACGAGCAGTTGATCCTGATTCTGTTAATGCCACAACCAACTTAATATCCATTGAATTTGTTGCATCTTTCACTGAGGCAGAAACTACTTCTGTCACAGAATTACGTGCATACTTCTCTGGATGAAGACGTCCATATTCATGTAATAAACCTTGTGCATTTAAATCTACTGTCGCCATTGTACGAACAGATTCTAATGGATATTTACCATTTGCAGACTCACCTGAAAGCATTGTCGCATCTGTTCCATCAATAACTGCATTAAACACATCTGAAATTTCAGAACGAGTCGCACGTGGACGCTCTGTCATAGACTCTAGCATGTTTGTTGCAGTAATAACAATTTTTCCTGCTTTATTTACTTTCTTGATAATTGTCTTTTGATGAACTGGTACCATTTCAAATGGAACTTCAATCCCCATATCACCACGGGCAACCATAATACCATCTGAAGCTTCTATAATTTCATCTATATTATCAAGTCCTTGTTGATTTTCAATTTTTGAAATCAATTGAACATGCTCATTACCTGTTTCTTTAAGAATATCACGTACTTCTTCAACATCTTTTGCTGTACGTACAAATGAAATTGCAATGAAGTTTAAGCCTTGCTCAAGTCCAAAACGAATATCATCATTATCACGAGTTGCCAAAGCTGGGAATGGAATTTTTGTATTTGGGATATTCACACCTTTTTGCTTTGCAATTGCTTCATCATTTTCAGCTTCAACAATAAACTCACGCGTTGTACTATCTTTTTCAACAATCATTAATCCAAGTTTACCGTCATCAATCAAGATACGTTGACCAACTTCAACATCGTCAAAGATATCAAGCCCACCTGCAACATTTAAAGAAATTACTTCCTTTGTAGACAAAACACCTTGCTTTGTTGCCACACGGATTTTATCACCTGTTTTATAAGCATATTTTTGTTCTTCGCCTTCAAACTTTTCAGTACGAATTTCTGGACCTTTAGTATCTAATAAGAAAGCTACTTTTTTTCCAGCAATTTCTTCAGCGCGTCGAACAGTTGCCATGCGTGCACCTTGTTCAGCATGATCTCCATGACTAAAATTGAAGCGGAAAACATTCGCCCCCTCAGTAATTAACCCTGCAATTGTTTGAGCAGAAGTTTCAACATCAAGTGCTTGACTCCAATAACCTTCATCTCCTTGTCTCAAACCTCCACGAGTCTCTACTGCTGGTCCAAGTGTTGCTACAATTTTTACGCGTTTTAACATTTTTTCTCCTTATGTTATATTATTTAATTACTTAGTATGTACGACTGAGTTAAGCTCTTTATTTAACTTATAAAAATCAAGTCGTGTCTCATGCGGGTGATTGACGATAATCTTGTTGTCTTCACCCAAGCTAAAGAGTGCTCCTTCTTCTTTTGTTCCAAGAATTTTGCTTTCAACCATTTTTTCATTCTTAGTCCCAACAGCAAGACCGCCTTTTCCTTCTTTGAGTAGCTTAACTGCATGTGCACCCATCTGTGAAGCTAGTACACGATCACGTGCCGTAGGTGATCCTCCACGTTGGATATGTCCTAAGACTGACACACGTAAGTCAATGTCACTTCCTGCTTCCTTTAGCTTTTGTGCAAACTCTTCACCATGCATGACACCTTCTGCAAGAACGATTAAATGATGATTTTTACCATAAGCAAAGCTTGCATTAATATTTTTTACAATATTTTCAAACTGGAATTCTCTTTCTGGAATACAAATATCATCTGCACCTGCAGCAATACCTGACCAAAGAGCAATATCTCCTGCATTACGTCCCATCACCTCAACGATAAAAGTACGATTATGAGAACTTGAAGTATCTCGAATTTTATCTAAAGCATCTACTACTGTTGATACTGCCGTATCAAAACCAATCGTATAATCTGTACCAGCAATATCATTATCAATCGTTCCAGGTAAGCCAATTGCTGGAAAACCATGCTCAGTTAATCGCATCGCACCATGGTAAGAACCATCTCCGCCAATAACAACAACACCTTCAATACCAAACTTTTTAAGCTGCTCAATTCCCTTTAACTGACCTTCACGCTCCCTAAACTCAGGATAACGTGCGGAGTAAAGAAAAGTTCCACCTCGAACAATTTTGTCACCTACAGTTTCTGAGTTCATCTGAAAAATGTCACCACGAACGAGACCAGCATATCCATGATTTACTCCAAAAACTTCCATACCTTCTGCAATTCCCTTACGAACAACTGCACGAACAGCCGCATTCATACCAGGAGAGTCTCCTCCTGAAGTTAGGACAGCAATACGTTTCATTTCATTACCTCCAAAATTAGAAATATTTGTTATGTCTAGTATATCACAATTTCATGAAAACAACTTGTAATAAACAGTTAGTTTTCATTTTTATTCTTAAGCTTATGATAATTTATTTACAACAGTCCTAATTCTAGCATTAAAAATAAAATTTTCTTGATATTAAAATCACAAGATTTCCTAGTAAAAAAGCACAAAATTCATTGTGCTTTAACTTGCCGACTTTTTTCATTTGCTTTTGAAAATTCCAATAACTTGTTCTTGATTTCCTTCTCCATACGAATCAACTCCTGTTCGGATTGCTGACGTTTTTGTCGACCATCCAGCTGAATTTGGAGAGTTTGTTCAATCGTTGTAATAAGGTTATTTTGAGTCGTTTTTAGGGTTTCAATATCAATAAGACCACGTTCATTTTCCTTTGCAGTTTCAATCGCTGATGTTTTTAACATCTCTGAATTTTTTGTTAATAAATCATTGGTCATTTCAGAAACAATCCGCTGACTGGCTAAGGCATCTTTTTGCTTGAGTAAAGTCAAAGCTAGAGCCACTTGATTTTTCCAAAGCGGAATGGCAGTATTGATAGAAGTTTGAATCTTATCTACTAATTCTTGATTTGTATTTTGAATGAGACGAATTTGTGGTGCTTGTTGAATTGTCATTTGACGTGCTAACTTTAAATCATAAGCTCGCTTATCTAGACGGTTAACAAAAGTTTCCAAATCCGATAATTTTTGAATTGACAGAGAATTTTCTGTACTTTTTTCAGCTTCTTGTCGAACAGCTGGTAAAAGCTCTTGATTGATTTGCTGAATTTTTAACTCCGCACCTGCAATATAAATATTGAGAGATTTAAAATAGCCTAAATTTTCTTGATACAAATTTTCAAGCATTTGATTATCCTCAATCAAGCCTTGACGTTCAATATTTAATTTAGAGGAAATTTTATCTACACCTGCACCAAGTTTCTGATACTTTTGTGTCAATTCAAAAATTGATTTTTTTACTTTTTTAAATATCTTACTAAAGAAATTTTCTTTCTCACCAAATAACTCTGAAGTATCTACCTCTTTTAAATTATACATCAAATCTGTCAAGCTATCACCAATCTCACCCAAATCTTGTGCTTGAACTTTATTTAAGACAGTTTGTGAAAATGAAGCAATCGACGTTTGTGCCTCTGCCCCATACTCCATAATCGTTTGTGGTTCTTCTTCTTTTAAAGACGACGCATAATTTAATGCTAAAGATTTTTCTTCCTCTGTTAAAACCTCAAGGGAGGTTTCAAAGGTGCCAGCTTTTAATTCTCTTCCTTGTTCAAGCATTTTGAACTTCCTTTTCTATAATTTTAATATCTTTCATTAAAAAATCTTGATAATTTTCAGCAATCTGACTTGAAAGGGTCTTAATTAAAAGTAACGTTTCTTTTAGATTTTCATCCTCTTTAAGTGAAACATCTACAAGCTTATCATAACTTTCTATAAGTTTTACCATATTTGGTAAATCTTTATATAAAAACTTATTCTGCTTAGTAAGCTCTTGTGGATCTTTGACAATCAACTGAAAAAGCTTTTTTGAACTTTCTAAACCTGAGGTCACATCCTCAATCACTGAAAGATCAATATGTTTTTTTTGCTGCTTATCCCAAAAAAGAATCTGTTGCTTTGCTTCACTCATCGTCTCACGAAAAAGATCAATTTCTGAATCTGAAAGTCCCGCCTCTTTATAATTTTCAAGTTTAGTTTTCTCTTTTTTCCTTTCCTTAGTCCCTAAAAGTTGCTTTATTATCCAAATACAAATAGATATAAAAATAGAAAAAATCGCTAAAATTATTAACCAAGTTAAAATCTCCGTTAATATTCCTCCTCTACTACTATTCCCAAAAATTACTAAGATTAGCAACAAAGCTAAAATACTTATTAATATTTTCTTTCCATTACCACGCATATTCTTTTTTCTCATCCCCTCTATTCTTCTATTAATTATTATACCATCTCTTAAATTCCTTTTATCCGTCTTAAGACCTATTTTATATGAGAGGTTTTTTTGAAGGAATTCCTGCTCTTCTAGGATATTTATTGGGTGTATCTAGCGTTTTTTTAATAACCACAACATGTCTTTCTGATCCATCTAAAAGTTGATAATCAATACTCTTTTCAAATTTACAACCTAAAGTTTTTATCGCTCCTTGAGCTTCTGCAAGTTCTTCTTCAAATTGACTTGCTTTTAGAGAGTATAACTTTCCAGACTTTTTTAAAAAAGGAAGAGTAAGCTCTATCAGTACATTTAACCTTGCAACCGCTCTGGCAGTCACATAATCATAAGAGGCACGATAAGACTTATCCTGACCAAAATCCTCAGCTCGCCCATGCAATAATGTCACTCCTTCAAGCTCTAACTCTTCAGACAAAATAGAGAGAAATTTAATCCGCTTAGCTAAAGAATCTATAATCGTGACTCTTAAATGAGGATATAAAATCTTCATCGGAATACTCGGAAAACCTGCACCCGCACCAATATCTAGTAAAGAAAAAGGCTCATTTTTTATCAATTCAAATTTTATTAAGGCTAAAGAATCATAAAAATGCTTTAAATAAACTTCAGACTCTTCAGTAATTGCTGTTAAATTAATTTTTTCATTCCATTCGACTAATAACTCAAAATACCTTTTAAACTGTGACTCTTGCATTGGACTTAAATTAAAAATCTCAGTCAATTCTTTTGCTTTCATTACACTCCATACCTCAAGTTTTCTACTGTCTTTTTATTATATCAAATTTTTTATAAAGTATATCAAAAAAAAGAGCAAGCTCTTTTTTATTTTTTTGATAATTCTTTGCCTTTTGAAATCAAGTATTTTTCTAGTTTGTCCTTGATTTGTGGATGTTTTAGTCCATACTCAATTGTTGTTTCTAAAAAGCCAAACTTATCTCCAACATCATAGCGTTTACCTTTAAATTGACGAGCAAATACACGTTGTGTTTTATTGAGTGTTTCAATCGCATCTGTCAATTGAATTTCACCACCTGCACCAGGCTTTTGAGTCATTAAGATATCAAAAATTTGTGGTGTCAGTAAGTAACGACCGATAATAGCTAAATCTGAAGGTGCTTTATCAATGTCTGGTTTTTCAACAAACTTGGCAACATTGAAAAGACCTTTTGAAACTTCACCTTCAGGAGCAATCACACCGTACTTATCCACATCTTTATGAGGAACTTCCATAACTGCAATTGTTGAAGCATGAGTTTGTTCATAGTCAGCAATTAATTGCTTAGTTAAAGGTTCACCTTCTTTATTAATATTCATCAAGTCATCTCCAAGCATGACCACAAATGGCTCATCAGCAACAAAGGCCTTTGCTTGTAAGACAGCATCTCCCAAGCCTTTTGGATGTGACTGACGGATAAAATGAAGGTTGATATCTGTTGTTTCCTCAACTAACTTTAAAAGCTCTACCTTATTTTTCTCACGAAGATTACTTTCTAGCTCAATATTTGAATCAAAATGGTCTTCAATTGGACGCTTTCCTTTTCCAGTGACAATTAGGATATCTTCAATCCCTGAAGCTAGTGCCTCTTCTACAATAAACTGAATAGTAGGCTTGTCTACAATAGGTAGCATTTCTTTAGCAATCGCTTTGGTAACAGGTAGGAAACGAGTTCCTAAACCTGCTGCGGGGATAATCGCCTTACGAACTTTTTTTATTTTTGTTTTCACATCAACTCCTTATTCAAATTCATTTTCTTTCTTACCACTTCGACGCATCATAGAAAGGATGCCCTCTCTTGGATCAAGCCCTTCATAGAGTACTTTGTAAATCGTTTCGGTAATCGGCATCTCTACTTTTAGCTGCTGAGCAAGCTCATAAGCTGCTTTACAGGTAGAAACTCCTTCAATAACCATACCCATATTTGCTTCAATATCCGCAAGTTTTTCACCTCGTCCAATCGCATCACCTGCTCGCCAGTTTCTGGAATGTATTGAGGTTCCAGTTACAATAAGGTCACCCACACCTGAGAGTCCTGAGTAAGTTAAGGGTTGTGCTCCCATAGCTACTCCAAGGCGAGTGATTTCTGCCAAACCTCTGGTAATCGTTGCCGCCTTGGCATTATCTCCAAAGCCTAAACCATGCAAAGCTCCTGCTCCAACAGCGATGATGTTTTTTAAGGCTCCAGCTGTTTCAACACCAATCACATCTGTATTGGTATAAAGTCGCATATAATCATTGCTAAAAAGACTCTGTGCATATTTTGCTTCCTCATGGCTTTTTGACGCTGCCGAGATAAGTGTGATGTCGCGGACGATGGTCTCCTCAGCATGAGAAGGTCCACTGACCACCGTAATTTCTGAGCGATATTTTTCAGGGATTTCTTCTTCTAAGATTGTCGAGATTCTCTTATGGCTCTCCTGCTCTAAGCCCTTTGAGGCATGTAAAATGTGAACTTTATGCTCTAAAAGTTCTGCCACTTGCTTAGCTACCAAACGTGTCACTTTTGTTGGAACTACAAATAAGATAGCATCTACTTCCTTTAAAGTTGCTGCTAAATCTAAACTTGCTGTAATTTTCTCATCCAGACTAATATTTTTAAAGTAAGCAGTATTCGTATGTTTTTCATTGATTTCTTGAATCTGTTCTGGAATATTTCCCCATAGTCTTGCTTCATGACCATTATCTGTTAAGACTTGTGACAAAGCCGACCCCCAACTCCCAGGTCCTAAAATTGCTATTTTTTGTTTATCCATGCTCTCATTATATCAAAAGTTAAGACTTTTTGTTGACTTTTCTATTTAAAAAACTCCAGCTTTCACTAAAGTTTTATTTTATTTCATTGTCTTGACTTTTTCTTCAATAAAGGTAATCTATTTTTCTGAAATCCTATTTTTTATATCTTCAATCATATCTTTTGTAAGATGATAATGATCATTTAGAAAATCATCTAATGTATTATAGTTTTTTTCTTTAAATCATATTCTTCTTTCCATTCTGATAAATCTGGAACTAGAGCAAAAGCTGATCTAGGAATCGTATTCCCTTTACTTTGTATATGAAGAAGTCTTCTGAAAAATTTTGAATTTGCATAATCTACAAGTAACTGTCCTTCTAAAGCATCTTTAACTTTTAATAGAAAGGGTCTATTTGTACTTATTTGCTTAGGGTATAACAAAGTTGCCTTATTATTAAAAATATTTTCTGCTTTTGTATTTGAATTTTCAGCATGTCCATCAGAAGAAATCATAACTTTATATTCATAAATAATTTTATCTGCTGGTATGGATTCTTTATTTACTTTCATCCAATCATTTTTTCCACTCTTACCTCTTACTTGTTTAAACCAAATCTCTAACTCTCCTTCTGGTTCTAAATTTAGAGTCTTATCCTCGTTAGGATGTCCAACATAAGAACTTAGTCGTTCAAAAATAGAATGATTCATCTTTATATATTCTTTAAATTTTACATCATTTAAGTTAAAATTCCCAGTTACTTCAATATATTCTAATAAATTATTTTCAGTCACCTCTGTCTTATCTATATTTTTAGTCAGATCAATCAGCGAAACACCAACTCCTGACGGTATAGATACATTCTCAAATACTTTTCTCGCATCTGAATAACGTTCTAACTTTATTAAATGTTTCTTTACAATTGAAAGTGTTGAAAAATCATTTAACCAATTTAGTGGTTGGATAAGACAGATATAACGAGAGGAAACTGCCATCGACACTTTTAAAAACTTAAAATGGATCTGCAAACTGTGTCCATTTTTATTCTCCTGATAAGGTGGATTTCCGATAACAACATCAAATTTCATATTTTCTCCATATATTTCTGTAAGTTTTTCTTTCACATTCCCCTTTTTGGCAAAGGGGATGAGATCGCATTCCTTGATATTATCGCTAGAAATATCAGCTAAGTTATGGAAAATAAAGTTTTTCACAATATTATAAGTTATCTCTGTTGGCGCCAAAGCATAGACTTGATATTCTAAGATATGCTTAATACGTGTTTTCTCATCTGGGATTTTATCTTTTCACAAGTTCTGTAATATAGAGACCTGACTTTGCATATAGGTCAATAAATGTCGTCTCTGGATTTTTAAAAATCTCTGGATTTTCTTCTTCTAATTTATCCACCATCATTTTTACGACTGCTTTTGGTGTAAAAATTTGATTGGTCTTTTGTGGGAGAATGTAGTCAAAGATGTCTTCCTCTTGACTTTCATCAAAGTAATCGCTCAACTGATCTTTTTTATCTAAAAACTCCTGGACAGACTGATTAAAGGTTGGAACATCAAATAATCCTGGTACTTCTTGAATCACCCCATCTTCCTTTGTAACAGTCATCCCATCACGCAACTGACAAAACTGTTCTTCTGTAATACCTGTCACCTCTAAAAAGACATCTTCAGGTGTGTAAGCTTCAAAGTTAGAGAGGCTTAGATTACGGTCTCCATAAGCCATGATAAAACTTGGAATAGTTCGTGCAAAGCCACGCAGGCGTGAGCGTACCTCTTCCATGACAGTATTGACTTTTCTTTGCTCCTGTTTTTGCTCTTGTTCATAGACGATTGCTCATGCCTGATGACGGATAAGCTCTTGAGTTTCTTGAGCTATTTTTTCAGTAAAAGCAGTCTGAGCTTTAGATACTTTTACAATATATTCTTGTTCAATCTCAGCTACTTTTAATTCAAGTTCCTCT
>JBKECB010000012.1:0-10271 GCA_047974165.1 Lactovum sp.
TAAGGAAAAAGGAGAAATACTGTTAACAGTAGAGCTGAAATTGTGACAAATACAGCATTTTCTTTAAGAAAGCTCTTCATTCATCTCCAACTTTCGCTTTTCATTTTTATGCTTGGTGTACTTAAAATCAATTCCTAATAAAAGAGTAAGGATAGCACAAGTGCCAATAATCGAATAAACATTCGGATACTTCGAGGGCAGACCTAGCAAAATGAAATAGCCGTAATCAAAAAGGATGTCCTTAATTTTTAATTGTTGGAAAATCGAAACCCGCATATCAAAAGTGGTCTCATCGACATAAAATTTCAAATAAAGAAATGCAAAAACAAAAATAGTAAAATAAATATTTCCAAGGCTGAGCAAATAAAAGCCTGAATCATGCACTCTGAACATATTGATCAACTGAATTGCTGAGTTTAAAGCAATTAGTATTACGAGATATTTGGGGATAAGCTGCTGTTTATGAAAAAAAATAAGGAATGTCTCTACATACATAAATAATGCGAAAAGTGGAAATATAAAGATGATTAAAAATATCCAAAAACTTATTTCTTCTGCGTCCAAACCATACAAACCAGATAGAAAAACTGTTTCGGCTAGACTAGTTACACTAACTATACTAGAAAAAAGAAAACCGGTAATTTTTTCATTTTATGATTACTCCTTTTACAGAAATTAGGGAATTGTAAGAAATCCCCTAATTTGGTTTATATCCACCAATAAAATATGCAATAAGTAGGTTCTATCACTACTTTTCTCTATCATTCCGAGTTTTATACTTTTCAAATCGAAGTCCGATGAGCACTAAAGCGATTCCAATGAAACCTAAAGTACCGCTCAACCATTCATTAAAGAAAGCTGGAAAAATATACATTGATAAAATACAAATAACAAACCCAAGGCTAGCTATAATAAAGCCAATTTTCATTTTCAAATATCGCACCAGCCGTTATTTCTTCTTCTATCACGTTGATCCCAGTATCTTGCTACTACTCCACCGATAGATAATGACCCTGCCCCTAATAAAGTTCCTACGACTATACCTGAAATTCTGTTAGCGAGTTGGGTGTTAATGAATCTTCGAAGACCGTATGAAAATGCACGAGTTGCATGCCCTGCTCCTACTCTTCTAATGAAAGACTTAGCAACAAAAAGTCCGCTACCTCCTGTATATATGCTAATCACATAATTGATTCCGGAGTTAACTGCCCAATTCGTTATTGACAGTCCTCCATCTAAATACATCATTTCTTCTTACTCAATTTCTACATATTGAGTGGGTAAGTTCATTGATAATTCCATGATTATCCTCCTTTTCACTTAAATATAATCCACTCGCTAAGTTTTGACTAGTATAAACTCCTCTAGTTTTCTTAATCATCATTATAGCATATTTATTAGTTTTTTTATCAATTATTTAAAATTTACTAAAAAGTCAGAAAATTAAGTTATTTTGTAGATATCTAATATTTTTGTTTTATAATCATCTTTCATTTTTGAATAAATAAAAAAACCTAGCCATCTTAGCTAGGTTGTTGTTGTTTTTTGTTCAGCTCCTTCATTTTCAAAAAGGAAGTGTTTCGATTGATTTTCATGACATGAGTGAAAGATAAAGACAATAAAAAATTTCAGCGAGTACTGAAATGAATTGACTTTATCCGATATGCTATTTTCAGAAAAGGTAGTCAAAAAGGTAGTCATTCAGCTGATTTTTATTGCCATGTAGTAACATTCAAATTTTCAAGAATAGCTTAAAATCAAGGTTTTACAAGTCTATTGACATGTAAAACCTTATTTAACCTCTTTAAGAAGATATTAAATTTAATATCTTTTCTTTAAAATTATATTATTATTTTTTTCAACTTTCTTTCAAAGTCCCAACGACTCATCATCACCTCATGCTGGCAATTACTGCAAAGAATTTTAATATCTGCGCCTAGGCGTGTAATTTCCCATCGATTCGCATGCTTCTTCGTTGATTTTACACGACAAGCATGTGGTTTTTTCATCTCTACATATGTTCCAATATCATAACTTAACATTTATAACCTCACAATTTCCACAGATTTTTTTCCTTTTCCACCAAATAAGATTAAATACTTTTCAATCTCTAAATTAGGATAAGCTTTTGAAAGTGCCTCTGCATAGAGCTCTTGCTGAGCGATATATCTTTCCTTAATTATATCAACCTCTGATTTTTTTGTGTAATGGTCTGTCTTATAATCAAATAAAACGATTCGCTTATCTTCAATAAAGTAACCATCAATAATTCCACGAACAACTGTTTGATCAATCAACTGATTATCTGTATCCTTTATTGACTTCAACATTGAAAAATTCTGCTCTAATTTAAGAGTTGACACATTCTTTAAGATTGACTGTCCTAACTCTGTATCAAATAAACTTAGAACTTTATTTAAATTTAGAGACTTTTCAAGTTCTGGAGGAAGTGACATCCTTTTTACTAGATTCTGTAAAGACTGTAAACTAATATCTTTATAGTTAATGTTCTGCATAAACTCATGAAGTACTGTCCCTTTATCTTTTACACTGTAAACTTTACTGTCAAAATCGTCAAGTGTAAAGTCAAAAGTCTTTACAAACTCCAACTCCTCATCATATTGCTTTAACTCTCTTTCTAAACTACTAGGAGAAAGCGTACTAGAAAGTGTGCTAGCTTTTTCAAAAGGATAGACAAAGTTCATAATTTTTTTTGCTTTTACAAAATCCTCAGCATCTTCGAGATTCTCTGTCCAATTTGATTCTTTTCTTATTAAAGCTGATAAGGCTTCAAGTGAGAGTTCAGTTTCTAAGTCTTTAGGATTTACAAGAATCTCTAAATGATTTTTTAACTTTTCTTGAAGGGATAAAATCCAAGTCAGATAACCTTTTGATGGAAGTTTATTTTTATCTAATTTTTCAGGATCAGTCAGCTCTGCTTCTTTTCCTAACTTTCCGAGCATATAAACTTTCTTTTTTGCACGTGTTAAAGCCACATAAAGCATTCTCATCTCTTCTTCAATAATCTGCTTTTCCTTTAACTCTTTAATATAAATATAAGGAAGCGTCTCCATTTCTACTAGGGCATGAGGAAATTTTGATTTAATTTCTTTTGAAAGATCTACAGTATACTTCATCGCAAAGCCGCGATATTTATCTAATAAGACTTTACTTTTTAAATCTATTGAATTAAATTTTGTATGGAAATTCATAATAAAAACATAATCAAATTCAAGCCCTTTAGATTTATGCATAGTTTGAACATGGACAGCATTAGCAGGGAGTTTATAGTTCACATCATCAAGGTCATTATTTTGAGATAGATAGTTATCAATCATGTCAATGAACTTTACGAGACCTTTATAACCTGAACGCTCATAACTATAAGCTCTACTTGTCAAGGATTGTAAATTTACTTTTCTTTGTTCACCATTTGGAAGTGCTGAAACATACTCAGGATAGAGACTTTCTATGTAAATTCTATCAATCAAGTCATGAACAGCCACTGTTTTTGAAAACTCTCTCCAGCTTTTAAATATTGATAGAAAATCTTTAATTTTACTGTAAAGTTGACTGTCAACGATATCCAAAGCCTTTACATTTAATTTCTCCCAAAAAGTCTCTCCTTCCATTAAACTAATCCTAGCAAGATCTTCATCTGTAAAGTTAAAAAGTGGAGAGTGCAGGGTCGCAATTAGAGAAATATCAAAGAGTGGATTATTAATCGTTCTTAAGACTTCTAACATTACTTGTATTTCTATTGACTTCAGATAATTCATCGGCAAATCATCCAATATAATGGGAAGTTGATAACTTTCAAAAATCTCCTTTATCTTAAGATTATTTGTCTTTGAACGAACCAATAAAACAATGTCGTTAGGAGAAACTCCTGAGTTTATTAAAGCAATTATTTTTTTAGCTGCAATTTCAATCTCATTATCTGATAAATTATCGCTTTCTTCTTCTTGATCATCTAAATGGAGTAAAAGTTCTGCTTTGGGAGAGAGATTATTAGGTAGTTGATAGTCCTTTTCAAATTTTGTAAGAAGTTCTCCTTCACGAGTTGGAAATTTTAAGGCTTCCTTTTCTCCATAATTTTCCATCAAGGATTTAAAAATTACATTTGTAAAATCTAATACTTCAGAACGAGAACGAAAATTTTCCTGTAAAAGAATCAGTCGATTATCAGAATCAGAGTCATCATCAGGATAAAGCTCATACTTTTTCATAAATAAGTCGGGGTCTGCTTGTCGAAAACCATAAATTGATTGCTTGATATCTCCCACTAAAAAAAGATTATGTCCATTAGACAGGAGCTGATAAATTTTTTCTTGAGCCTGATTGGTATCTTGATATTCATCAATCATTAACTCTTCAAATTTAAAAGATTCTCTAATTTCAGGATACTCCTTACTTTCAAGAATTTCAATAGCAAAATGTAAAATATCTGAAAATTCATAAGCTTGTAAGTCATACTTTTTCTTTAAATAAGCCTCTTGGAAATCCAAAAGAAAAGAAGAAAAAATTTGTACCAACTCTAAAGCTTCGGGATGATATTGTTCAATAACTTCTGAAAACTTTATCTTTTTAATGAATTTTCGAACACTCCCCATTTTAGTCTTAGTTCCAATAACTGCCGCAAATTTTTCACGTAAGTCCGGATCCTTATCTACTGAAATCGTCCAGCGTGATAAAATATCATCAAAATCAAATGAATCAACAAAAGCTTTATAATCTGATGACTCTAGAGCTGAAAAAATATAAGAAGAGTTATCCATAAAATTAGATGCTTTTTCTAAAGTTTTTGCTGTAATTGTTTTTTCAGAGATTGATTTTTCCAAAAGGTCAAAAAATTCTTCCAATTCATTTTTTATCGAAGAAGAAAAAGTTTCTGGAAGTTGCGAAAAGCTCTGGATTTCTAAAAAAGATTTGAAAAAAACCTTTTCCATCCAAAATTTAGGATTTTCACTTGATTGACAGAAGTCGTAAACTCTGTAAACTATTTCTTCTAATCCCTTTACAGTTCTATCATTCGAAAAATTCTTTAACATCTTCTTAAATTCTTTAGAATCTTCAGCTGATAAGCGTTCTTCTAGTAAATTCTTAAAAATTTCCTTTTTAAGAATATCTTTTTCTGCCTTGTCAACTAAGACTCGAAACTGTGGATCAATATTGACAATATTATAATAATTTTTTACAAGCTGACTAGAAAAAGCATCAGTCGTACCAATCGCTGCTGCTCCAATATCTCTTAATGCTTGAAATAATAATTTTTTAACTTCTGTTGAATTTTCTGGTTTTCTTAACTCTTTTTTTAGCTCTCTTTCGATACGATTTTTCAACTCAGCTGCTGCCTTTACAGTAAAGGTTGACACAAACAACTTGTCAATTTTTATCCCTTTTTTTACTTTTTCAATAATCCGATGGGTTAGAACAAAAGTCTTTCCCGATCCTGCACTTGCAGAGACAAGAACATTTTTTTTCTTTTCATAGTAAATTGCTTCCGATTGAGAAGGAGTTAATTTTACTTTTTTAGTCATTAAGTTCTCCTTTTAAAATTCTCTCCAAGATAATATCCTTATCTTTTCTCATATTTACTGCTCGTCCATCCAACTGACTAATCTTCCGTCCAGAGTGTCTTGAAGCTTCAAAGCGACAAATTGATTTAAACTGACAAAATTGACAGCCTGTCACATTCAATTTATCATCATTCTTTTTAGTTACAGGATTTATCTCAATCTGACCTGAACGTAAAGTACTTATTCCATCTTTATAAAGATTTTCATTATAGTTAATCAATGCTGATAGTTCCTTTGAATTAAAGGAATTAGAACTTTTCATTTTTGCGCTTTTAGTTAAGTTGATGGACTTAAAGTCTGAAAATCCTTCTGTTATGTCAGTATTTAAAAGACCTTGATAAGACATTTCATAGTCTAATACTTTTTCAATATCTTCTAAATAATCAAAATCTGAAAGAGAAAGAATCGGATTATGTAAATGTAAATAAAGTGCTCCCCAAACCTCACCTTTTTTTGATAAAGCATCCAAATAAGTCAAGAGTTGTAAACTTGTTTTATTGTAAATATCAATGAGATTAAATTCTTTTTTCCCAGACTTGTAATCTATTGCTCCATAGCGTCCGTTTATCTCATCTATTCTATCAATTCGACCTCTGATAGGTAAGCCATTAATTGACTTAAAGAAATTTTCAGTTTCCAAAATATTAAAGTTGAGCAAAGAATGCTTCACCATAACTGCTGATTGTTCAAGAATGTCATTAAGATTAGACTTTATAAATAAGGACAGATAATCTCTTTCAAAAACCCTTTGATATTCTGCGTCTACCTTAGTTTTAGCCTCTAAAAGACAAGAATCAAAATCCTCTATTTTTTTACTCTTTCTTAAAGTCAACTCAAAAATACGATGTAAATAATTCCCAATCGTACTAGACTCTAGCTGCACCTCATCTGCCTCTTTAAGAGAAAGAGTATGACTTAGAAAATACTTATACTGGCAGTTATAAAACTCTTCAAAGTCAGAAACAGATGTTGTCAACTTACTGTAAACTCCTTTGACAGTATTTTCTGATAAACCAGAAGATTTGATATCATTAAACTTATCCAACTCTGTTAATTTTTTAAAATGTTCATCTTTTTCTATTAAATAATTCTTTATTTTTAGCCAAAAATTACTTTTAGCTTCTTCTTTATTTTCAAAATCCAAAGACATTATAGACCTTATCGTCGATTTCAAACTTCCGATATGTTCAAGTCCCTCATCTAAATTTGCAGACCTTACTTTTTTTATAGGAACGCCATGATTACTTAAAAGTAAAAGAAGAGAAGGGATTTCAGTTTCTTGTACATTATCTGAGATTTGAAGATGAGAAAAAGTCAGAGATTTTTTAGCTGAATTTAAGAGAGATAAAACAGTAAACATAAACTTTGCATGCTCTGTTACTTTATACTCTTGGATAAACTTCGTCTTATCCTCAGATTGATTAATCTCATAGCGTTCATCATCTGTTAGCAAACTTTGATTTTTCTTTGTCTGTGGAAAGTTAGAGTTCGTAAGTCCTAACACATAGACATATTCATTTTCTCTTGGCTCTATCAGCTCATAACCTCTAATTTTAACCTGGTCTACATTTGAGGGAACTTGACGATAATCTGCATTTTTTATTCCTGAGACTAAAATTTCTAAGAAATGCTCAATTGACATGACATCATCTTTAAAAATCTCTTTAAACTCATTCAGTGTTTTCTGGAAAAGCTTCCAAACCTGTTGATGTTTATCCTTTATAACATTATCATTTGTTGAATCATAAAGTTTTTGAAAGTTTTTAGCAAACTCAGCTGAACTTAGAAATTTAAGGAAGTGCTGATTAATATTTTTTTTCTTTCTCCGACTTGATAGAAGAGTTCCTAAAGCTGATTCTTTTGAAATGAGATAGTTACGAATTTTTTCCACTTCTTTAATATTTAAAAAATAAGCTCTCTTAAATTCAGAAGGATTTTCTGGATAATTTACCTCATTAAAAACAAGAGAAAACTTTTTCTTTCCTGAAATCTTAAACTTTTTTAAATAATATTCAAAATCATCTAGAAAATCCATGTCATTTTCTTTTAAGTCCTGACTAGTATAAAGTTGAGTTTTCAAAAGATTGATAATATCTACAACTTGATAATTATCCTTTGAAATATGGTAAAGAGACTCTAAAAAGATAATTAAGGGATGATTTTTCATCGATTCTTGCTTAGAATAAAAGTAAGGAATCTGATAAAGATTAAAAATTTGTTGGATAGGTAGTTCATAGGATTTTTCTGAAGCTAATAAAACTGTAAAATCTTTATACCTTTTCTTTTCTAAACTTACCTTTTGTCGAATTTCCTTTGCCAGCATTTCAATCTCTGATAGCTGATTTTCTGAACTCCATATTAAAACAGACTCTTGATTTTTTAAGTCTTTCTTTATTTCTTTTTCTGAAAGAAAATCATTTTCATACTTCCAGATATCAGTCAACTGCTCATAAACGGGATGGATATCGTCTGTCTCTTTCTTTATATACTCACTAATTTTTAAGTTTTCGAGCATTTTTACAGTTGAGTTATAAACTCCCAAGCTATCCTTTACCTGCTTTATTGATTTTTCATCTGCATAGCTTGCAATAATCAGATTTTCATTAATATCCAAAAGATGCAAAAGATGTTGTTCTTGAGCGGTAAAACGGGTAAATCCAACAACAATAAAAATTGAGTCCTTTAAAATTTCTTGATAATTCTCTTCTTCTAATTCAGTGATAAACTTCATATAGCTATCTTCAGCCAAAAACTTTTCAGACATTTTCCTTTCAAACTCAGAAAGAATATAAGAAAGATCTTTATTTTTTTCTGACTTTGGTAAATCCTCTGGAGTCAATCCTGAAGAGACTAACTCTGTACGAAGTTGAACTAACTTTTCTATAAATCCTGAAGAATTTCTTGACTTATCAAAATAACTAAGTGTTCCTTCTTCACATTCATTTAAAATTTGTCTAAAAAGCATTGCCTGTCCAATAGGAGAAAGGAGTTCCTTTTTTGAAAAATCAGAAAAAGAATGAAAATAATAAGGGAGTTGTTTAAAACGTGTCACTTTTATATCAAAAAATGCCAACTCTGAATTTTCTTCCATATTTTCTAAAATTTTTCTCTGCTCTAAAATTTCCCGTTCTTTTTCAAAAGATAAGGAACTTGGAACAATATAAAAAATAGATTTATTTTGCTTACTCAACTGTTTAAGCTCATGATTAAGTATTTCTGTCAAGTTTGAGTTAATTTCTGTATAGATCAACTTCATATCATTTCCTCCTTTATATTATCAAAATAAATTCAACTTTCGTTGAATTTATTATATCAAAATCAGAGGATTAATTTGTTCTTACAGGTGTCACCAATTGAATAAAATCACCTTCATCATTTCTCGGTAAGATGGTAAAAGGTCTTACATTTGAGATAAAGTGAATCTGTATCTCAGCTTCCTTGATAACACGTAGAGCATCAATTAAGAATTGAGGGTTAAAGCTAATTTCAATATCCTCTCCAGTTTTTTCTATGACTGTAATTTCTTCAAAAGACGAACCAACCTCAGGTGTATTTACTGTTAAAAGTAATTGTTCATCTTTGACTGTAAATTTAACGGTACTTCCTTGAATTCCTGCTGTTAAAAGTTTAGCACGATTCATCGCGTGAAGTGTTTCACTCACATTTAAAATCAAACTTAAGGTATATGAACTCTTTTCAGGAATTAAACGGCTAGCATCAGGATAGTTTCCTTCAACTAAACGAGAATAGAAATTAATCGTTGAATTTTTAAATAAAATTTGTGTGTTATTAAGATAAACTGAAAGTTCTTCATCTTCGTCTGAAAATACAGACTTAAAACTTGTAATCGCACGATTAGGGATAACAAGCTCAAACTCTTCAGCTGAAGAATCAAGTGTTATTGTTCTTTGACTAAGACGATGAGAATCTGTTGCAACTGCTTGAAGTTTTTGATTTTCAAGTAACTTGATATTCACTCCTGTGAGTATTGGACGTGATTCTTGCATACTTACTGCAAAAGAAGTTTCATTAAAAAGTTCTTTTAAGTCTTTAACTAAAATATTAACTGAAGCTTGATTTGTGAGTGCTTGGATTTGTGGATAAAGATCTGCTTGTTGACCTTTTAGAGTAATTTTTGATTTTCCTGAAAGTAAATGAACTTGATAATTTTCTATCTCTTCAAAAGAAAAAGTATTTTCTGGAAGCTGAGCAACAACACTATCAAAAAAGTTAGCTTCTAAAAGAATTGTCCCTCCTGATTCAATAATCATATCTGCATTCTTATCTGTAATAGGAAGATGATTTTCAATCGATATTTGCCCATTAGAAGCTGTAAATTTTATTCCTTCAGAATTAACTTCGATTTTTATCTTAGAAAGGACAGGGATAGCAATTTTTGAAGAAATTGCCTGTTTTGAAATTCTTAAGGCTGAAAGAAAAGTATTTTTATTAATTGTAAATTTTATCATAAGACTCCTTTAGTAAAATTCTCTTTTTATTTATATATATAAATATAGTAATAGTTGTAATAGGGACTGTTAAAAAGTTGAAAAGTTAAATAAATCTTTATAAATAAAGTCTCTAGGCTGTGGAAAGTTGTGTGGATATGAGTTGGAAGATATTGTGGAAAGTGTGGAAATTTATTAAGTATCTAATTTTCGCTTTAAATAATCAATATCTTTTTGAGTATCA
>JBKECB010000026.1:0-6429 GCA_047974165.1 Lactovum sp.
GCCTTAGATACCATCTCAGAAATATAATCTGGAAGATGCTGACCATCAGCATCAAACTGAATGACATAATCATAGTCCTTTCGCTTGGCATATCTCATTCCAGCCATAAAGGCTCCTGTCAATCCCATATTTGCTTCTAAATCAAGTAACACAACATTCATTGCTCTTACAATACTTGCTGTTTGATCACTTGATCCATCATTTACTACTATATAATCTAGCTGAAAACTCAAGTTTAACGTTTGTTTAAACTCTTGGATCATACGAATGGTATTTTTAATACTAGCTTCCTCATTATAGGCGGGAATGACTAAAAGTACTGTACACATAATTGCTATTATACCAAAAAGGCCTACCTTATTCAATTATAAATTAAGCAAGCCTGTTTTAATTAAGTTTTACAAAAGGATAGATTATTTCTTATGAATCGTCCCCTTGTCTAAGTCTTTATTTTCCCGTAAATCTCCTTGTTCTAACATCTGAGCCAATGCCTCTTGCCAAAGAGGAATCTTAAACCCTGTTGATTTTGCAGCTGTCAGACTCATCGTTGAGTTAAAAGGGCGCTTCGCTTTTGTCTGAAATTTTTCAGATGAAACGGCTCTCACAATAGTTTCTGTACCTTTAAATATTTCTTTAGCAAAGTCATACCAAGTCACATCTTCAGATTCTTTTGCATCATTTGTCAACTGATAAGTAGCTACGGGAGCTCCTACTTCTACAAGATAAAGCATAAACTCAGCCAATGTCCTTGACCAGGTTGGGCGTCCATGCTGATCGTTAACCACTGTCAATTCTTTATGACTTTGAGCAAGTTTTTGCATTGTAAACACAAAGTTAGGACCATAAGCTCCATAAAGCCAAGCAGTACGTATGATATAATAATCAGCTCCAGAAGTAATCACAGCTTTTTCAGCCAAATCTTTTGCTCTACCATACTCTGAAACAGGAGTTTTCTCATCATCAACTTGCCATTCTTTTCCTAGCTCAAGATGACCTCCAAAAACATAGTCTGTTGAAATCTGTACCAGTTTTGCTCCAACACGTGCACAAGCTCGTGCGATATTTTGAGTCCCCTCAATATTTATTTTTTCATTTAACAGCTTGCCTTCATCTTCAGCCTTGTCTACAGCTGTATAAGCAGCACAATTATAGACCAAGCTTGGCTTATTTTTCTCAAAGAAGTCATTCACACTTGACTCATCTGTAATGTCTAGCTCTCCAACATCTGAAGCTTTATAAGGAATATTTTTTTCCTTTAGTAATTCCTGTAATTCTCTTCCGAGTTGACCATCTGCGCCTGTAATTAAAATCATTTTCTCTACCTCTTATTTTATTTTGAAAAAACAAATGCCAGCTTTATCTCAGGGTTTATAGTCTTAAAAAGACTTGTATAATAAGCTTTTACTGACTCATCTATTTCAGTCTGATAACTTTCTAAATATTCTTTTTGTTGTTCCATTGTCAAGCTATCTGTTGCAAGTTTCCCAGTATCAACATTAGCTGTTGAAAAACTTAAAAGTTCGGCTGAAGAGTCATAAAGTTTATAGGGCTGATCTTTATCTAAAGCAATTCCTATCACCTCATACTTAGGAATCTTAAGTGTATAATGATTATCTTCAGTCTTTTCTACCTTTACTGCTGTTTTTATCCCCAGCTTTGCTTCATAGTTCAATACAATTAAAGCCTTTTTCTCACTTAAAGGAATCCCAATATCTGTCCAAGGTATCTTTGTATTTTCTTCTTGAGAAATCACCTTTTGAAGTCCAACATTCAAAAAAACTTCCTGATGTGTTTTTTCAATATATTTTATCATTGTTGAGGTTTGAGTATTTTTAGAACTAAAATTACTCTTTCTTCCCGAGAAATAAACTAAAGCAAATAAAATTAGAAAAAGAACTAAAAGCCAAGCATAAATTTTAAAAGTAAATACCTTTCGAATTATCCGTCTTACGCTCATAACTTACTTCTTTCTTGCTAAAATAAGACCGCCTCCAAGACCAAGAGCACCGGCAATCCAAGGATTTAAGAAAGCCATTATCACAACTATAATAATTAATACTATTAAAAACAACCACCAAAATTTACTCATTTTTTCTCTCCTAAAATTTTTTCTTATAAATTTATAAACTCCTTAAAATATCCAAATCATAGTACTTTTTGACTCTCAGCATATTTTGCTTCAACCGCTTCTTTTTCTGCCTTCCACCAATCTTCATTTTCAGTATACCAAGCAATTGTTGCTTGCAAGCCACTTTCAAAGTCTGTATGTTTAGGCTCCCAACCAAGCTCTCTACGCAACTTTGTATTATCAATCGCATAGCGTAAGTCATGGCCTGCTCGGTCTGTTACACGATCATAATCAGAAGCTGACTTACCCATACGAGTTAAGATATTTTCAAGAACTTCCTTATTATTTTTTTCACCATCCGCGCCAATCAGATAAGTTTCACCCATCTTGCCTTTTGTTAAAATTGCCCAAACACCTGAGCTATGATCTTCAGTATGAATCCAATCACGCACATTTTTTCCATCTCCATAAAGTTTAGGCTTTATTCCAGATAAAATATTTGTAATCTGACGTGGAATAAACTTTTCAATATGCTGATAAGGACCATAGTTATTGGAACAGTTTGAGATTGTTGCTTTTAAGCCAAATGAACGTACCCAAGCACGAACAATTAAATCTGAAGCTGCTTTTGTTGAACTATAAGGACTTGAAGGATTGTAAGGTGTATGATCTGTAAACTTCTCACCCTCACCTTCACCATGGCCTGGCAAGTCTTCACGATAAGGTAAATCACCATAAACCTCGTCTGTTGACACATGGTGAAAACGCAGGTCATATTTACGTGCTGCTTGAATTAAAGTATAAGTCCCAATAAAATTCGTATGAATAAATTCATCTTGTGACTTTAAACTATTATCATTATGACTTTCTGCAGCATAATGAACAATCGCATCAACTTGGCTGGCTAACTGATCTACAAGCACAGCATCTGCGATATCTCCAACAACAAGCTTTACGCGTTCTCCTAAAATTGTCTCAATATTGGCACGATTACCTGCATAAGTTAATTTATCCAAAACAGTAATCTCTACGTCTGGAAAATTATTGTACACATAATGTACAAAGTTAGAGCCAATAAAACCTGCTCCACCTGTTACAATTATTTTTTTATAGGCTGCTTCTGTCATTTTTATTCTTTCCATTTTATTTCTTTAACGCTCTTACATCTTTAAGCAAAGGATGATGCTTGTCTGCTTCAGACACTTCTGCCGCTTCAAGATTTTCCCATTTAATTGCTAAGGCTGAGTCCGCATAATTTACAAAGGCATATTGGGGCTTTAACTCTGCCGCCCAGTAATCATTTACCAAATAACTATAAGCAACTTTTTCAGAAAGTACCTGAAAGCCATTTGCCACACCACGAGGAATAAACATCCCAACGCTCGCATCAATTATCGTTTGATAAGTATTTCCAAATGTCTCACCTTCACGTAAGTCTACCCAAGCTCCCAAGACTTTACCATCATCTGCTACTGAAATATACTTATCCCAAGGCTCTGCATGTAAACCACGTAAGACATTTTTTTTTGAAAAAGAGACGTTATTTTGTAACTTCTCTTCTTTAAAAAAGCTTTCTGGAAAACCAAGTGGAAGCATCTTTTCCTTTTGGAAATTTTCCTTAAACCAACCACGATTATCCCCATGCACTGGAAGATCAAACTGGATCACTCCTGGAATTTCTGTTATTTTATGAGCAGCGAGTGCTTTACCAAAAAATTTATCTATCATTTTACTTTCTATTATCCAACTTCTTTTTCACTAGATTTATTAGTTATATTTCTTTAATATTTTTTCTAATTTTTCTTTATAAGTAATACTTTAATTTACATCTCTCTGAAGTAAAAGACGTCATCTATTACTTCTCTTAAGATTTCAGTTTTCCTAAAGGAGTTACTGTTAAGATAATTAATCTCTTCAAATTAAAAACTAAAATATAATAGCAATTCCTCAAAGTACCATTCTAGCTAATAATTCTTTTTTTAAGAAATCAATAATTTCTTTATACCTATTATAAAAATGAATTCACACTCTTATTTTTCTTATGGTTACTTTTTTAGATGAAAATTCTACTCTTAAACTAATTTTTCTCTATTAAACGCAATAAATACTGTCCATAGTCATTTTTTTTGAGAGACTGTGCCAACTCATAGACTTGCTCATCATTGATATATCCCATACGCCAAGCAATTTCCTCAAGATTTGCAACCATTACATTTTGCATACGTTGAACGGTTTCTATATACTGTGCAGCTTCTAAAAGTGAGGCATGAGTCCCTGTATCAAGCCAAGCAAAACCACGTCCCATGAGTTTAACTCTCAAATCGCCACGCTCCAAATAAGCTTTATTTACATCTGTAATTTCTAGCTCACCACGTTCAGATGGCTTTATATTTTTTGCAATCTCAACAACATCATTATCATAGAAATAAAGGCCTGTCACTGCATAATTAGACTTTGGAACTTCTGGCTTTTCCTCAATAGAAACTGCATTCATCTTATCATCAAACTCAACCACGCCAAAGCGTTCAGGATCTGTCACATGATAGCCAAAAACTGTTGCTCCTTTTTCCTTAGAAGCTGCCATTTGAAGAAGTTTACTCATCCCAGGACCATGATAAATATTATCCCCTAAAATTAAAGCAACATTCTCATCAGCAATAAACTCTTCACCAATGATAAAAGCCTGTGCTAAACCATCTGGGCTTGGCTGCACTGCATATTCTAAATGAATTCCTAACTCTTCACCATTTCCCAATAACTCTTGGAAACGAGGTGTATCTTCTGGAGTTGAGATGATTAAAATATCTTTAATTCCAGCCAGCATCAAGGTTGATAAGGGGTAATAAATCATTGGTTTGTCATAAACAGGCATGAGCTGTTTACTTGCAGCTCGTGTCAAAGGATAAAGACGTGTCCCCGATCCACCAGCAAGAATAATACCTTTCATAAAAGAATAACCTCCATTGTTCATTTATATAATCTCTTACATTATAGCAAAAAATTAAAAATATTTCGACTACCTAGACAAAAATAAGAAGCTCTTTTAAAATAATAAAAATACATTTTTTATATTTTTATACTTGCATTTAAAAAATTTTTATGTTAGAATAGTTTTGTTCTTAAAAAGCGCCCGTGGCTCAACTGGATAGAGTACTTGACTACGAATCAAGCGGTTGCAGGTTCGAATCCTGCCGGGCGCATCTTATATTTTTAATATAAGACAGTCATAACATTAAGCTCCTTTTTTTATGGAAATAATGTGACGGGAAGTAGCTCAGCTTGGTAGAGTACTTGGTTTGGGACCAAGATGTCGCAGGTTCGAATCCTGTCTTCCCGAGAATAAAAACACTCATTAATCAAATTAATGAGTGTTTTTTAATTGAATTATTTAATGTAAAGAAGCTGTTTTTTCTCTTCTTTTGATTTTCAATAAATTAAAAATGACAATAAATGAGAGAATTTTCGAAATAACTAACACAATCATCCTATCTCAAAAGTAATCTGAGGATTTTGATTCTGATAAGCCAAATTGTTATTTACCACAGCTGCTACTTTCAAGTAAATCGAAGGAAAAAGATGAAAGAGACTAGCTAAAGAAGCAATCATCTCAGTACTCAAGGCTATTCTTTCTATCACTAAAACACTTATCAATATACTACTTATCTTACTTTTAGTGACTGGGAACACAAGGTTAAAAACTGTCAAAAGTAATAAACTTAAAATATAAAGTAAAGCAGTCTGTAAGATTATTTTACCTACACTGATAATTTCTCGATAACTTCCAGTATCAAAAATCAAGAGGATAATTCCAAGAGCTCGTATCATTAAGTAATGAAGCAGTCACAAAAGGAAATAAAAGAATACAAGATAGAGGAAAGCAAAGAATAACTTACTCAAGAATAAAGAGATTGCCGATACCAGAAACATCCTCTCAATATCTATCTTTCCTACAAAATTTGTAGAAAAATAAAAACCAATAAACTGATAAAACAAATCAGAATAATCGTTAGAAAGACGTAATCTTGTATAGGATAAAGAAAGTCAAGTCTTTCTACGCCTAGATTATCCAGTGCTATATTTTCTGCCACTAATCTTGTATATATAACCTCTTGTTTTTGATGAGAAGCTTCTATCTCATCATATATTGACTCATTTAGCTCCTCTTCAGGATTAAGATTTTCAAGTTGGAGTCTAAGCATAATCTTCGAGGCTTTTTTCCATTCTCCATTTTCAGCGTATTGAACAGCAGTTTTTCTTTTTTTATTCTTTTCTTTTGCTCGCTAATGTTCTTTTTCTATTTCTAGTAAGTTCTCTTTTGACATACTCATCTGCTCTTCTTCAGATTAGAAAAAATCTTCTAC
>JBKECB010000061.1:0-4097 GCA_047974165.1 Lactovum sp.
ATGGCAAAAGCGCAGGCAAGTGTCTTAACAGTCAATCATATTAATGTTTCAGTAAACGTGGGTGATTATCGTGAAAAGCGTGAGCATTATTTAGTTGCCCTTGCTAAGCGAGCAGCTGATAGCGTGCTTGAGTCAAGAGAATCAGTTTATATTAGTGATTTATCAGCTCAAGAAAGAAAAATTATTCATTATGAGCTTTCGAAACGTCCAGAAGTTGAAAGTCATTCTGAAGGACAAGGAACAAAACGCTTTATTGTTGTTTCTTTAAGTAACTAAGTATTAGAATTTCTGAGGTAAGGCAAAAACTAAATAAGTGTCTATTCAAACGTGGAATTGAGTTTTCACGTTTTTTTGTATTCATAAATATTTTTAGACTTAGGAGAGTAGAAATTATGCCACAATGAAACAAAAAGTTTATGTCGCTGGAAAACTTTAAGAAGTAGATGTCATACTCAGCTATGCCTTTATTTACCCACAGATTCGTACGATAAATAGAACTGGTATTATCGTTGCACGTCGCATGAAAAGTCCTAAAGGTGGAACATAATTACGTTCTACTGGTAATGGCTATTCACGTTTATCAAAATAAAAAATAATAAGAGAGATTGAAAATGAAAATACTCACAATTAATATTAATGAAGGCGGGACAGGAAAAACTACTGTCACACATAACTTTGCAGAATTCTTAAGTCAAAACTCAAAAGTTTTATTGCTTGATTTTGATGAAAGTGCAAACTTGACAAGACGATATGGCTATTATAATCAGTTAGAAAATACTATTCTTGCTATTTTTGACAATAGTGAAGTGTGTCCCATTTCATTAACCGATCATCTTGATTTAATTGCCGGACACCGAGAAACAGAGCAATTAAAAGAACGTTTGTTATCCAGACGTTGCCGAGAGGTACTTTTAGGTAAATGGATTGGCCAAAACTATGATTGGCTTGAAAAATTGTATGATTATATTTTAATTGATACAGAAAATGATGAAGACATTTTAACAACTAATGCTGTTATTGTCAGTGATATGGTTTTAGGTGTTTCTGATCCTAGTAAAGATGGTGTAGAAGCCCTGCTAGCATTAAGAAAGTTTGTGAGTGAACTCAATGATGACTTTGATTCTGAAACCAAACTTCACTTTCTAACCAACTTAGTTAACTATTTAGAGAAGTATAACTTTTCAGAAACTTCTTCAAAAGAAATGCTTTAGGCACTTCAAAATACAGATGAATACATTGGATATATCCAACGTCGATCACTTTTAGGAAAAGGGGAGACCATCTTTAGGCAAGCTCAGTTGAGCAAGTCTTCTAAAGTTTAAAAAGTACTCAATGAGGTGCTTTCAGTTTTTGAAACCATCAAAGTAGTACTTGATGAAGGAGGAGAAGCATGAGTAGATTTAATAAGTACTTAGGAGAAACAGACCAACAAGCAGGACGATGCAAGCTTTTGGTCTTAATGTTGTGATTTCTAATGATAATCGTAGTGCCTATATTGAATCATTGCAAGAAAAGAATGCGGAGAAGTTAGCTGAGTTACTCTTAGATTGTCTGTTGCTTGAGAAAGATGCTTGAAGCATTTTGAAGAGATGGCACTAAAGCGAACAAAAATCTCTATACGTATCTCATGAAAGACTTGGAAGATTTACAAAAAGCAGACTTGGAAGAATTAGAGGAAATAAAAAAAGCTCCTGAAGTTCAGGAGCGAAGCGAGAGGATCAATGGTAGTCTGGGGTCTTTACCGACTCAAGAGCCAGAAGGCAGTCCCGCACCCGCATCTGATTAGTCAAATGCCTTTGAGTAAACTGTTACCAGTCACCCGACATTATCTCCTCATTTATTAAATTTTACTACAAAAGCTAGTTAGGTGTCAAATGTAAAAAAAGGGTATCGGGTTGTTAATGAAAAAGATTTAAATAGACTTAATTATTATGCGCACGTTATTCAAAATTCAGCTCAATGTTATAAAAAAGAATTAGCTGAGGGTAAAGTAAATTATATTTTTAAAGATCAAGATAAGTTGAAAAACCTTCAAGTATCATTCAAGAGCGATTAATTTTCTCATCTAACTGGTATAAGACCAATAGAGAAAGGGCAATCAGCTTCCAAAACTTTAGCAGATTTTTCAAAAGGAAATGGAAGTTTTAATATTACTGTATCAAATGGTTTGAAGATAAACTTCAAGTTCTTCCCCTACTTCCCGAAATAGCAAAATCAAAATCTTTCATACTTAATGATTTATCGAGTGTTGAAAAACTGAAAAATATAAATATACAAAACGCAATAAGGACATCAGATACAGATCTTTTACTTGCTTTTATAACAGTGGATGGTAAAACTTTCGACCCTCTTAAAAGTTAAGCTTAAGGGAGTACTTGTAGACCAAATAAAAAATAATGCGGAAGATAAGGAAATTCTAGGTGTTTTTCGTGAACCTGAAGGTATGATTGAAACTTTATCTATTAATGATAATTATTTCAAGATAAGGGAACGGAATTGAAATTACTTTTAGAAAAAGGCGTATTTGAAGAAATTATTTCAAAAGAAACTGATGTAAAAGAAGATAAAAATAGGCTTGGCGGTTTGCTTATAAGATAAAATGGAATTAATGTAAATTTATAAAGGAAATAAAGGAAAGAAATGAAAGAACAGGAATCTGAAATTAAAATATCTGAAAATTCAGAAAAATTAAAATGGATAAATAAGAAACTCATATGGTGACTCCCTCAAAGACTATTCTGACAAAAAGTTACTCCAGAACTTCTCAAGGAATTCCAAAAACTGGATAATTTATACTCAGGACAACAGATTTATCCAAGGAAGCATATATCTATTCTCACTATGCATATTTTTTGGTGCATACTGGAAGTAAAGAAACGAAAAAGAAGCGTTGGGAATTACAAAATAAAAAAGAGTTCATTAGTAAAAAGACAAGCGAAGTGAGAAAAGAATTAATAGATTATGTATCGTATCGTTTTGAAATTACGGAGAAGACCTTATTTCAGATGGAAGTAAGAGGTATACCCCTTATGTTTTCAAAGAAATTTCTAAAGATTTAGGTATGGAGCGTCATGAGCATTTCTGGGATCAATTTCATGTTCATAAGCTCATCAAGAAAATGACTTAGAAATTATCTGAAGATGTTTAGGGGACTTTAAGAACTTCTTTCTTTTCGGGATAGTTCAGATTGTCTTGTGACACTATAGAAGCTCATTTGAAGTCTGAAGAAGAGCTTGAGAAATTTGAGGCTTTTAAAAGGAGATTTCTAAAGAACTTTCACTACACAAAATCAGTAGAACTCAGTGGTTTAAAATCTTCAAGTATTGGAATTATTGAAAGTGATCATCGTAAGATTACCGATCAGATGAAAAAGTGGAAGATGTATTGGTCAGAGTGAGGTGCTTTAGTACTCGTAAAGATGATTCTTTTATTCAAAGAGAAACAATTGGAAGACTTGATTTTTGGTGCTGGAAAGCGACTTGCTATAAAATAAAAATACGATGAGCTTCATAATCGAGGCAGAAAAAGAATATTCTTGTATCTGAAAGTCATAAACGCTTTTATCGTAGTCTAAAATCTAGACATAAATTTTAGACTGTTAATTTTGAATAGTCCCATGGATAAAGGCTTTTAAAATTTTCAGAATGAAGTAGTCTGATTTAAGTAGTCAAAATGAAATGGTCTCAAATCAGCAGATGAGGAATATTATATTCATGAAATAGAGAGAAAAATAAATAAAATAAAAAAACTTCAAATTTTCAGGCAAAATTAAGTTTTTTTGTGATATTTAATTGTAAATTTATAGAAGAAATGATATACTAATGACAATAAAAAAGAGCAATAACATGGTCCGTCATCACTCCTTGATAACAAGTCTAACAAAAGTTGGAGAAAGAATTAAGAGGTAAGATGGCAAAAGAGTCATTTTACCTCTTTTATTTCACGCGAGAATAACCTTATTTGAGCTATCTCAAAAATTCTGACATATATTTTAAGTAAATAATTGTTGACAAGTTTTGATAACTATTATATAATTGAAAAGCATGTCATAGATAGAAGCATAGCTTTCATGGTAAATGATAGCTCGTCTTTTCATT
>JBKECB010000079.1:0-4831 GCA_047974165.1 Lactovum sp.
TTTCTAAAATATGGTCAGAAAATAAATTATCTTCTGCTAGTAAACTGTTAGAGTTATTTTCTTTTTCGTCTTGCCAATTAGAATCAGAAAGACTAAAATTCTCACTAATACTTTCAGTCTCGAGGCTTTTATCTAAACTTTTTTGATTTTTAATTTTTCTTCTAAGAGCTTCTTTTTCTAAAACAAGTTTGATTTTCTTAAGATTTGTTAAGATTTTTTGAGCTGAGTTATCTAGACGCTGAAACTTAATAAGAGAATTTTCATAATTTTTTTCAGCAAGTTTAAGTCTTTTATTTTCATAACTGTACTTACGCTCAAGTAAAAGAATACTGGAGTCTATTTGTAATTGCTTATTTTTTTTAAAGTTAATAAAAGTTTGAATAGTTTTTTCTGAAAGAGAAGTCGAAGAGTACTCTAAACTTGAAAAGTCTCCTAATTGGATATTTGTGATTTCTTGTTCTAGTATTTCTTTTTCTTGTTTAAATTTTAAAATTTCTTGAGAAATTTGAGAAAAAGTAAGTTGAATATTATCAATGTGCTCTTGACAATCTTTATTTTCTTGAATAATCTGATCTAATTTTTCAGAAATTATTTGAACTTTGTCTAAACTTAGAAAAATCTCTTCTTGAGAGTTATTCATAGCTGATAAATCCTTTAATTTAGAAATTAAATCTTTATGTCGGGACAAAGTAAAAATATTCACAAAATTGGAAGGGGATTCCAGATTTGTGCTTGTTTGCTTGTTTATTTGTACCTGCTTATCTAAATGAGACAAACCCAATCTCCTTTTCTTAAATTCCTCTATAAGTCTTAATTATAATATAAAAATAGGATTTCCGCAATAAAATATAATCTGAAACAACTTAAATTTATTTACGTATAAGAGAAGTAAGAGGAGAATACTGATGAAAATTACAAATTTTGATATTTATAGATATAAAGTTTCAGGTATGACAAATAGAGGGGTAAATAAGTTGATAAAATTTTATAGACAACATCAACTTTCAAAAAAATTAACAATAAGACAAGTGGGGCAAATTGCAAATGTAAAGTCTTTATCTCACTTTTTAGAAAACTATCGACAAATTGACAATCAAAAGTTACGAGAAGATTTTAAAAAATTTCCTTCTTTTTCTATTTTAGATGATATTTATCCTGAGGCCTTGAGAGAAATATATAATCCGCCAAGTCTTTTATTCTATCAAGGAGATTTAGAACTTTTAAATTTTCCAAAGCTCGCTTTTGTAGGTTCGCGGAATTCTAGTAAAGAAGGAGAGAGAGCTATAGAAAAATTGATGAAGGAAATAACGGAAAATTTTGTTATTGTCTCAGGATTAGCAAAAGGTATTGACTCAAAAAGTCATATTTCAGCTATAAAGTCAAATTTAAAAACGATAGCTGTAATAGGGACAGGACTGGATGTTTACTATCCAAAAGAAAATATAAAATTACAGAATTATATTGCAAGTCATTATTTATTACTTACAGAGTATGGGCCTTCTGAAAAACCTTTAAGATATCATTTTCCAGAAAGAAATAGAATTATTGCTGGACTTTCTCGTGGTGTTGTACTGATTGAAGCAAAAATGAGGTCAGGAAGCTTGATCACTGCTGAAAGAGCATTAGAAGAAGGGAGAGATGTTTTTGCTGTGCCAGGAAGTATCTCTACAGGAAATTCAGAAGGTTGTCATCACTTGATTCAAGAGGGAGCAAAGTTAGTTTCTTGTGGTCAAGATATATTGGAAGAATATCAGATTTGAAATCCATTTAAAATTTAATAAAAATTTTCTCAACATGAAAATTCTTGACAATTGAAGAAAAATCTTGTAAAGTTGTCAGAAATCAAACATTTCAGGAGAAAAAAGTTTGCCAACTAAAAAAGTAACCTCATCAGTAACAAAAAAAGCCGAATCTAGTACGGCAGCAAAGCAAAAGTTGACAGCAAAAAAATCAACAAGCAAAGTGAAGCGGACTTCGGTAACGAAGAAAAAATCGTCAACAGAAAAATTAACAAGTAAAGCAAAAGCTACTTCAACAGCTAAGAAAAAATCAACGGCTAAATCAAAAATAAGTTCGACAACGAAAAAAAAATCAAAAGCAGCAACTAAGGCTAAGAATCTTGTGATTGTCGAGTCACCAGCAAAGGCAAAAACGATAGAGAAATATCTTGGCTCAAATTATCATGTTTTAGCATCAGTAGGTCATATTCGTGATTTGAAAAAATCAACAATGTCTGTTGATATTGAAAATAATTATAATCCTCAATATATTAATATTCGTGGAAAAGCACCTTTAATTAATAGCTTAAAAAAAGAAGCAAAAGCAGCTAAAGCTGTTTATCTTGCGAGTGATCCAGATCGAGAAGGAGAAGCGATATCTTGGCACTTGGCACATATTTTAGATTTGCCAACAACTGATAAAAACCGTGTTGTTTTTAATGAAATTACAAAAGATGCAGTAAAAGAAGCGTTTAAAAATCCACGAACGGTAAATCAAGATTTAGTAGATGCTCAGCAGGCAAGACGAATTTTAGATCGTTTGGTGGGATATTCAATCTCTCCTCTCTTATGGAAAAAGATTAAGAGAGGTCTTTCTGCTGGACGTGTACAGTCAATTGCTTTACGATTAATTGTTAATAGAGAAAAAGAAATTAAAGAATTTATTCCTGAAGAGTATTGGACAATTGAGGGGATATTCAAAAAAGGGACTAAGAAATTTTCAGCTAATTTTTGGGGACTTGAGGGTAAGAAACTTGAATTAAAGACAAATGAACAAGTAAAAGATATTTTATCAAGATTAAAAAAAGAAGATTTTAAAGTTGAAAAGATTGAGAAGAAAGAAAGAAAAAGGAAGGCGCCTCTTCCATATACAACAAGTTCTTTACAGCAAGATGCCTCAAATAAGCTAAATTTTAGAACAAGAAAAACAATGATGATTGCACAGCAGCTTTATGAAGGGATTACATTGGGAGCTAAAGGACATCAAGGTTTGATTACTTATATGAGGACTGACTCAATACGTATCTCTCCAGTGGCAGCTGCTGCAGCTAAGAGTTATATCCAGGATACTTTTGGGAAAGAATATAGTAAACTATCAGGAGTCCAAAAGAAAGTATCAGGGACAGCTCAAGATGCTCACGAAGCGATTCGTCCTTCGAATGTTTTTTATAGTCCTGAATCTATTTCAAAATATTTGAATAGAGACCAGCTTAAACTTTATACCTTTATATGGAATCGTTTCGTTGCTTCCCAAATGTCTGATGCAATTTTTGATACAGTGAAAGCGACTATTGTACAAAATAAAGTTATCTTTACTGCTTCAGGATCTCAAGTGAAATTTAAAGGATATTTGGCAATTTATAATGATGAAGAAAAGAAAGCTCTAATTCCAGAATTTTCAGAGGGTGAGTTTGTGAAAAAAATACAAATCAAACCAGAGCAACACTTTACTCAGCCGCCTGCCCGTTATTCTGAAGCAACTTTAATTAAAGTATTAGAAGAAAAAGGAGTAGGGCGTCCTTCAACTTACGCTCCAACATTGGAGACGATTCAAAGACGTTATTACGTTCGCTTAGAGTCTAAACGTTTTGAGCCAACTGAATTAGGTGAAATTACAAATGATGTTGTTGTTGAATATTTCCCTAATATTGTAAATACTGAATTTACTGCTAAAATGGAAAGCGAGTTAGATAAGGTAGAAGAAGGTGAACTTCAGTGGCAAAATGTTGTAGATGAGTTTTATAAGCCTTTTGAAAAAGAACTTATCAAAGCAGAAACTGAAATGGAAAAAATTGTAATTAAGGATGAACCTGCAGGATTTGACTGTGATCTTTGTGGGCATCCCATGGTAATTAAATTAGGTAGGTATGGGAAATTTTATGCTTGCTCAAATTTTCCTGAATGTCGAAACACAAAGGCCATTGTAAAGGAGATCGGAGTAAATTGTCCAATCTGTCAAGAAGGACAAGTAATTGAACGTAAAAGTAAAAAGCAGAGATTATTTTATGGTTGTTCTCGTTTTCCAGATTGTGAATTTACAAGTTGGGATAAACCGATAGGACGTAATTGTCCTAAATCAGGTCATTTCTTAGTTGAAAAGAAGATGCGTGGAAAAGGAAAGCAAGTACTTTGTTCAAATTCAGAGTGTGATTATAAAGAAGAAAAAGGAAAATAAAAAATTTATTTAAAAAAATAATTGTGTTATAATGTAGTTATGTATAAAATTAGGGAAAAATGGCAAAGTTTAATAAGGCTTATTATTTTACTTGTTTCAATTTCTCTAATAATTTCTGGTTCTTTTCAATTTTTCCGGTATTTTGATGATAGTAAGGAAGAAAAGAAGGAACAATTAGCCTTAATTATTCGAGATCCAGAAAAAGAGGATTGGGATGAGCAACTTTTAGAATATGAGTTTGATGATAGAGTTTATCAATCAAATCCTATTGATGATTATGGAAATAAATTTGGAAGTTTAGGAGAAAAAAAGAAAGTCTATGTTCAGGTTTCGAATCCCGAACGTATCTTTTTTGATGAAGAGGTAAAAAGAGAAAAAGTTTTAGCAAGTTTACTTTTAGGTTGGGGAATTTTACTTTCCTTGATTGTTTTAATTGAAAGGCGACTATTACTTATTCTTAAGAAAGGTAAAGTAGAACCTCGAAATTAATTAATAGAAGTTCAATAAAACAGATATATTATTATGGTACAACAACTACAATGGTTTCCAGGCCACATGGCTAAGGCGAGAAACCAAGTTCAAGAAAAATTAAAGTTTGTCGATTTTATCATAGAGGTGGTAGACGCGCGCTTGCCGCTTTCAAGTAGAAACCCAATGC
>JBKECB010000105.1:0-1981 GCA_047974165.1 Lactovum sp.
GTTTGTGAACTTATTGGCAGATTCTGAATATGATATTCCCCCACCTGAGAAGTCCCTTGACACTCTACCTTCATTTATGATTAAGTCATCATTTATTTGTTGGTCAATTAACATACAGATAATCATCTTAGCCTTCTCAATCATACCTTCAGATATAATTGATTTAGCACCTAACCCCCTACCTACAGTAATTAACCTATCACCTGTAAAGACATTTAATAATCTTTCCGATGCTAATGAGATTCTATTGAAATTTATTACCCCCTTCTCTCATGCATTGTTGTTTGGTGATTTATATGTTGTTGTATAAAAGTTCATCTTAACAACAGGATCAGTTATAATTAACTCTGCTGGAGTTAACTGTTCCATATTGTCCAGTTGTTCTTGTGTTATTAATCTTGTTTGTTTATTCATAAGTATATTATACCAAAAAAACACTACAAAATAAGAGTTGTAGTGTAGTGTTTTTATTTAGGTCTCTTTCTAGATTCATCGGCAAACTTCCATATTTTCTTGGTTTCAGATGCTGTGTTAAGAATCTCTCTTTGTCTTGGGTTAAGGTATCCTTTCTCTTGCCATTTAAGAGATTTGTTTTGAGCAACCCCTTTAATTAGACTTGCCATCCCCACTCTCTTAATATGTAGTTTCACATTATCAGCTAATGCTCTCTTGAATGCAACAATTTGTATTGCACCAAAGGTTTCTGTATTACCGAATGCTCTACTCATGCTTTCAGCTTGTTTCTGTTTTGCTATTAGTTTTCCTGCAAAGGAAACTCCTGCTGCAATTAGGATTGATGCTCCACCTGTCTCAACTGCCCCCATTTCCCCTGCTTCCATTACTCCAGCCTTTGCAGCTTTCAAGGCGACCTTACCACCAACCTTTGCTGCTTTTTTTACCTTCCTTGCTTTATTCATTTTAGAAATACCACCTGTAAGTCTTCCTATATTACTTGCTTTACCACTGTTAGCGATAGTTCTAAGTGCACCCGGCATCTTAGATACACTTTTAAGCATATCACTCATAGGTATTTTTTCTACAAGTTCTGCCATTTTCTTCTTAGCAGCCTTCCCCCCCATCTTATTAACGGCCTTCTTAAGTCCTTTAATAACATGTCTCTTTGCTGCTCTCTTTAAACTCTCTGGGGAAAGTTGTTTAAGGAATCCTTTGGCAGGGATGTGGTAGGCACTATAGATAACTTCTTCTAAGTGTTTGTTTCTAATTTTCTTTCCAATCTCATCAATGATACCATTCTTAACAGCAGCTTCAAACTCTTGGTGTTTTTGGTGGAGTTCTTCTAATGATAATGCTTCAATAACTCTCTTAGTATTTGGTACTTTCTTTTTTGTACAATCTGTATTTGTTACCCACCTAAATTGTTCAATATAGGTATTATAGAATGCTCCTTGTGAGTTTGCCCTTGGTGGCCCCCACTCCCCACCTTTAGATTGGATACCGTTATCGAATGAGACAACGAAGTCTCATGAGATAGGGTCTCCTATTCCTAATACTACTGGTGGTTTACCATTTGTTGATAATGCTCTGAAGTAGATAACCATTATACCTACTTCAGGTTTGAAGTCTCTTGCTTCTATTCAACTTGACTCAGGGAAGTCTTTATATCCTTTCTCTTCGTGTCCTTCAGGTGCTTCATCAACACCTAACCCTGATGTATTCCATCCACCCCCTGCAGCAGACCCATATCTTCTACCTTCTGAATGGTGGTCTCTCTTAGTAGATCAGACAGGTTGTCTTTTGTATCCTGTGTGGTAGGGTTGTTGATAGTTTGAGTTCTTGAATTTTTCTTCTCTTTGTTTTTCATGGGCGTGTTCTGCATTCTTCATCATAGAACCCAGTATTCCCAACATTGTTGGATTGAATTTCATATTAATATTATACCAAAAAAAAGAACAACTAAAATAGTTGCTCCTTTAATTGAGAGTTATTAAGCTCTTCCGTAAACGTAGTAAATGTTTGCTTT
>JBKECB010000064.1:0-38166 GCA_047974165.1 Lactovum sp.
TCTTATATTTCAACAGATTGTTAATGAGAATAAATTAAGGATTCCTAAGCTAAAGCCAAAAGAAAATAAGGCCGTTGTTCCAATGGCTCAACGTCGTAAAAATAAAAAAAAGGATAAGCAAAGTAAGACTCCAACTTTGGATAGTGTCAGTGCAGACTTAATTCAAGAAGCTTTAGAAGGGAAATATGATCCAACAATTGGACGTGAAAAAGAAATTGATCGTCTCCTTCATATTTTAAGCCGTAGAGGAAAGAATAACCCTGTTTTAGTGGGTGAACCAGGTGTAGGTAAAACTGCCATTATCGAAGGATTGGCACATCGTGTGATTGAGGGGAAAGTTCCTAAGCAGCTAGAAAATGTTCGTCTGATTTCACTTTCTATGGCAAGCGTGATTGCAGGGACATCTTTACGTGGAGAGTTTGAAGATCGTATGGTATCGATTATTGAAGAGGTTTCTAAAGATCCAGATACGATTTTATTTATTGATGAAATACATACGATTATAGGTGCAGGTGGAGGAAAAGATAGTGTCAATGATGCGTCAAATATTTTAAAACCTGCTTTGGCTCGAGGTGACTTTCAACTAATTGGTGCAACGACTCATAAAGAATACCAAATGTATGTTGAAAAAGATGAGGCACTTGATCGTCGATTATCTAAAGTAATTGTAAATGAAGTGAATCAAGAAGAAGCGATTGAAATACTGAGAGGAATTTGTCCAAAGTACGAAGAATTCCATAATGTTAGAATATCAGAAGAAGCACTTGAGAAGATTGTGGAGCTCAGTGTTCGCTATCTACCAAGTCGCCGTTTACCTGATAAAGCAATCGATCTTTTAGATGAAGCAGCTGCAAAATTAAAAATTTCAAATAATAAGCGGACAAGTCGACCTTTAGAAAATAAGTTAAAGTCATTAAAAGAAGAACTTCCAGATGTCCTAGCCTCTTTAGACATTAAAAAAATAAAGTCTTTAAATAAAGAGATTGAAAGATTAGAAGATAAACTTGAAAAATTAAAGGAATCAAAAGCTGATTTAAGTGAGCTCAAAGAAGAGGATGTTTATAGTGTTGTTTCAGAACTTACATCAATACCTGTCCAACAAATGACAAAATCAGAAAGTGAACGTCTGCTTTCTTTAGAAAAAGAACTTCATAAGCGAGTGGTAGGGCAAGAAGAAGCGATTGAGGCAATTTCTAAAGCTATTCGCCGTAGTAGATCTGGCGTCTCTTCAGGAAAACGGCCAATGGGAAGTTTTATGTTTTTAGGCCCTACTGGTGTTGGAAAGACAGAGTTAGCAAAAGCTTTAGCTGAGACAGTGTTTGGCTCAGAAAATAATATGATTCGTGTAGACATGAGTGAATTTATGGAGAAGTTTTCTGCAAGTCGTTTGATTGGATCACCACCAGGTTATGTTGGCTATGAAGAAGGAGGACAGCTGACAGAACAAGTACGTAATCAGCCTTATTCTGTTATTTTATTTGATGAAGCTGAAAAAGCTCATCCTGATATTTTTAACCTCTTATTGCAGATTCTAGATGATGGTTTTATTACAGATACAAAGGGACGTAAGATTGACTTTAGACATGCAATTATTATCATGACAAGTAATCTTGGAGCGACAGCTCTGCGTGATGATAAAGTTGTTGGTTTTACAGCAAAAGATTGGTCGGAAGATTATAAAGCAACAAAGCAACGTATTTTAGAAGAGGTTAAAGAACATTATCGTCCAGAGTTTATTAATCGAATTGATGAAATTATCGTCTTCCATAGTTTAGAAGAAGCAGAAGTTCAAGAAATTGTAAAATTATTGATAAACTCACTTTGTCAGCATCTTAGAAAAGAAGCTATTTCTCTTAAAGTAAATCCTTCAGCAGTAAAATATTTATCAAAAGTAGGTTATGATAAAGAATATGGCGCACGTCCTTTAAGAAAGTTAATTGAAAGAGAAATTGAAGATAAACTTTCAGAGCTTATTTTAAGCTCAAAACTAAAGGCGAATCAACAAGTTAAGGTATCAGTGAATAAAGAAAAATTAAAATTTATTGTTTTAGAAAGTAAATAAATTTGTTTAAATAAGGAAATATTCCAAATCTTTGGTATAATTAAGAAAAAGAAAAGAGGTAACATTAATGATTAAATTTAACATTCGTGGTGAAAATATCGAAGTAACAGACGCATTGCGTGGCTATGTAGAGGAACGAATTTCTAACCTTGAAAAATATTTTAATGACGAACATGAAATGATTGCTCATGTCAATCTTAAAGTTTATAAAGATAAGACAGGTAAGGTTGAAGTGACAATCCCAGCTAAACAAGTGACACTACGTGCTGAAGATAAATCACGTGATCTATATGCTTCTATCGATGCAGTTCAAGAAAAGTTAGCACGTCAAATTCGTAAGTATAAAACACGTATTAATAACAAGCAATCTCATACAGCTTTGGCTGAAGAATTCGCAAGTCTTCCAGCAGGAGAAGAAGTACTAGAAGAGTCTGTTAAGGTTGTTCGTACAAAAAATGTTGACCTTAAACCAATGAATATTGATGAAGCAGCTCTTCAAATGGAAATGCTTGGACATGATTTCTTCTTCTTTATTGATGGAGATACAAATCAACCAGCAGTTATGTACAAGCGTGCTGATGGTAATGTAGGCCTGATTGAAGGTAAATAAAAATAGCTTAAAAGCAGTCTCAATTGAGATTGTTTTTTTATAAGTTAAGATTATTTTTTTTTTAAATTCATAACTTTATCCTTGACAGTGTATGAGGGGATTGGTACACTAATGCTGTACTAATAAACTCATACAGTTAGAAAAAAATTTTATCTTTTATCTATAGTGTACTATATAAGTAATACGCTAATTAGAAATAAGTATAAAAATAAAAGGAGAATAAATATGATAAAAGTAGAAAATTTAAACTTAAAAATTAAAGATAATCATATTTTATCAGATATTAACTTTGAGATTCGAAAAGGTCAAATCGTCGGTCTCTTAGGGCATAATGCTGCAGGAAAGTCAACTCTGCAACGCTATATTGCAAATCAAGAAGTACTTGCTGAAGGTAAAATTTCAATCAATGGAAAAGCAAATCAGTGGGGACAAATGAATCAAACTGTTTTAATTACAGAAAAGGACTTTCTGAGAAAGGCAAAGTCAGTTCAAGAAAATATTGAAGAACTTTCTAAATTTCAAGTTTTGGATAAGACCTATATTTTTAAAAAGCTAGAAGAGTTTGATATCGATAAGTCTAAGAGTTATGGAAGTTTATCTAAAGGAAGCAAACAAATTGTACATATCTTGTTATCACTTTCAACTAAAGCCTTAGTCTATCTCTTAGATGAACCTTTATCATCGATTGATATTTTTAATCGAAAGAAGATTGCAGATTTGATTTTAGATGCACAAGACAGAGGAGCAACAATTATTGTTACCACACATCTGATTAATGAATTTCAAATGTTGTTTGATCGTGTACTTTATCTGCATGAGGGAAAGCTTGAGCATGATTTGATGATAGAGGAGATTTTTGAAAAATCTTATGAAAATATTGAAGATTTTATTTTTACAGAATATGGAGGATTAAGTCATGATTAAGCAAGTTAAGTTTTATATTCGCAATAACTGGCCCATTCTTTCAGTAGCTGTTGCTACTTTGATGGCAAATATTATCATTCTACTCTATTTATCAAATTTAGCAGAGAAATTTTTAGAAGTAGAAGGAGGAGTTTATTCCTTAAATATTTCAGACTTCAGTTATCGTTTTTTATCGTTTGTTAATATTATAGTGTTCCTACTTATATTCTTTGTATTTTTAGAAAATACTTTTGAAATATTTAGAAAAGCACGAAGATTTAAGTCTGTATTTGGGAATTTAAGTCTGATTTATTATCTCTTTAATCCATTTTTAATCTTCCTTGCACTTTGTATTTTTAAATTTACAAATTCTATCTCTTCTACTTCTACAGGCTACTATAAATTTTCAGATGAGTTTAGGGTTGGAGATAATGAAGTCTATCTTGCGCTCTTTCTTTTTACTAATCTAGCTTATCTTTTAGTTCTTCTTTTTTACAAAAAAATTAGCTACTATAATGTCAAGTACTATGGTTTAAGGAAACGATTTTTATATATATCTACTTATAGCCTATCTTTTCTTTTTCTTTTTCTTACTGGGATATTTTTAACTGACAAAGTTGGATATAGTAGTTTAGAAAGTATGCTGTCATTTTACTATGATAATAGTTATTTTATCCTAGACTATCTCTATTTGATAGATAATTTTTTCTTTAATAATATATTTGTGTCTTACTTTTGGCTTTTTTTCCTCTTGGTATTAAATGCTTTTGTTTTTTACAATCATCGCTGTCTAGATAGAAATAAAAATGCTGAGAAAGTAAATAAGTTAATTGTTATCACGATTTCTTTAATTCTCTTTAGTTTTCTTAGTGTAAAAACAAGTTTAAGTGATGAAGGAGTTAAAAAACTAGAAAAAAATAGACCTAATGCATTTTTAATGCTGGATGTACATATACAAGATAATTCTAAAATAGAGAGTGAGAAAATAAAAACAGAAATTGAGAGCTACTTAGAAGAAGAGGGAATTTCAGATTATAAATTAAGATATAGTAATGTGATGACAGATATACTTTATTATTCAGATAATAATATAATTTATGATGATAAAGAAGAAAAGTTAGTACTAAGTTATCAAAGTTATGATATTACAGATCTTAAAAATTCTAAAATTCTCTTGGGAGAAGAGGCGAAAATAATTGAAGAAATCATGCTCACAGAGAATTTAGCTCAAGAGGTGATGAAAGAATTTAATGTTGAAAATCAAAAAACATTGATTGGAAAATATCTGAACGGCCAAAAAATTGTTGCTATTGTTGAGGATACAGAATTTAGTAAGAAAGATGAGGAGTATTATTCCTACACAAATAAAAATCTCAATCTGGAAAATTGGTTCTATCCTTTAGAAAGTAGAACGATAGATAAAAAGCAGGTATTAGACAAAGAATCTATGTCTTTTGGTTATGAGGAAAAGGAAAAATTTATAAGCTTTATAGTTGATATTTATGATGAAGACTTTTCTTCACAGTCAATTAAGGAAAAATTGTGGACAGATGATATCTTGATTTATAGTGAAGGAACAACAGAAGTTTTGATTTCAAATCTACTAATTTCTGAAACCTCATCAAATATTTTATTGTACTTCTTGATAATAATATTAGTCTTAGTATTTACAAGCTCCCTTCTTTATATCACTGCTTACCCTATGGTGAAAGGAGGAAAAGGTGTTTGATAAAATAGAACTTTTATATATAAAAATAGCTAAAGACTTATGCTATGAAATACTAAGCTCCGACTCTCCTGTGGGCAAAAAAGTTCCTTCTGTCAGAGAGTTTTCAAAGAAAAAGCAGGTTAATGCAAATACTGTTCAAAAGGCTTATCAATACTTAGATGAGTTGGGAATCTTTATTAGTGAAAAAGGTCTGGGACGCTATGTGACTAATGACCAAGAAAAGATAGACAATATAAAAAAATATCTTGTAGAAAATGAACTTCGGCATGTTAAAATTATTGCTCAAAAATTTGATATTCAAGAATCTATTTTATTGAAATGGTATCAGGAAATCTCTATTTCTTGAAGCTATAAAAAATCTACTGTCAAACAGTAGATTTTTTAAAGATTTATCTTAAGTAAAATAGGGAGATGATCTGGACGAGTGCCTGTATCTATCATTTCTGATTGAATGATTTTATCTGAAAGTTGCTCACTCACCAGCCAGTAGTCAATCCTCCAGCCTGTGTTGTTTGTTTTTGCAGTCTTGCTACGCTGAGAAAACCAGCTATAAGTACTTTTAAGCTCGGGATGGAGCAGACGAAAGCTGTCTACAAATCCAGATGAAAGGAGACTGCTGAACTTTTCTCTTTCTTGATCTGTAAAGCCAGGACTTTGATGATTACTTGCAGGATTTGCAAGGTCTATTTCTTGATGGGCGACATTAAAGTCACCACAAGCTAAAACAGGCTTTATCTTTTCTAAGTCTTGGAGATATCCACGGTAATAATCATCCCATAAGCCACGGTCTTTTAGACGTTTAAGACCCTCTCCAGCATTGGGGGTGTAGACTTGACTGACAAAGAAATTAGAAAATTCAAGTGTGATGATTCGTCCTTCGAAGTCCATCGTACCTGGAGCAGAAATTTGAGGAAAACTTATCTTTGGGCTTAAAGTTTTTTTGTAAAGAAAAAGTGTGCCAGAGTAACCTTTTCGTGCTGGCTCAATACTAGAATTAAAAGCTAACTCATAGTCAGAAAATAAAGACTGAATAATATTGAGATGCTTAGTTGTAGGTCCTTCAGCTCGGAGCTTTGTCTCTTGAATGGCTAAGATATCAGGAGATAATTGAGAAATATCCTTAAGTGTTTTCATAGATAGAGCTGAACGTGGAGATGTTCCTGTTAAAGCAGCATTAATGGAATCAATATTCCAAGAAATAAATGTATATGTCATGTTTAGATTATACTATATTATTTCAACTTTTTAGAAATCCTAATCTTTGTAAATAAGTTAAGATTTATATATAATAATAGAAAAAAGATAAGGGAGAATATAATGAAACAAGAATCATACTTTGATGGTGGTTTGTTAAGCTATATTGGCTGGCTTATTTTAGGAGGCTTAATTACATTTTTAACCTTAGGATTTTGTTATCCTTGGGCCTTATGCATGGTTTATGGCTGGCGGATTAATCATACAGTGATTGAAGGGAGACGACTTTATTTTTCAGGTTCAGCTATGGGTCTTTTTGGCCATTGGATCAAATGGTTTTTACTTACAGTAATTACTCTTGGAATTTACGGCTTTTGGTTAAATATTAAGTTAGAGCAGTGGAAGGTAAAGAATACTTCTTTTGTAGATTAAAAAATGACCTTGAGAGGTCATTTTAATATGCTGAAAATTTATTTAGGAAAGATGTGATTTTCTGTATTGATTGGGAGTTTGACTGTATTTTTCTTTAAAAAGAGCATAAAAGTGTGTCTTATTGCTATAGCCTATCATGGACATGATTTGGTCGATATTTTCATCAGAGTTTGTTAATAAACGTGCTGCTTTTTTTAGTCGAAGTTCCTGTAATATTTCAACAAAAGTCATCTCATACTGTTGCTTAATTTTTTGTGAAATAAGTGAGGGTGAGTAATTACAAAGTTTTGAGAAGTCATTGAGTGAGGCGACTTCTAGATTATTTTCCATATAAGAAATGAGGTCTAGGCTGTTAAGCTTGACTTCTTTATCCATAATTCCAGTAACTTTTTCAAGTGCGATAAAAAAGGAGCTGATATTTATTTTTTGACGGAGATAGTACATGGAAATACGACTTTGCTTTAGAAAAAGATAATAAATCTCATTTAAAATATCTTGTGCTTCCTGAGTGAGAAGGTAGACCTGACGTTGCTTAGGACTTGAAATAATATTTTTAATGTGTAAGATACTGTCGTCAAAAGTACTGTCTATAACAAGGTTACTTAAAAATTTTTCAGAGACAATGAGGTTGAGAACAGTTGATTTTGTTGCCAGATTTTCATGAGATTCGCCAGGATGTATGACGAGTATTTCTCCTTCTTTTAAATCATAAGTCTGCTTGTTAACGATTTGTACGCTAGTTGCATTAAGCTGACAAACAATCTCGATGTAGTTATGATAATGCTCGCTAAATGCTTTATCAAAATCTTGAAGGCGAACGCCAAACTCATATTTAGAATCAAAGAGTTGGTGATATAAAACAGTACTGTGCTTCTTTATTTCAATATCTTGATTTTTCATTGCTTCCTTTCCTAAAAAAGATTATCTATTAGCACTATCATAACATATTTTTATAATAAATCGATACTTTATAAAAAATAGGGTTATTGCTTATGACTAGAGGGAATTGTAAAATAATGAATAAAGAGAAATGAGGAGGACTAATGGCTAAGTATCTGGCAATAGATATTGGAGCATCAAGTGGACGAGCAATTGTTGCAGATTTAGATAATGAGCTTGTTCTTGATGAAATTAATCGATTTACGATTGATATTATCAAGGGGAATCAAGAGCGTTTAAATTTAGAAAAGTTAGAAAAAGATGTGTTAGAATCAATTCAGAGAGCTTTAGATAAGTATTCTGATATTAACTCTATCGGGATTGATAGCTGGGCAGTGGACACAGTTGCGATTGATAAGGAAGGAAGACCTGTTGATAATCCGATGTTTTACCGTGATGAAAGTTTTGTTCAAGCATTAAATGACTATAAGAGTCAGTCTGATTTATTTGATTTATATCAAAAGACAGGGATTCAAATTCAGGCATTTAATAGTTTCTTTCAAATGAGAGTAGCTGAAGAAAACTATGAGATGAAAAAAGTAGACTCATTTTTGATGCTTCCCGACTATCTGGCCTACAAACTCTCAGATGTCAAGTCTTTAGAGTTTACGAATGCAACAACAATGCAGAGTTTTGACTTAAAAAACTATGAGATGTTTTGTGAGCATAAGGAGAAGTTTGAGAAAATCTCAGAAGAAAGACGACTTGGAAAATTAAAAGCAGAGTATGCTCAAGGTCAAGATATTATGGTTGTCAGTGTTGCGACACATGATACAGCGAGTGCTATCCTAGCGATTCCACATTTGCAAAAGGAAGATGCTTTCTTGTCCTCAGGGACTTGGTCGCTTTTAGGAAAGCATGTCATAAAGCCAATCACAAGTCAGGAAGCTTTTAATTATAATTATTCAAATGAAGGAAACTATGATAAAACTTATCGTTTCCAGAAAAATATTATGGGTCTCTGGCTGATTGTGAGTTATGCGAAAGAGCAAGGATTAACAGACTTTGCCTTATTAAATGAACAGGCGAGACAAAGTAAGAATGACAGTTTGATTAATGTAAACAGTGCGATTTTTATGAATCCTGAAAGTATGACGGAAGCTATCCTTGCCTATTGTAAGGAAAGTCAGCAAGAACTTCCAAAAGATTCTGGAGATTTTGCGCGTGTGATTTATAGAAGCTTGGCTAAGTCATATAAGCAAGCAATTTTAGAACTTGAAAGTGCCAGTGCAGAGCCGATTAAGTCATTAACGATTGTAGGGGGAGGAGCTAAGGCTGACTTTCTCAATGAAGAAATCCATCGTATTCTTTCTCAGGAAATCCGACTTTTCCCTTATGAATGCTCAGCCTTAGGCAATATCCTCGTACAAGCTATTGAAATGGGTCAATTTAAAAATTTAAAAGCAGCTCATGATTATCTGAGCCAACAATTAGAAATAAAAATATTAGGAGAATAAAATGAAAAACTTAGAAGCAATCACACAAGCGGCAATTGAAAAAATCAGCCAAACAGAACTTTCCATTCACTGCTGGCAAGCAGATGATGTGGTTGGATTTGAGCTAACGACGACTCAAGGCGGAGGTATTCAATCCACAGGAAACTATCCAGGCAAAGCTGGAAATAAAGAAGAAGTTTTTAAAGACTTAGAGTTTGTTTTGAAACATCTGGGAGGAAAGTTCCGACTAAATCTTCATGCCTTTTATCTTATCAGTGATAAAAATCATGATCGTAATGAGATTGAGTATGCTGACTTTACGGAATGGGTTGATTTTGCAAAGAAAAATGAAATTAAGATTGACTTTAATCCGACTTTCTTTGCTCATGAAAAAGCCTCTGCTGGATTTACACTGTCAAGTGATGATGAAGTAATTCGTTCTTTTTGGATTGAGCATGGCAAGCGTTGCTTAAAGATTTCAGAGGAAATTGCAAAAAAGCAAAATGATATCTGTCTGATGAATATTTGGATTCCAGATGGAGCAAAGGAAGTACCGACTAACCGTTTACGTCATCGTGAGCTTTTGAAGGATTCATTGGATCAAATTATTGGAATTAATTATGATAAGGATTTAGTTGCTGTTGCAGTAGAGTCAAAAGTCTTTGGAATTGGGATTGAAAGCTTCACAGTAGGCTCTCATGAGTTTTATATGAATTATGCAATGAGCCGTGGAATTAACTGCTTGATTGATTCAGGACACTATCATCCAACAGAAAATGTGGCAGATAAGCTTTCTTCTCTACTTGCTTTTAATGAAAAAGTTGCACTACATATTACACGTCCTGTTCGCTGGGATAGTGATCATGTGTTGATACGTAATCAAGAACTTTCTGATTTGACAGATGAGATTGTTCGTTTGGGCACAGATAAGTTCTATCTCGGTCTTGATTGGTTTGATGGTAGTATCAACCGTCCATTTTCTTATATCTCAGGAGTGAGAAATTTACAAAAAATGATGCTTCGTTCAATGATTAATCATGATTTATATGATACAGATAATATTAAGACAGACTCGAATTCACTCTTACGTTATGAGTTCTTAAAAGATAATTTTGATATGTCAGCGGTATGGACTGCTTACTGCCAAGTGACAAATACATTGTCAGATAAAGAAGTTTTAGAAGCAATTGACAGCTATGAAAATACAGAATTAAAAGGGAGAGCCTAATGGAAGAGTTAAAATTTTTCAAAAAATACTTACATACGATGATTAAAGGAGATAATCTTAACTGGCATGAGCGTAACTCAGGAAATCTGACTTATCGCTTGACTGAGGAAGAAGTTCGTGAAGCAAGTCCTTTCTTTCAAAGTACAGATCGACACTATGATTTACCGATGGAAGTTTCAGGACTTGCAGGAGATGTATTCTTAGTGACAGGTTCAGGGAAATATTTCATGAATGCCTTAATCGACACAAAAGAGGTTGTAGGATTTTGTAAAGTCTCAGAAAATGGAAAGGCTTATGAGATTGTTTGGGGACTTGAAAATGAAAATATGCCTACAAGTGAACTTCCTTCTCACCTTCTTATCCACCAGCAGTTAAAGGAAGTAAAGGAAGGAAATCGTACTGTTTACCACTGTCATCCGACACATTTAAATATTATGACCTATGTCAACCCTTATGCTAAGAGTGAGGATTCTTATGAGTTTTCAGCAAAACTTTGGAAGTATGCGACAGAAGCGTCTGTCTTTGTTCCTAAAGGTGTGGCACTTCTAAAGTGGATGATGCCTGGAAGTGTTGAGATTGGTGAGGAAAGTAGTCAGCTTCTTAAAGAGTTTAATATGGTTTGCTGGGTTCATCATGGAGTTTTTGCTGCTGGGCCAAATCCTGATGAAACACTTGGAATGATACATGTAGCTGAAAAATCAGCTGAGATTTATGTGAAAATTAACTCTATGAATTTACCAGAGATAAACACTATCACAAAAGAAAATATCGTAGACTTACTAAATACTTTTGGCATCTCAGGAAATCCTAAAGTCATCGAAAAATTATAAAGTTAAAAAAGATTTCAGTATTGCTGAAGTCTTTTTGTTTGAAAATATCTAAAAAATAAGGAGATTCATATTTTATAGACTAAAAAATTAAAAAATATATTATACTTAAAAAGTATTTATATAAATGGTAGATAGTAAATGAAAGCTGTAAAAAATATTTTATTCTTGACAAAAATCATATGTATGAAGAAATCTAGAACTCTGATGCTCTTTTTGAAAATGATTATGAATCCAAACTTGTCTATGTTAATGCTTTTGGTTAGATTTAAATTATGAGAGTAGAAGCTTAATAACAGTAGTTGTAACGATTTACCTTTTAGAAAGTTATAAAGGACATGGAGAGGTAATTAAGGAACTGGTAAATTTTAAAGTCTTTACTTGTGAAATAATTAAGCTTGAGATTATTTATGTTTCAAGTGGATAAGATAGATAGCGGTAAGTGAAGAACTCTCTTATAGTTCGCAAAATAAAGAAAATGAGATTGTTGCTTGTTTAAACTTCTAAAATATTTCTAACTCTACGATTTCTATGCCCAATAATATCTGTTCAAACTTAATTTTCCTAAGTTCAAAAGTAAATGAGAAATTGATAATGGTAGATATAAAAGAAGATTTTAGAGGGAAGAGTTCAGCTACAACGGCAATTTATGTTTATAGAAATAACATTCAAAGTTAATTAATAGGTGTCTTGATTTTATTAGTAACCTTAAGTACGTACAAGTCTTTATTTTGTATTAATTTATTAAAAATAAAATGATTCAATCCATTTAAGAGCTTATAATTCTTTCCATTCTTATAACTAAAAATCTTTTGCTTATTTTAATTATTTTATTGTTAAATCTTCTTGAAATTATTATTTTGATTGGCTTAGCAGTTAAGTTACTAAAAGAAAAACCTAAAGATGCTGACACCCGAAACTGTGCTGATTTTTGTGACATATGATACGGATGTTTACTCACGAGTAGATGAAGTTGTTGATGTCTGTGGGTTATAAATAAAAATAAAGTTTAAATGAAATAAATAGGTCAAAAGTCAAGTAAAAATTAAAAAATGAAGTTCTGAGAAGCTGATTTCGATAATCTATCGGGGTTAGCTTTTTTAGTTCTCATAGTTTGTAAAATTGTTAGAGTATTTAATATAATCATCAATTTTATTTTAAAAAGTCAGAGTTTTTTATTTACTTTAAAAATAGCTTTTTTTACCTCATTCTAGTATACTAGAATAAAATCGATACAAATTCTGAAAAATTGACATTGTGTAAACTCTAGTATACTAGTATAATAATTATTAAGCAAGTTGTAACAGCTTACAAAAAAAAGGAGGGTTCTATGAATAAGGAACTATTGGAAGGAAAAATCGAGCTTGTTATTGGGAAATTGATGAATTTGGAAGTTTCAAATTTAGATAAAAACAATATGAGCGCTGAAGAGTTAAAGGTGGGATTGTATCCACGTGACTTTGGAATTGATATTTGGGATTGGCCTCAGGGTGTTGGACTTTACGGATTTCATCGTTATGAGAACTTTAAAAATAATCCTCAATATGATACATTTTTTGAAGATTGGTATAATGCTCGAATTGCAGAAGGCTTGCCACCAATGAATATTAATACTACAGCACCGATGTTAACAATGATTGATTATGCAGATGGTAATCCTGTATTTGAAAAATTATGTGCAGATTGGGCAGAATTTTTGGTAAATGAATTACCAAAAACAGAAGAAGGTTGCTTCCAGCATGTAACAAGTGACGTAACAGGAACAGGTGTCATCTTAAATGAGAGTGAAATGTGGATTGATACGATTTTCATGTCTGTATTATTCTTAAATAAGTATGGTAAAAAAATGAATAATCAAAAGTATCGTGATGTGGCTCGCTATCAAGTCTTACAACATATCAAGTATCTTTATAATCACATTGATAAGCTTTTCTATCATGGTTATAGCTTCAATCGTAAAGATAACTTTGGTGGGATTTACTGGTGTCGCGGAAATGCTTGGTTCACTTATGGAATCATTGATTTCTTAGAAATGTGTGAAGATGAGGATCCATATCTTAAAGATTTTGTATTACAAGTTTATAAAAATCAAGTAGACAAACTTGTAGAACTTCAAGATGATAATGGACTTTGGCATACGGTATTACTTGATCCAAGTTCATATGTTGAAAGCTCAGGTTCAGCAGCAATTGTAGCTGGAATTTTAAAAGGTATCCGTCTTGGTATCTTAGAGGAAGATAAATATATCAATGTTTGTACAAAAGCTATTGAAGCATTGATTGGAAATATTACTGAAGATGGAACGGTAACACAGGTTTCAGGTGGTACGGGTATGGGAATGGATGTCGATCATTATAAGAACATTATCGTGACTCCTATTGCCTACGGTCAATCCTTGACAGTGATTGCCTTAAATGAATATTATTTATATTTAAAAAAATAGTAAGGAATAAAAAATGAAAAAATTATTGACTGTTTTGTCAACACTCTTTGTTTCACTCTTTATTTTGTCTGCCTGTGGTTCATCAGAAGCAAAAGATGGTATATTAACATTACGTATGGCACATGGAGTTGTTGAATCTTCAGATAGTGGACAAGCCATTGCAAAAATTGAAGGTTTAGTTGATGAAAAGACAAATGGGACTCTACATACTCAAATTTATGGAAGTGGTGTCTTAGGCTCAGAGCGCGATACGATTGAAATGGTACAGGCTGGAGTACTTGACATGGCAAAAGTTGGAGCTTCATCCATTGATGCTTTCGATCACCTTTATGGTATCTTCTCTCTTCCATTTATGTTTGAAAATGAAGAAGATTTATACTCAGCGATGTTAAATACAGACTTAATTGATAAGCTAAATGAAGCAACTTATGATAAAGGATTTATCATGGTAGGTTGGTATCCTTCAGGTGCACGTAACTTCTATACAGCAAAAAATAATCCAATCAAAACACCTGATGACCTTAAGGGAATGAAAATCCGTGTTATGGAAAGTGCTGTAAGTAAAGAAATGGTGAGTCTACTCGGAGCTTCACCTGTACCAATGTCATCAAGCGAAACTTATACTGCTCTTCAACAAGGAGTCATCGATGGTGCTGAAAATAATGAGTTGGCATTGACTGTAAATCGTCATATGGACGTGGCAAAGAGTTACTCCTACACTCGTCATCAAATGGTTCCTGATATTTATATCTTATCTACAAAAACACTAGAAAAAATGACAGATGAACAAGTAAAAGCACTAGAGGAGTCTCTTTGGGAAAATAATCTTTACTATCGTGAGCTAAATAATAGTATGTTAGAAGATGCGAAAAAAGAAAGTGAAGAAGCAGGTCTTGAATTTTATGAAGTAGAAGTTGGACCGTTTAAAGAAAAAGTAATGCCTATGCACGAAACATTTATGGACTTAGGCAAAGATTATGAGTCACTCTATAAAAAAGTAGAGCAGGCTGCAGGAAAAGAGGTGGACTACGATGCGTCAGCAACTAAATAGAAAATTAATCTGGTTCTGTGCGATTTTATTAGGGATTATGGTCATTGAAGCAACATGGCAAGTAGTCTCTCGTTATATTTTCAATGCACCAGCCAGTTGGACAGACGAAATTCTAAGATTTCAACTGATCTGGATTACGATGATTGGAGCTCCTCTCTCACATGGACTAAATCGAATTATGGCAGTAACTATTTTTACAGATAAATTAGCTGCAAAAGGTAAAAAAATAAATCGAATCATTGTAGAGTTAGTAGTAATGATCTTTGCAATTGCTGTGTTAATCATTGGTGGCTTCATGGTTGCTCTTAATGCTTATGGACAAATTTCACCATCATTAGGCATCAATATGTTCTATGTTTACCTCTCTATCCCTGTTTCAGGAATTCTCTTTGTGATTTATAATTCACTCAATCTTTATGACTTTATCAAAACGAAGGAGGAAGAATAATGGTTGCTGAAGCCTTATTAGTAGGAATTATTCTTACAGTAATTTTCTTTATACTCTTATTTTACAGAGTCCCCATTGCTATCGCTATTGCTGTTGCTTCTTGTGTGACAGTAACAGGTCTACTAACATTTAATTTTGGAGCCTTTGTCGGTGCTCAAAAAATAGCTACTGGAATCAATAGTTTCACACTACTTGCTGTTCCTTTCTTTATCTTATCAGGTTTGATGATGAATACAGGTGGAATTGCCAAGCGTTTGATTAACTTTTCAGAAGCACTCTTAGGACGTGTTCCTGGATCACTTGCTTTGACAAACGTTGCTGGAAATGCCCTCTTTGGTTCTCTTTCAGGATCAGGAATTGCAGCAGCTGCAGCTATGGGTGGAACTCTTGCACCGATTGAAGCAGAAAAAGGATATGAGCCAAAGTTTAGTGCAGCTGTCAATGCGACCTCAGCTCCCGTTGGACAATTAATCCCTCCAACAGCAGCCTTCATCGTATTTTCATTGGCTGCAGGTGGTGCGAGCATCTCTGCTCTTTTCTTAGCAGGTTGGATTCCAGGAGTTCTTTGGGCTTTAGCTATCGGAGTGGTTGCACTTGTTATTAGTAAAAAGCGTAACTATGCAACCAGTGATGAGCCTTTTGATTTGAAACGTTTAGGAAAAACATTTGTAGAGGCTCTTCCAAGTTTAGCACTTGTCTTTATCATTGTTGGTGGGATTGTTGCCGGTATCTTTACTGCAACAGAAGCAGCAGCGATTGCGGTTGTCTATACTTTTATTCTTTCAGTTTTTGTTTATAAAACCATTAACTTTAAAGCTTTGATTGTTCTCTTAGGAGATGCAGCAGTAATGTCTGCTCAAATTATGTTCTTAGTTGGAGCATCTGGTGTGATGGGATTTGTTCTCTCATTTACAGGAATTCCACAAGCTTTGAGTGATACTATCTTAGGTATTTCTACAAACCCAATCGTTATCTTACTTTTAATTAATGTAATTTTATTGATTATTGGAACATTTATGGACATGGCTCCTGCCATTTTGATTTTTACTCCAATCTTACTTCCAATTGTAACAAGTGTTGGAATTGACCCTGTTCACTTTGGAGTTATCATGGTATTTAACTTAGCTGTGGGTACAATTACGCCTCCGGTTGGAACTGTTCTCTTTGTTGCAAGTAATGTTGCGGGAGTATCGATTGAGAAGATTATGAAAGAAGCCTTACCCTTCTTTGGAGCAATTCTTGTTATTTTAATGTTAGTCACATATATTCCACAAATTTCACTTTGGTTGCCGACTATTTTAGGGCAGATGTAAAAAATAGTCTTCTCATTTTGAGAAGACTTTTCTAAAAAGGAGATTAAAATGAAAAAAGCATTTAAAATGAAGCTTTATGATGGCATGTTAGAGGAATATCAAAAAAGACATCAGCAAGTATTTCCAGAACTTTTACTAGAGTTTAAAAAAGCAGGGCTTACAGATTATTCCATCTGGTTGGATGAGGAAAGTAACTTTCTTTTTGCTTATCTTAATGTTGGAAATGTTGAGATTTGGAATCAAATCTCAGAAACAGAAGCCTGTCGTAAATGGTGGAAATTCATGGCTCCTATTATGGAAACAAATTTAGATGACAGTCCTAAAAGTAAAGATTTGATTTTAGCTTATGATTATGAAAAAGTTTGAAGAAAATCCCATTCTTTATCAAAATAATACAGGAAAAGGTATTTATTATTTATTTTATGATAATTCAAAACTTGGCTTAAAAAATGAAGAGAATAAGGTAATCTGGGAGAAGACTTTTGAGGAAAAGCTAGTAAAAGTTTCTTTAATTTTAGGAAATTTTAGTAATATTGCTCCAACACTAAAAGTAGAATTAGAAAGTGGAAGTCTTGTTTATACGACGGAGGGAAGTCTCCTTTCAGTAGATAATAAAAGTAAGACAGAGTTTCCTCACTATAGAGAGCAGATAAAGGCAGATCTTATATACTCTGAGGACTTGAAGGTAGGCTATTTTCAAGTAGACTTAAATATTGACCATCAGGGAAAAATCTATGAGCTTTTTGATAGCAGAGGTTTATGTGTCTATCGCGGCTTAGAAAATCAGATTTCTTTCAAGACAATCGTTTATAAAGAAGAGATTTTTCAAATTAAAACAAGAGATGATATCAGTATAATGAATATTCAGATTAAAGAAATAAAAGCTGAAGCTATCAGTTATATCATCGGTGATTCAACAGTAGCCAATCATTCACTCCCTTACTGGGGCTGGGGACAACTCTTACAAACGAAGAGTCAAGAAATTGTCATCAATGAAGCCGTCTGTGGTCGAAGTATTAAAAGTTTTAAGCTGGAGGATCGTCTAGAGTCAGTATTTTTAAGACTGAAAGATAAGGATAAACTTATTCTTGCATTTGCTCATAACGATCAAAAGAGAAATTTTTTTGGACTTTCTATTGAAGAATTTATCGGTGAAGTTCGAGAAATTGTTGAAAAGGCTGAAAAAAAGAAGGTTAAGCTGTATATCTGTACGCCCTTGGCAAGACGACAATTTGAAAATGATCAACTGCTAGAGAGTCATGGCGAATATCTAACAGAGTTAAAAAAAGAATTTTCAGATAAGATTATAGATACAAATGCTTACAGTCAGAAAATGATACTAGAAGTTACTGAGGAAGAGTCTAAAAAGTATTTTGTTCATAGTGATTTATTAAAAATTTATGACAATACTCATAGCTCAATTCTAGGAGCTGATTTACTTGCAACTTATGTCGCAAAGGAAATAAAAAGGAGAGAAAATGAAAATTGGAATTCGTCCACATGATTTAGAGTTTGAAAATATCCAAGAACTCTGTGATAAATGTAAAGAAATACAGGCCGAAGGTCTTCAGCTTGTTTGGATGAGAATTTTTCCAGATAAAATAAATGACCTTGACTTTATTAATGACCAGATGAAAATTATCCAAGAAAATGACATTGATGTTTATCTTTTGGGCTCATATTTTAATATGATTCATCCCGATAAAGAAAAATTAGAGTTGGGTCATGAAATTTTTAAGGCAAATACAAGAATTGCTAAAGCCAATAATATAAAAAATATTGGAAGTGAAACAGGCTCAGTGAATGGAGAAGCTTGGACTTATCATCCTGATAATCATACTGAGGAAAGTTATACAAAGCTCAAAGAAGCGATTTCTCGTGTTACAGAAAATTTAGATGAAGAAAAATACTTACTTGAGCCAGTCTATGATCACGTGTCTTATAACTTAGAGATCACAAAGTCAATGATGCTAAATGATAAGGTTGCAATTACTTTAGATTTGGCAAATCTACTGAATATAGATAATCATCAAGATTATTTGGAAATTTTTGAAAGTTTTCTTAAAGAATTTGGGAGTAGAATTAAAATTCTTCATTTTAAAAACTTCATTTTTGAAAAAGACCAGAAAAAACTTTGTCAATTAGATAAGGGTTTAATGGACTATAAAAAAATCTATCCATTAGTTGAAAAGTATGGATTAACAAATCTACCTATTATTATAGAAGAGATTCAAGATGAAGAGTTGATTGAGAGTATTAAGTTTATACGTTCTTTTGAAAAAAAATAAACTATCAGATTTCTTGACAAAAATAGAATAATATGCTAATATGCTAGTATACAAGTTAAAGGAGAAAAAATGAAAAAATATTATAGTACACATCCAGAAGATTTTAAAAAATATGACACTCAAGAAATTAGAAAGAAATATCTGATGGAGAACTTATTTACAGCTGGTGAAGTTGTAATGAATTATTCTTTTGATGATCGAATTATTGTAGGATCAGTAGTTCCAACAGACAAACTTTTAGAGATTGGAAAAGTTGAAGAACTTAAGAGTGATTATTTCCTTGAACGCCGAGAGATGGGTGTGATAAATATTGGTGCTGCAGGAGTGATGACAATTGATGGCGTTGATTATGAAATGGAAAATAGCGATGGATTTTATATTCCACTAGGTACAAAGTCAATCCAATTTAAGAGCAAGGATACATCTAATCCAGCAAAATATTACTTTACAAGCTCTCCAAGTCATAAAGCTTTTCCAGCAAAATATATCAAACTTGCCGATGCTAACAAAGTAAATCTGGGAGACATTAGTACATCAAATGAACGTACAATTAATCAATACTTACATCCAGCAGTATGTGAGACAGCTCAACTTTGTATGGGAATGACAACCTTAAAACCAGGAAGTGTTTGGAATACTTTCCCCCCACATACCCATGACCGTCGTATGGAAGTTTATGTTTACTTTAATATGGATGAGGATAAGCCAGTCATGCATTTTATGGGTGAAAAGGAAGAAACTCGTCATATTGTGGTAAAAAATGAAGAGGCGATTATTTCACCTTCATGGTCTATCCATGCAGGTGCAGGTACAGGAACTTATACTTTTATCTGGGCGATGTGTGGTGAAAATCAAACATTTGATGATATGGATTTCATTCCAGCGAATGAATTAAAATAATAAGGAGAAAAAATGAACATAGAACAGTTTAAATTAGATGGAAAATTAGCAATTATCACAGGTGGAAATACAGGTCTCGGCTTGTCTTACAGTAAGGCTCTTTGTGATATGGGAGCTGATGTGATGGTGGTAAGTTATATTGATGATTTCGCAGAAGTTAAAGCTTATGTTGAAAAAGCTGGAAAAAAATTCTTTGGCTATGTGGCAGACTTGACAAGTAAAGAAGAGATTCAAAAACTTGTAGATGAAGCAGTTAAAGAGTTTGGTAAGATTGATATTCTAGTAAATAATGCAGGTACAATTCGCCGTAATCCACTGCTTGAAACACCGGATAAGGATTGGGATCAAGTGATTGATATTAACTTAAATACTGTCTTTTATCTTTCAAAGGCAGCAGCGACTGTGATGAAAGAGCAAGGACATGGAAAGATTATTAATATCGCCTCTATGCTTTCTTTCCAAGGTGGAAAGTTTGTTCCTGCTTATGCAGCAAGTAAACACGGAGTGTCAGGATTGACGAAGGCATTTGCAAATGAGCTTGCAGAGCATAACATTCAAATCAATGCAGTTGCACCAGGCTATGTTACGACTGCTAATACTGCACCTATTCGTGCAGATAAGGTTAGAAATACTGAGATTTTATCACGTATTCCTGCAGGTTACTGGGCAGATCCAGATGATATTGCAGGTGCAGTTGTCTTCTTATCTACAGATGCTGCAAAGTATATTAACGGTGTGACACTTCCAGTTGATGGCGGCTGGCAAGCAAGATAATTGAGTAATTAAAGCAGTTTAAACTGCTTTTTTACCATTTATAAAAAGGAGAATTATGTTAGAAAAACTAAAATCAGAAAAAGTTGTTGCTGTCCTTCGTAGTAAGAGTGTGGAGGAAGGAATGCAGTATGTAGACGCTGTTTATGCAGGTGGGATGAAAGCTTTAGAATTAACATACTCTATCCCTAATGTCTGTGAGTTGATTCGTCAGGTAAAGGAAAAGTATCCAGAGAGCTTAGTAGGAATTGGCTCAGTTTTGACAGTTGAGCAAGCTAAAAATGCAGTTGATGCAGGAGCAACTTATGTCGTGTCAGCAGGTTATGTTGATAGTGTACAAAGTTATTGTAACGAGGCAAAGGTAATTTACATGCCTGGAGCAATGACAGTGAGTGAAATTATTCGTTCAATGGAAAAAGGAAATGTAGTAGCTAAAGTCTTTCCAGGAGATAGTCTAGGTATTAGTTTTATCAAAGCAGTGAAAGCACCAATTCCTCAAGCACAATTAATGGTAACAGGTGGTGTTGATATTGATAATGTTAAAGACTGGTTTGCAGCTGGAGTGACTATGGTAGGTGTAGGTTCATCTTTACTTAAGCCAGGACAGACAGGAGATTTTGCTGGAGTTACAGCCTTAGCAAAACGCTTTAAAGAAGAGGTCGCAAAATGAAAATTATAGGGCTTGGAGAGGTTATGATGCGTTTGTCAAATCCATTAGACATCAGTCTTAATCGCAGTCAGGATTTAAAGATTTACTTTGGAGGTGGTGAGTATAATACTCTAGTAAATCTTTCAGGCTTGGGTTATGAGACAGAAATGGTTACTCTGCTTCCAAATAATGTCCTATCAGAACGTATTCAAAAAGAAGCACAAGCCTATGGAGTTGGTATGAAGCATGTTGGTTATACAGATGGACGTTTAGGGACTTATTATGCTATCTTAGGAGATGCTCTGACTGCAACAGCTGTTATCTACGACCGTGCAAATAGCTGCTTTGCTCAGTCTAAAGAGTTAGACTATAATTTTGAAGAGATATTTAAAGATGCAGAGCTTTTTCATGTGTCAGGAATTACAGCAGCCTTAACAGAAAATACAAGAAGCATGACTCTTTCAACCATAAAAAAAGCCAAAAGTATGGGACTCAAGGTAAGTTACGATAGTAATTATCGTGCCAAACTGTGGAGTCAGACTGAAGCAGGGACATTTTTAAAAGAAGTATTAGCTTATGTTGATTATGCCTTTTTAGGACTTTTGGATATGAAGTATTTACTTAATATGAAACTTGAAGATTTGGATGAAGGATATGCCCAGCTAAAAAGTTCTTATCCTCAGATTCAGTACCTAGCTTCAACAAATCGTCAGGTTATCACTCCTTATCAACATGAACTTTCTGTTAATATTTATGACTCAAATCTTTATCAGACAGAAAAAGTAAAGCTTCCAGTTTTAGACCGCATTGGGGGTGGCGATGTTTTTACTGCAGGTATCTTAGATGGAATTTTATCTGGAAAATCAAAAAAAGAGATTGCTCACTTTGCTTTAGCTGATACGATGATTAAGCATTCAAGACTTGGGGATAATTGTTTTATTAGTCGAAGAGAAGTTGAGTCTGTTATGCAAGGAGCTAGTCTTGCAATTGAACGATAAAAATAAGCTTGAAACCTTGAGAAGAAAATCTTAAGGTTTTTTTAAAGAAAAAATATGTTACACTATAAGTAAGCGTTATCAGAAAAAAGAAATGAGGACTTTAAATGAGTGTGATTCGAGCAAATATTTATTCTCAAAGTTTAATGAGAACAGTAGATATTTCAGTTATTCTTCCTGTAGATAAAACAGGACAAACTTTAGAGGAATTTAAGACACTTTATTTACTACATGGGATTATGGGGAGTGATTTGGATTGGTTGATAAATAGTAATATTAAGTTATTAGCTGAAAAACATAATCTTGCGGTGGTTATGCCAAGTGGAGAAAATGCTTGTTATGTTGATGATATTGAAGGAGAAAGGAGATATTCTCAGTTTATTGGAGAAGAATTGCTTGAGCTGACTCGAAAGATGTTTCCCTTATCTCAAAATCGTGAGGATACTTATATTGCTGGCCTATCAATGGGTGCTTATGGTGCTTTAATTAATGGATTGAAGTATCGGCAAAAATTTTCAGAAATTGGATCTTTTTCACTGGCTTTAATCCCTGATATGATTATCGAAAATGGAGAAGGAATTAGCTCAAAATTATTTTTTGAAAAGATTTTTTCATGTTCTCAAAAAGAAGCAGAAGAAACATATCTTAATCCTCGCCATGCTATTGAAGCAAACAGGGAAAATTTACCTAATTTTTATATTGCTTGTGGTAGAGAAGACTTCCTTTTTACTCATAGCCAAGATTTTTCAGACTATTTAACGAATAAGAAAATAAAGCACCATTACTATACTTGTCAAGGACAGCATGATTGGGAATTTTGGAATCATATCATAAAAAGGTATATTTCTTATTTACCACTGGATGCTGAAACAAACTTTAAACATAGTGGAAATGTACGTTAGAAGTTACAGCTTAGTATAAGGAGCAAAACTACTCTTTTTTCATGATATAATAAAATATGCCTAAAATTGCTCAAATTATTGTAGATGTCCCCTTACTACAGACAGATAAACCTTTTTCATATTTAATTCCACGAGAGTTTGAAAGTTTGGTAAGTAAAGGAATGCGGGTTCATGTTCCATTTGGTAAAGGGAATCGCTTGCTACAAGGGATTGTTATAGGAATAGTTGAGAAGAAAGAGATTGAAAATTTAAAGGAAATAAAAGAAGTTTTAGATTTAGAAGCTGTTCTTTCAGAAGAGCAGCTGATGTTGTCAGATAAGATGAGGCAAAAAGTATTTAGCTATAAAATCTCTATCTTAAAAGCTATGTTGCCTAATCTTTTGAATTCCTCTTATGATAAGTTATTGATTGCTGAAGATGGAAGTGTGAGCTATTGGTCTGAACTTTCTCAAAAAGAACAGTTAGAAAAAGCTAAGTTAGTGAGTAAGGGCCTCTTAAAAGTTTCTTATAAAGCTCAGTCTAGGGAAACTCGAAAGATAAAGAAGTTTATCCTTGTAAATAAGACGGCTCTGTCTTTATTTGATATTGGAAAAAAAGCTAAAAAAAGACAAGAATTTAAAGACTTTTTATTAAATTCAGACCAGAGATTAGAGTTTTCAGAAATGATTCATCAATTTTCGAGAGCAGTTGTTAATTTTTTTATTGAATATGAACTGGTTAAAGTAGAAGAAATTGAAGTCAATCGTTTGGCTTTAGAAAAGGTAAAAAGAGATGAAAAGTTAACTTTAAATTTAGAACAAGAACGAGTTTTTCAAACAATTATTAAAAATGAGAAGAAGAATTATCTTTTAGAAGGAGTAACAGGCTCGGGAAAAACAGAAGTCTATCTACAAGTGATTGCCTCTGAGCTTGAAAAAGGAAAAACGGCAATTATGCTGCTAACTGAAATTTCATTGACATCACAGATAGCCAAACGTTTTATTGCACGATTTTCAGATAAAGTTGCGTTGCTTCATTCTCGCCTATCAGATGGTGAACGCTATGATGAGTGGCGGAGGATAAAAAAAGGAGAGGCAAGAATTGTGGTGGGAACTCGTTCGGCTATTTTTGCGCCTTTAGAAAATATTGGTGTTATTATTATTGATGAGGAACATGACAGTAGTTATAAGCAAGAGTCTAGTCCACGTTATCATGCCAGAGATGTGGCATTAGAGCGTGTTGCTTATCATCAAGCAAAGCTAATCTTAGGCTCAGCAACACCTTGCTTAGAAACACGAGCACGAGCAGACCGAGCTTATTATCAATTATTAGAAATGAAGGAGCGAGCGAACCCATTAGCTCAACTTGCTCAGGTAAAACTCATTGATATGAAAAAGTCAATAAGTCCTCAATCTCTAAATTTTTCTCAAGAACTTCTAGAAAAAATTGAAGAAAAGTTAAAGAAAAAAGAGCAGATTATTTTATTATTAAATCGACGAGGTTATTCTTCATTTGTCATGTGTCGTGACTGTGCTTTTGTGGTGAATTGTCAAAATTGTGATGTTAGCTTAACCTTACACATGGATAGTAAGACCTTAAATTGTCATTATTGTGGGCATAAAGAAAGGATTCCAGATACTTGCCCAAGTTGTAAATCAAAGCAGATTCGTTATTATGGAACAGGAACTCAAAAAATTGAAGAAGAGTTAGAGAAGTTTTTTCCTGAAGCAAGAATTTTAAGGATGGATGTCGATACCACCTCTAAAAAAGGAGCTCATGAAAGGATTTTGACAACTTTTGCAAATGAAGAAGCCGATATTCTTTTAGGGACACAAATGATTGCCAAAGGGTTAGATTTTCCTAATGTAACACTTGTTGGTGTCATTAACGCAGATACGTGCTTAAATCTTCCTGATTTTAGAGCAAGTGAAAAAACCTTTCAACTCTTGACCCAAGTGTCAGGACGTTCTGGGCGTGCAGAAAAAAGAGGAGAGGTGATGATTCAAACCTTCAATCCTGATCACTATGCGATTCAGCTCGCAAAAACACAGGATTATGAAAGTTTTTATAAAACAGAGATGAAATTTAGACGTCTTTTATCCTACTCGCCTTATTGGTATAGCACCCAACTTGTAATTTCTGATAAGGAAGAAGATAATGTTGTAAAGAAATCTTATGAGATTATAAGTTTGCTGAAGAAAAATCTAACAGAAAAAGCAATTATTCTAGGACCAGTTGCACGTCCCATTGCTCGTACTCATCAGCTTTATCATTATCAAATTTTAATTAAATATCGCTTTGAAGAACGTTTAGAAACAGTACTTAACCAACTTTTAGATTGGTCGCAAGAAAGTGAAAATAAAAGCTTACGGGTGATTATTGATTCTGAGCCAATAAATTTTATATAAAAAGGAAAAAAATGAAGAAAAAACTTATTTTTATGGGGACGATTGATTTCTCAGCTCAGGTCTTATCTGGACTTATTTCAGATGAACGTTATGAGATTGTTGCAGTGACTACACAGCCAGATCGTAAAGTCGGTCGTAAGCAAATTCTTAAAGTAGGGCCAGTTAAAGAACTGGCTCTCGCTCATCAAATTCCAGTCTTTCAACCTGAAAAGCTTTCAAATTCAAAAGAGATACAAGAGTTAATGGCTTTGAATGCGGATGGTATTGTAACTGCAGCCTTTGGTCAATTTTTACCTATAAAGTTATTGGATTCTGTAGATTTTGCTGTTAATGTTCATGGCTCTTTACTACCTTGGGGTCGTGGCGGAGCACCAATTCAGAGAGCAGTTATGGCAGGTCATCAAGAAATTGGGATTAGCATTATTGAGATGGTTAAGGAAATGGATGCAGGGCAGATTATTTCTCAAGCGAAGATTCCATTGTTGGACAGTGATGATAGCGGAACTTTATTTGAAAAGTTAGCAATTGTGGGACGTGATCTGCTCTTGGAAAGTTTAGATCCTTATATTTCAGGAGAATTAAAACCTAAGCCACAAGAAGAGTTAGGGCTTGTATTTACTCCAAATATTTCTCCTGAAGAAGAGCAAATAGACTGGACACAGTCAGCTCAAGATATTCATAATTTAATTCGTGCCTTATCTCCAACGCCTGCAGCTTTTTGTTACTATGAGGGTCAGCGTTTTAAGATTTATAAGTCTAGAAAAGTTGAAGGTAAAGGAGAAGCCGGTCAGGTAATTGAGAGAACAAAAAAAACTTTGATAGTTGCAACAGCTAAGGATGCTTTGGAAATACTTGAAGTTCAAGCCTTTGGAAAGTCTAAAATGCTAATCAGTCAATTTTTAAATGGAACTGGGCGTGAAATAAAGATTGGAGACCGATTGGGATGAAAATAAGAAATGAAGCACATGTCATATATCAACCACGCCGAGTAGCTCTAGAGATACTATGTCAAGTTTTTACTAATGGGGCTTATGCGAATATTGCTTTAGATAAAGCCTTATCTGAAGCAAGACTTTCAGAGCTAGATCGGAATTTTGTAACGGCGATTGTCTATGGCACAATTTCTAAGAAGCTTTTATTAGAGAATTATCTGTCACCTTTTCTAAAAAAAACTAAAGCTTGGCTGCACTTACTTCTTTTGATGACTGCTTATCAAATTCTTTATATGGATAAGATTCCAACTTCAGCAGCTATTGACGAAGCGGTGAAAATAGCAAAAATAAAAGGTGGGCAAGATAAAGCAAACTTTATTAACGCTGTTTTGAGAAATTTTAGTCGCAGTCCTTTACTTGCTCCAAAAGATTTTGGAACAAAGTACTCTTTGCCTGATTTTTTGGTTCAAAAATTTATTGCTCAGTTTGGTAAAGAAAGAGCAGTGAGGATTTTTGAATCTTTAGAGAAACCTAGCCATGTAAGTCTTAGATGCGTTGATCCTAAATTAAAAATCCCTCAGACACGACCTTCAGAGCTTGTTGACGGAGCTTTAATTTCTGATAAGGGAAATTTTTCAAATACAGAAGCTTTTAAAAAAGGACAGATTACTATTCAAGATGAAACGAGTCAACTTGTTGCTCAAATTCTTTCAGCTTCTCCGAATGACCAAATTTTAGATACTTGTGCTGCTCCTGGAGGAAAAAGTTGTCATATCGCAAGTTACCTAGAAAAAGGGAAAGTTACTGCTGTTGATATCCATGTACATAAGTTAAAGTTAATCCAAGAAAATGCTAGGCGTTTGCATGTAGAAGATAAAATAAAAACTTTAAAGGCAGATGCACGAGAGCTTGATCAGTATTTTACAGCCGAGACTTTTGATAAGATATTAGTGGATGCTCCTTGTTCAGGATTGGGTTTGATGCGTCGTAAGCCAGATATAAAATACCGTAAAAATCCAGAGGATTTTAAGGAATTACAAGAACTTCAACTTGAAATTTTAGCTTCAAGTGCAAAATTACTAAAGAAAAATGCTATAATGGTATACAGTACATGCACATTGGCAGATGAAGAAAATTTTGAACTTGTTCAACTTTTTCTAAAAGCTCATTCTGACTTTGAGCAAATAGAAATCAAGCATGAAAAGTTAGATATAATTCAAGATGGCTGTATTTATATTAGCCCTGAACTTTATCATACAGATGGCTTTTTCATCGCAAAGTTTAGAAAAAAATAAGAATATTATTTATAAAAAGGGCAATAAATGGACTATCAAATTCTTTCAGATATAGGTGCAAAAAGAAAATCAAATCAAGACTATGCAGATACATTTCTCAATCTTAAAGGGGAACGTCTTTTTTTACTTGCAGATGGGATGGGGGGGCACCGTTCAGGTGATGTTGCCTCAAAGTTGGCAGTGACAGATATTGGTGCTTTATGGGAACAAACTTCTTTTGAAGGTGATGCAGATATTGAAACTATAGAAGCTTGGATGCGTCGTCAAGTTTTGGTTGAAAATGAAAATATTGCAAACTTAGGTAAGCTTGATGATTATAAAGGGATGGGAACAACGCTTGAACTTCTCTTTATTGGAAGCGGCCATATTATTTTAGGGCATATCGGCGACTCTAAGAGTTCTTTGATACGCAATCGTCAATTAATTCCATTAACAAGAGATCATTCGTTAGTTCAAGAGCTTGTGGAAGCTGGTCAAATCACAATGGAAGAAGCACAGACGCATCCACAAAAAAATATAATTACGCGAAGCTTAGGACAGGCTAAAGAGGCAATCCCTGATACAGAAAGTTTTACTTATGCAATAGGTGATTATATTTTAATGAACACAGATGGCTTGACAAATATGATGTCAAATGAAGAGATTCTTGAGATTTTAAATAGTGGAGATTATCTTGAAAATAAAATTAAAGATCTTGTAACTCAGGCTAATGCCAATGGAGGAAGTGACAATATTACAATTATTCTTGTCAAGTTTGATGGAGGTGATTTACGATGATTCAGATAGGTTACCTCTTTGCCGATCGTTACCAAGTAATTAAAGAAATTGGTCGAGGTGGGATGGCAAATGTCTACTTGGCAACAGATAACTTTTTAGATAATCGAAAAGTTGCCGTTAAAGTTCTTCGACCGAATTTTGAAAACGATGCACTTGCAATTGCACGTTTTCAACGAGAAGCTTATGCGATGTCAGAGTTATCACATCCTAATATCGTGGGTATTATTGATGTTGGAGAGTTTGAGAATCAACAGTATATTGTTATGGAGTATGTTGATGGTATTACTTTAAAGCAATATATTAAAAGAAACTCACCCCTAGATAACTCAGATGTCATTTTAAAAATCTCAAGTATTTTATCAGCAATGGCTGCAGCTCATAACAGAGGGATTATTCACCGTGATATTAAGCCTCAAAATATTTTAATTTCTACTATGGGCGACGTTAAGGTGACGGATTTTGGGATTGCCAAAGCCTTGGGTGAGACTTCGCTTACACAAACAAATTCAATGTTTGGCTCTGTCCATTACCTGTCACCGGAGCAGGCACGTGGTGCAAATGCAACGGTTCAGTCGGATATTTATGCAATTGGAATTATTCTCTATGAGATGTTGACAGAGCGAGTTCCTTTTGATGGTGATTCAGCTGTATCTATTGCTCTTAAGCACTTCCAAGAGCAACTCCCTTCAATTATTAATCAAAACTCAAGTGTCCCTCAGGCTTTAGAAAATGTTGTAATATGTGCGACAGCTAAAAATATTAAGTATCGTTATGTAAGTGCATTAGAAATGATGACAGACTTAGAAACCTCACTTTCTCTAGATCGTCAAGGTGAAAGAAAGTTAATGCTTCCTAAAGATGATATTAATTCTATTTCTAAAGCACCAAATTTAATGAGTGATACTGAAGAATTGATTCGCCAAGTGACAAATCAGCTTTCACCAAAATCAATTGAAGATAAAGTAAAAGATCAAAAGGATGAAGGAAAGAAAAAGGTCGTTACAACTGCAAAGCCTATTGAAGCAAAAAAGAAGAGAAATAAACTTTCTTTAATTGTTGTGCTTGTTATTTTTCTTGCAATGCTTGGAGGTGGTTTTGCAACTTGGGTAATTTTAAACTCTGGAGAAGATAAAACTTATGTCCCAGAAATTGTAGGAAAAACACAAAAAACAGCTGAAGAAGAGATTAGAGAAAAAGGCTTGAAAGTTGGTCAAGTAATTAAAGAAGAAAGTAAAGAGGAAGAAGGAATTGTCATTAGAGTAAGTCCTTCAGAAAATAGTCTGGTTGATAAAAATAGCAAGATTAATATTTATGTTTCTTCAGGTTCAGAGGAAGCTTCAGAATCTTCTAGCTCCAGTTCTTCTAGTTCTTCAGAGAACACTGTTTTAATGCCAGCTTATGAAGGTGATAGTGGCCTTTCAGAGATGAAGCTAGCTTCAATGAAGGCAGCCTTAGCAAATTTAGGTGTTCCTGATTCAAAAATTACAGTAGACTATTTAACAACAAATGAAGCTTCAGGCGATGGATATGTTATTGGTTTGACACCCGAAGCTGGAACTTACTTCGATCCTAAGCACACAGAAGTTGTAATTTTAGTTTTAAAATATGAAGAACCAGCATTATCTAGCTCATCATCAGAAACTGTAGAAGAGGCTGTTCCGAGTGAAAATTCAACAACTGCTCAATAATTCTTGTAAAAAGTAGCATAATATGATAAACTAACAAAGTAGTTTTTTACAACCTGACCTTGGTTTGACGCTGCCAATGTCTTACTCAGCACAGGTAATAAAAGTTAAAGGAGAAACTCAAATGGCAATCTCAAAAGAGAAAAAAAATGAAATCATCACTGAATATGCACGTAAAGAAGGTGATACAGGTTCACCAGAAGTACAAATTGCAGTACTTACATGGGAAATTAATCATCTTAATGATCATATCAAGCTTCACAAAAAAGATCACTCGACTTACCGCGGTTTGATGAAAAAAATTGGTCATCGTCGTAATTTACTTGGTTATCTTCGTGAAAAAGATGTGCAACGTTACCGTGAGCTTATTTCAAAACTTGGACTTCGTCGTTAAGTTTACTTTAAAAATAGAGATAAAATCTCTATTTTTTTATTTTTGAGTAAATCTCTATTTTAAAATAAAAAGAATTTGATATAATAGAGTAAGAAATTTATGATGAGGTGGAAGAAATGGTAGATCTCTATTTATCTCCTAGTTGTACAAGCTGTCGTAAAGCTAGGACTTGGCTTGCTGATCACAAAGTAAGCTATAACGAACATAATATTTTTACACAGTCGATATCTGCAGAGGCTTTAAGAGATATTCTCTCAAAAACAGATAATGGGACAGATGACATTATTTCGATGCGTTCGAAAATTTTTCAAAAGCTTGATTTAGATATTGATTCACTGTCTATTAATGAATTAATTAAGCTTATTGAAGAAAACCCATCACTTTTACGTCGTCCAATTATTATTGATGATAAGCGATTGCAAATTGGCTTTAACGAAGATGATATTCGAGCTTTTTTGCCTCGTAATTATCGCCGTGTTAAAATGGAAAACTCGAAAGAAGAAAAAGATGAATAATTATCAATATCCTTTAGATTTATCTTGGTCAACAGAAGAAATGGCGACAGTAATCGCCTTTTTTACTCAAGTTGAAGAATTTTATGAGAAGAAAGTAGATAAAAAATTTTTTATGTCTAGTTATAAAAAATTTAAAGAAGTCGTACCCTCTAAGGGTCAAGAGAAACAATTAGATAAAGAATTTGAAAAATTATCTGGTTATTCATCATATCGGGCATTAAAGAGCTTGTCAAAAGACGAAAATTAGTGTAAAATCATTGACTGATGTAAGTGACATCATAATCAAAGGAGTTTAAATTAAAATATGGAAGAAAAGATTGTTATTCAAGGTGGAGATACTTGTCTGAAAGGTCGAGTAGAAATAGAGGGAGCGAAAAATGCAGTTTTACCTCTACTAGCAGCCACATTACTTCCCTCAGAGGGAGAAACAATTCTTACCAATGTTCCAATTCTCTCAGATGTTGAGACAATGAGTAGCTTAGTTAATAATCTTGATATTGGTCTTAAGTTTGATCGTGAAAAGAAAATGATTATAACTCAAGCAGCGGAAAGTGTTAAGGCTAAGGCACCTTATGAGTTTGTGACAAAAATGAGAGCTTCTATTGTTGTTATGGGTCCAATTCTTGCAAGAAATGGTCGAGCTTTAGTTGCTTTACCAGGGGGATGTTCTATTGGTTCACGTCCTATCGACCTTCATCTTCGTGGACTTGCGCAGATGGGAGTAACGATTACTCAGAAGAATGGCTATCTTGTTGCAATGACAAAGCATTTAGTAGGGGCAGATATTTATCTAGATTTTCCATCAGTTGGTGCAACTCAAAATTTAATGATGGCTGCAACTTTAGCTGATGGAAATACAACAATTGCAAATGCAGCACGTGAGCCTGAAATTGTTGATCTGGCAAATTTATTGAATAAAATGGGAGCTAAGATTCGTGGAGCAGGGACAGACACACTTCGCATCCAAGGAGTTAAAAAAATGCATGGAACGACTCACTCTGTCGTTCAAGATCGAATTGAAGCAGGGACATTTATGGTGGCTTCAGCAATTACAAAAGGAGATATTCTGATTGTCGATGCTGTTTCTGAACATAATCGTCCATTGATTTCAAAGCTTAGTGAAATGGGTGTAAAGTTTGTAGAAGAAAAAGATGGACTCCGAGTAATTGGACCTGAAAAATTATCAGCTGTAACAGTAAAAACAATGCCACATCCTGGTTTTCCTACAGATCTTCAAGCACAGATGACTGTTGCTCAGGCAGTTGCTGAAGGCGAGTCGGATATGTATGAAACAGTCTTTGAAAATCGTTTCCAACACTTAGTAGAAATGGCACGTATGGGCTTAAATACAGAAATTTTAGGTAATCATGCGATTATTCAAGGGAATGATAATCTGCAAGGTGCAGAGGTGAAATCAACAGATTTAAGAGCCGCCGCCGCTTTAATCTTAGCAGGAATAGTTGCTGAAGGTGAAAGTTCAGTGACAAAGCTTCATCATTTAGATCGTGGTTATTGGAATTTCCATAAAAAGCTATCCTCTTTAGGAGCAAAAGTTTCACGTGTTCCCGTTGAAGAACAGTATTATGTGCCGGGGAAGGCTTAAGACAAGATAAAGAAAAAAGGTCGATGCCTTTTTTTCTTGAAATATTAAAGAAAATATGATACTCTGATAGGGTATGAATTTTGCTAATGTCACTATAATAAGACAAGCAAACAAGGAGAAAATAAATGACAGCTACATTTGAAAAAACAGGTGCAACAAGTGGGATTTTGAAATTCTCAATTGATCAAGATTTGAAGAAAAAAGGTCTTGACGCAGCTTTTAACAAGCAAAAAGGGAAAATTACAGTTCCTGGTTTCCGTAAAGGAAAGATAACGCGCCAGATGTTTAATCGAATGTTTGGTGAGGAAGCTCTTTATGAGAATGCTGTAAATGAAGTTCTAGAAGATGCTTACCGTAAAGCACTTGAAGAAGTAGAGGTTACAGTTGTTGCTCAGCCTAAAATTGAAGTTGTTTCTTTAGAAAAGGATAAAGATTGGGAATTAACTGCAGAGTTAGTTACAAAACCTGAAGTTAAACTTGGGGATTATAAAGAATTAACTGTAACTGTTGATGTTGAAAAAGAAGTTAAAGAAGAAGACATTGAAGCACGTTTAACTGCAGCACAAAATCGTATGGCAGAGTTAGTTGTAAAAGAAACTGAAGCAGAAAATGGTGACACTGTAGTCATTGATTTTGTAGGTTCTGTTGATGCTGTTGAATTTGATGGTGGAAAAGGTAATAACCATAGCTTGGAACTTGGTTCAGGACAATTTATCCCTGGATTTGAAGAACAACTTGTTGGTCATAAAGCTGAAGACGAAGTAGAAGTTAATGTTACCTTCCCTGAAAATTATCAATCTGAAGATTTAGCAGGTAAAGATGCGCTCTTTATTACAAAAATCCATGAAGTAAAGACAAAAGAGGTTCCAGAGCTTGACGATGAATTAGCTAAAGATATCGATGATTCTGTAGAAAATTTAGAAGAATTAAAGGCTAAATATAAAGAAGAACTTGAAAAATCTAAAGCTGCTGAATATAAAGATGCAGTAGAAGCTGCTTCAATTGATGCAGCAGTTGAAAATGCAACAATTGATGAGATTCCAGAAGCAATGTTGCATGAAGAAACACATCGTGCAATGAATGAGTTTTTATCAGGAATCCAGCAACAAGGAATTACTGCTGAGATGTACTATCAGTTTACTGGTACTACAGAAGAGCAAATGCATGCCCAATATGAAAAAGAAGCTGAATCACGTGTTAAAACTAATCTTGTGATTGAGGCAATCATGGCAGCAGAAGAATTTGAGATTACTGAAGAGGAAGTTGCAGCTGAAGCAGAAAATCTTGCAGGTCAATATAATATGCCTCTAGAGCAAATCCAAAGTTTGTTACCTACTTCAATGTTAGAACATGATATCAAGATGAAAAAGGCAGTTGATTTAATTACTGAAACTTCAATAGTTAAGAAATCTTCTAAATAACACAATTAATAGAATCTGTTAATTATTATAAGCAAATTGAATAACATAGAGGGAATTTCTTCTATGTTATTTTTTATAAGATAATAGTTTGATGATAAAAGTTTGACAATCAAATTAAATTATTATAAAATGCTTAGTGTCGTAAAAAATGACAGGAGTAAATATGTTTTTAAAAGATAAAAAAATTGTCATCATGGGAGTAGCTAATAACAAGTCAATTGCTTGGGGTTGTGCAAAAGCCATGAAGGATCAAGGAGCAATACTGATTTATACTTATCAAAATGAGCGTATGCAAAAGCAGCTGACAAAATTAGCTAGCTCAGAGGACTTGCTACTTGAATGTGATGTAAGCTCTGATACTGCAATTCAAAAGACTTTTGATGAGATTTCAACTAAAGTTGGGAAAATTGATGGCCTTGTTCATGCAATAGCTTATTCTAAAAAAGAAGAGCTTGCAGGAAATATCTCAGATGTAACACGTGATGGTTATGCTTTAGCTCAAGATATTTCAGCTTATTCTTTATTAGCAGTATCTAAAGCAGCAAAGCCTTTGTTAAATGAGGGGGCAGGAATTGTAACACTTTCTTATTTAGGAGCAGCACGTGCCATTCCTAACTATAATGTGATGGGAATCGCAAAAGCAGCTCTAGAAGCTTCTGTTCGCTATTTAGCAGCAGAGTTTGGAAAGGTTGGTGTTCATGTGAATGCTATCTCAGCAGGTGCTATCAAAACAATGGCTGTTTCTGGAGTTTCAGGTTATAAAGACCTTTTGAAAGAGTCAGACAGTCGTACTGTTGATGGAGAAGGGGTGACAATTGAAGAAGTCGGTCAAACAGCAGCCTTTCTTGTAAGTTCCTTGTCTTCAGGTATTGTGGGTGATGTGATTTATGTTGATAAAGGAGTTCACTTAACTTAAAGTGAGTAAGGAGAAAAAAATGCCAGTTTTAAATGCACAAGAAGTTGCAGCAGTTATTCCAAATCGTTATCCTATTTTATTTATTGATTATGTAGATGAAATAACAGAAAATAAAATTATTGCAACAAAAAATGTTACGATTAATGAACAAGTCTTTAATGGCCACTTTCCAGGTAATCCAACCTTCCCAGGAGTATTAATTCTTGAAAGTTTAGCACAAGCTGGTTCTATTTTAATTTTGAAAAAGCCAGAGTTTGAAGGAAAGATGGCTTATATTGGAAATATTGATAAGGCTAAGTTTCGTCAAAAAGTTGTTCCAGGTGACGTTATGAAACTTCATTTTGAAATTACAAAATTTAAAGGTAAAGTAGGTATTGCACATGCCGAAGCACTTGTTGAAAATCGTAAAGTAGCAGAGTGTGAGTTTACATTTATTGTTGATGAAGCAGCTGAACAGAAATAATGAGGAAATGATGTCTAAAGTTGAATATGATAAAATCAATTCTTACTTAACAGGAATTTTTAATAGAGTTCTTGTGATAGAAGAAAGAAATCTAAAAGCTTCACGCTTTTCAGATATTACAATAAAAGAAATGCATACACTTGATGCTATTGGTGAAGCTAAAATAGCTATTGCGAGTAATATTGCAAAAGAGTTGATGGTAACAATTTCGACAGTGACAATCTCATTAAAAAACCTAGAAAGAAAAAATTATATTATCCGTGAACGTTCTTCTGAAGATCGTAGAATCGTCTACATTAAGTTAACAGATAAGGGCGATACACTTTATCGTGCACATCGGAAATTTCATAAGCAAATGGTAAAGCGTTTTGTCAAGGGGATTTCAGAGAAGGATATGAGTGTTTTATTTTTAGGCTTGAAAAATTTATATAACTTTCTGGAGGAACAAAAATTACCATGACTTTTGCTAAAATTCGAGCTTTTGCTCACCATTCACCAGAGAAGATTGTAACAAATGATGACCTTTCACAAGAAATAGATACATCAGATGAGTGGATTTTTTCAAGAACTGGGATTCGTCAACGGCATATTGCCTCAGATAAAGAGACAACAACAAGTCTCGCATCAAAAGTTGCTCAAGATTTAATAAAAAAATCTCAAATTGCTACTGAATCGCTTGACTTCATTATTGTTGCAACGATGACAGCCGATACTGTTATGCCCTCAACAGCTGCAAAAGTTCAAGCTGAAATAAAGGCGATAAATGCCTTTGCTTATGATTTAACTGCTGCTTGCTCAGGCTTTGTATTTGCCTTATCTCAAGCTGAAAAGTTAATTAAATCTGGCTCAGCAAGTTCTGGGCTTGTGATTGGAGCTGAGACAATGTCTACAGTTATTGACTGGAAAGATCGCTCAACAGCTGTTTTATTTGGAGATGGAGCAGCAGGTGTCCTGTTAGATAATTCAGGAGAGTTGCCTTTGATACTTTCTGAAAAACTCCAAACAGATGGACGGCGTGGAGATAAATTGACCTGTGGGCAAGATTTTCTAAAAATGGATGGACGGGCAATTTTTGATTTTGCAATTCGTGATGTGAGTCAGAATATTGCAGAAGTTGTTGCAGAAAATAATATTGATTATTTTATTTTGCATCAAGCAAACTCAAGACTTTTAGATAAGATAGCAAAAAAACTTAAGCAGCCAAGAGAGAAATTTTTACAAAATCTACAAGATTATGGAAATACAAGTGCTGCAAGTGTTCCCCTTCTTTTGTCGGAGATGCAACAAGAAGGAAAGATAAAATTAGACAGTAAACAAAAGTTACTCCTCAGTGGTTTTGGCGGAGGACTAACTTGGGGTTCACTACTTATACAAATTTAGTATTTATGAGATGTGTTTTTTTTTCATATTTATACTATAATAGAGATAGTCAGTAAATGACATAAAAAAAAGGAGAAGAAAATGGCCGTATTTGATAAAGTTCAAGACATCATTGCAGATGAACTTGACAAGAGTAAAGATGAAATCACACTTGATACTTCTTTTGAAGCACTAGATGCTGATTCACTTGATGTATTTCAAATCATTAATGATATTGAAGATGAATTTGATGTTGAAGTAGATACAGATCAAGACTTGAAAACAGTTGGTGATTTAGTAAGCTACGTTGAAGCCCATCAAAAGTAAGAAAGAAGGGCGTTTCGGCGCCCTCTTTTCTATTGTAATACTTTGATAATCAAATAAATATATTAAAATCTTAAATTTTTAGAAATAAGGAACAATGACAAAAACTTCTTTTTTATTTTCTGGTCAAGGCGCACAAAAATTAGGAATGACCAGAGATCTTTACGATAAATTTGATATCGTAAAAAAAACATTCAATCGTGCTTCTGAACTTTTATCTTATGATTTACGTCAATTAATTGATTCAGAAGAAGAAAAATTAAATCAAACAGAATATACGCAACCGGCTATTTTAACAAGTTCAGTTGCAATCTATCGCTTATTATCAGAAAATGGAATTAAAGCTGATGCTGTAGCTGGTCTTTCTTTAGGTGAGTATTCAGCATTAGTTGCTTCATCAGCTTTAGATTTTGATCAGGCAGTTCAGTTAGTGGCTAAGCGTGGAAAGTTTATGTCTGAAGCTGCTCCATCAGGACTAGGAAAAATGCTTGCAGTCATGAATACGGATGTTCAATTAATTGAAGATATCTGTAAGCAAGCAGCTTTAGAGACAGAGGCAATTGTGAGCCCAGCGAATTATAATACCATAAAACAAATTGTAATTGGTGGAGAAGTAAAGGCTGTAAATAGAGCAGAAGAGCTTTTAAAATTAGCTGGAACTAAGCGTATTATTGAACTTAAAGTTTCAGGTCCTTTTCATACTGCCTTGTTAAAAGACGCAAGTGAAAAGTTAGCCCTAGAACTTGAAAAAATTCAATTTACTAAATTTCAACTCCCACTTATCTCAAATACAAAAGCAGATATTATGAAAGAAGATGAGATAAAATCTCTTTTAGCACGTCAAGTAATGGAGCCTGTGAGATTTTATGAATCTATTGAGAAAATGTCATCTTTAGGAGTGACACGCTATATTGAACTTGGACCAGGAAAAGTCTTATCAGGATTTGTAAAGAAAATTCTTTCAGATATTGAAGT
>JBKECB010000004.1:0-5204 GCA_047974165.1 Lactovum sp.
TTTGTGGGATTACAGTCGCAAAAGCACACTTCACGCTGGCTTTTGAAAAAGAAGCACTGGAATTTTTTAAGGAAGCCATTGTTGAAAAAGGCTATAAGTTAAATTTAAAAACTTTCGTCATCAGATACAATCAAGACGTAGATTTCAAGTTACTGAGAGACATGGTCTTGTTCAGTATTGAACTCAAAAAAGATGCAACAGGGTTTTGGAGAAATCCAACTTGTTGATGTAATCCGAGTTGAAAAAGGCTATAAGTTAAATTTAAAAACCTTCGTCATCAGATATAATCAAGACGTAGATTTCAAGTTACTGAGAGACATGGTCTTGTTTAGTATTGAACTCAAAAAAGATGCAACAGGGTTTTGGAGAAATCCAACTTGTTGATGTAATCTGAAAAGCAAAGGAGAACCATCAAATGAAGAAAAATAGAAAAAAAATCATAATTGGAATGCTTTCTGTCTTAGGAATTCTTTTGCTTGCTTTTGGATTATATGTTGTGAATATGTTAGGCTACTTTAATTCAGGTAATTCTAGTCAGTACAGTCTTGAGAGTGTAGAGACGATCAGTGATTCTCCATTGAAAGATAAACATCTCATTTTCTTAGGCTCATCTGTTACAGCAGGGATGCAATCTAAAGGAATTTCTTTTATTGACTTCATGGCTGAGCGTGATGGATTTACATTTACAAAAGAAGCGGTCTCAGGTACTACCCTTGTTGATAATAATGATAAATCATATATTCAACGTCTTCAAACCATTAACGATCAAAAAGCAGACCTCTTTATTTGCCAGTTATCGACAAATGATGCACAGAAAGAACTCTCAATGGGCGAAATTTCGGAGTCAAAGAAAATTGAAGATTTTGATAAGACAACCATTATCGGTGCGATGGAGTACATCATTGCCTACAGTCAAGAAAAATGGAATGTTCCGATCATGTTTTATACAGGAACGGAGTTTGATAATGAGCAGTATCCATTGATGATTGATGTTTTATATGAACTTCAAGAAAAGTGGGGAATTGGTGTAATTAATTTGTGGGAAGAGTTACCTGTCGATGCTGTTGACGCTAAAACATATAAAGAGTATATGAATGATCCAATCCATCCAACGCGTAGAGGTTACATGGAATGGTGGATGCCTCAAATAGAAAAGGATATGATAAGTTTCTTAGAAACACATTGAAATTTATTTCCTAAAAGTCAGAATTAGTAAATCAAGCTTAAAAAATCACTTCAGACAAGCCTTTCTGTCTGAAGTGATTTTTTATTTGTCGTTTGATGAATTATCGTAAAATATCAATACCTGAAAGGTAAGGACGAAGAACTTCAGGAACTGTGACAGATCCGTCAGCATTTTGATAATTTTCTAAAATAGCAGTAACGGTACGTCCAACTGCAAGACCAGAACCATTTAATGTGTGTAGAAGTTGAACTTTGCCATTTTCATCACGATATCGAATCTGTGCACGGCGAGCCTGGAAATCTTCACAGTTTGAGCAGCTTGAAATTTCACGATAAGTATTTTGAGCTGGGACCCAGACTTCAAGGTCGTATGTTTTAGCAGCAGAAAAACCCATATCTCCTGTACAGAGCATGATAACACGATAAGGAAGTTTTAATTTTTGTAAAATATTTTCAGCATTAGTTACCATTTTCTCAAGTTCATCATATGAATTCTCTGGTTTAGTAAATTTTACCATTTCAACCTTATGAAATTGATGTAAGCGTATTAAGCCTCGAGTATCCCGCCCAGCAGACCCAGCTTCAGACCTAAAGGAAGGGCTCATGGCTGTAAAGTAAATAGGAAGTTCTGCTTCCTCTAGAATTTCATTTCGGTAATAGTTTGTTAAGGGAACTTCAGCAGTTGGAATCAAAACAAAGTCACTATCTGCAAGTTCAAAAGTATCTTCTTTAAACTTTGGATATTGGCCTGTCCCAAACATGGACTCTTGATTGACCATATAAGGTGGGATAACTTCTGTATATCCCTCTTTTTCATGTTCATCCAACATGAAGTTGTAAAGAGCACGTTCAAGTTTTGCGGCAAGGCCCTTATAAAATAGAAAGCGTGCTCCTGTGACTTTTGCTCCACGTTCAAAGTCTAAAATTCCGAGTTGTTCACCAATTTCATAATGAGCTTTTGCTTCGAAATCAAAAGAAGTAGGCTTGCCCCAACGACGAAGCTCAATATTTCCATCTTCATCACTACCAATAGGTACAGAATCATGAGCAAGATTAGGGATTAAAACGATCTTATCTGTAAATTCTTTGTCAATTTTATTTAAATCTTCATCAATTTGTTTAATAGTTGCTGAGAGCTGCTGCATATCTTTGATAGCTGAGTCAGCATTTTCTTTATTCTTTTTTAGCTGAGCAATCTTATCAGAGTTAGTATTTCTATCAGCTTTGAGTTCTTCTGTCTTAACAATAAGTTCACGACGTTTTGTGTCAAGCTCGAGAAGGGCAGAAAGAAGAGAAGGGTCAAGATGACGATCTTCAAATTTTTTACTAAAATAGTCAGGATTTTGACGTAGTTTTTTAATATCTAACATAAAAGTTCTCCTTATTTTTCCTTTTTCAAATAAAAAAGTGGACAGCAGTTTCCCTGATACAGGGCGACGACCGCGGTTCCACCTATTTTTTAACTTGTTTAAAGAATTTAATTTTTTATGAGAAGTAGAGCCTTTTCAACTAAAGGTTGACTCACAGCAACGTCAACTTTCTTTACATTAGTTTTGAAAATTTTTCTTCTTTATTATTTTAGCAAATCTTTTATAAATCTGCAAGTTATTTTTTTCTAGTAAATCTTGAAATTAATTTTTTAAAAGTACTTGTCATAGTTTCCGTTCGTAATACTTTTTCATCTCCTATTTGGTCACGAATGAGCTTTAAAATCTTTCCTGAGTTATTCGACCCTAAGCGTACCTTATGACCATTTTGTAAAACGATATAGAAGTTATTATCAATCTTTCCGGACTTACTTACGTAAGCCTCGACATGACGGATGGAAGGCCATGGAAATTGTATATTATCTGTAACATTCTTATCAGAAAAGAACTCAATTGCCTTATCTCCGATCATAATTTTCCCATACTTAGGAAAACCAACATAACTGATGGCTTCAGTTGTAAAATCAGCACGTGTATTTAATGATTGAACCATGTATATATTGTAACAAAAAAGTCGCAAAATTGCGACTTTAGTGATTGTTAAGCAAGTCCCATCACGTGAAGTAGGATACCTAAGATGAACATACCGATGATGATAACCAAAGGTGCGTTACGGTTTTTCCACTTACGTAAGATCCAAATAACTAAGAAAGTAAGGATTAGCGCAACAAATCCTGGCACAAGTGAATCAAAGACATCAGAAAGTGATTGTTGCTTGAATGGATTCATACCTAAACCAGAAGCATTTTGAGCAATAGAACTGCTAAGTGTTGCTCCATCAATATTTTGAAGTTCTCCAAGATTTGAAATGGCAGCAAAGTGAGCATCGACAGTGTCAGCAGTAACAACTTGAGATTTTGATGTTGCCTCCCATACAGGAACAGCTTGAGTTCCGATATTTTCAGCATGGCTAATCCATTGTCCGTTATATCCACCATCAGCTAAAGGTTGTTGTGGTAGCATAGCATTTGGTCCAGTAAAGCTGATGTTAACCCAACGTTGGATCAAAACACCAAGAATAAACATACCAAGAATAGAAGCACCTTTTGTCATTGTTTGTAGCATACCGCCACCGAGGTCACTTGTTATTGAAGTTCCTTTTTGGTAGCCAAACTCTTGTGTGTAGTAAAGGAAAGCAATACGCACGATATTCCAAGCAAGGAAGAAAAAGAGTGGGCCGATAATAGATCCGCCAGCAGCGAGTGATGCCGCAATTGCTCCAAAGATTGGACGAATTGTAAACCAGAAGATAGGATCACCGACACCGGCGAGAGGTCCCATCATACCAATTTTAACTCCTTGAATAGCTGCATCATCAACTTCTACACCGTTTGCTTTTTCTTCTTCAAGGGCAAGTGTAACACCGATGATTGGAGCGGCAGGATATGGGTGAGTATTAAAGAATTCCATATGACGTCTAAGAGCAGCTTTAGCTTCTTCAGAGCCAGGTTTATAGAATTTTTTGAGGGCTGGTAAGATGGCATAGAGGAAGCCCAAGTTTTGCATACGTTCGTAGTTCCATGAACCTTGTAAGAACATTGAACGCCAAACGATATTCATACGTTCTTTTTTAGAAAGGTGAAACTTTTTATTTTGATTTTCCATTTTTTAAAGACTCCTTTCTTAATAATCGTTTAAAATATCGCCAATAGGATCAGCAGTAGAGTTACTAGAGCCGGTACCTGAAGATTTAGCAGTTGCTTGTAATCCCATATAGATCATTGCGATAACAACACCAAGAATACCCATACCGATTAATGTAATATTTGTCAAAGGTGCAAGTACAAATCCAAGGAAGAAGAAAGGCCAAAGTTCACGAGATGCCATGATGTTAATAACCATTGCATAACCTACGACAACAACCATTCCTCCACCAACAGCAAGTCCTTGTGAAAGCCATCCTGGAATTGATTCCAAGGCTTTTTGCACTGAATCTGCAGGAATTGCAAGAATAATAGCGGCAGGAATCGCAATACGTAAGCCTTGAAGTAAGAGGGCGAATAAGTGCCAAAATTGAATACGTGTATAATCCCCTTTTTCAGCGGCAGCATCAGCTAAGTGAATAGTTCCGACGTTAATAAAACGTACAAGAGTTGTCAATACAAGACCAGCTGTTGCAAGTAAGATAGCAGCTGGCACAACAGTACCTACAATAGTTTCGAGGTCATATTGTCCACCTTGTACCATCAAAATGGCAGAAGCGACAGAAGCAAGAGCAGCATCAGGAGCAACAGCAGCTCCGATATTTGCCCAACCAAGGGCAATCATTTGCAATGAACTTCCAAGAATAATTCCTGCCTCAGCATGACCGGTTGCGATACCAATCAATGAGCAGGCAATAATAGGTTGGTGAAATTGCCATTGGTCAAGAATTCCTTCGAGTCCTGCAAGGAACGCGATAAGGACGACCAAAATGACTGAAATAATACTCATTTTAATAATCTCCTAAAATTTATTTAACGTTTGCTTTTTTAATAAGTTCAAAAATATCTCCAGACTTATCGTTAGGTACTTTGCGGACATTGAATTTAA
>JBKECB010000028.1:0-2719 GCA_047974165.1 Lactovum sp.
AATAAAATCCCAGAAATAAACGCAATTATTCCGTATTTTAAGCCTACAGGAAAGAAATACATCTCTAGTCTATGTTTTCCAGCAGGTGCTTTTATTTTGAAAAAACCAGACTGTGCCTTGATTAAATCAATTTTTTTTCCATCTAAAGTTGCAGACCAACCTTTATCGTATGGAATTGTTAAAAAAAGTTCACCGTCTCCTTGACTTTCGTAAGTAAGCTGTGCACCATTTTTTTCTTTTATAACTTCAACTTTATTATGATTCATATCTGTCATAACTTTAGCATAAAGTGTTGTATCTAATCGCCAGAAATTAATCATATCAAAACTTACAAATTTATTTTGTGGGAAACTAAGATTTATTTTTTTAGTTGTTGCTTGACTGTAATATCCAAGATTGAAATATTCACCTGTGTTTGAAGTTGAAATATCATAAGAAAAATTTTCTGTGGAAATAATGACAGTTTGAGCGTCATCATTTTGATAGCTTAAGTTTGGAATATGAATATAAACTTGACTATTCGCAGGTATTTTTAACTGGTAAGATAAGGAAATTGTCTTTTTTTTATTTTCTTGAGTAACTGTGATATGTCCTGATTGATTACTAATATAGCCGCTGGCATTTTGTTTACTAACAAAAAGTTGTTCAAAAAATGTATTTTCTGATTGAGACAAAGCGTTGATAAAGTTTGTTTGGTTAGTCAAAGTATCTTCTGGAAGTAATGTTGCGTCTTGATATTTATTTGGAACAAAAATACCGATTGATTGTGAATAAAAATTCTTTGTGACAGTGCTACTAGAACCTGCAAAAGGATCATAGCCAAATTTTTGTGGTTGCCTGGCGTAATTGATATTATAATTAATAGAAAATAAACTATCCATTAAAAGTGTATTCCCAGGATAGCGAAGATTTAAATATTCGCCATCTGTTTGGAAACCTAAAGATGCCATGACAGCACTTGAATTTGAGTTTCTAATACTAGAGAATTGTGCGATAGTGTTATAACCAAATTTCATTCCGTCATTAGCAGTATCAGGGTTAACATTATCTGTACGTACAAGTGAATTTTTACTATCTTCCTTGATGTAATTCGTAGCTTTGCTTAATTCTTTTTCTTTTTCATCATAATGCCCTCTCGAAGCAAAAACCCATTCGTCACGAATTCCATAAATTTGGTAATAACTATTAATACCCATATCTATAACTCCAAAAATAACAAATAAAGTGATAAATATTTTATCAGAGAGATAATTTTTTTTGAAACCAATAAATAAAATACAAAATGCAAATAAAATTAAGAGAGTCAATAAAATCATATAAAGATTAATGTAATCATAATGTTTACTTATTATAGTGGCAATAAAAGCAATCGTAAGAAAAGAAGGAGATAAAAGAAAAACCCAACTCTTAATTTCCTTAAGATGTGCGCAGGTTTCAAATGCCATTAATAAAATACAGATTGAGAAAACGAAACTATATCGATGTAAAAACATATTTGGAGAATGGAATCCTTGCCAAGCTAAATCTAAAATATTTAAATAAAAACTTGCAATGATAAAACTAAGGACCAGTAACATTCCAACTTTTAATTTCCAACTAATTGATCGAATAAAGAAAAAAAGTAGAGATAAAACGAGAGGAAAAAGTCCAATATAAATCATAGGAACTGCTCCAAATTGAGTTGTATCATAAGAAGCGATGAAATTTTTTGCAAATAAATCTAAAAACCAAGAATTATCCGTCCATCCTTTCGTTAATTCTGAAAAACTTTGACCATTTGCTTTTAAATCTAAATACATAGGAATTAACATAATACAACTTGTCAGAGCTGAGAGTAAAGAAGAACAAATAAAATCAAGTAACTTTTTGAATGAAAACTTTTGGCTCATTAGTTTTACGAAGAATAATAGACTTATAAAAATAGCCATTATGTAGCCAAAATAGTAGTTTTGAATAAAAAGAATGGTCAAACTAACATAGTAAATTACTCGCCCTTCTCCTTTGAGGATTTGATCTAGGCCCCAAAGAATTAGAGGAATGAGAATAAAAACATCCAACCACATAATGATTTCAATCTGACTTGTGATAAAACTCATTAAAGAAAAACTAATAGAAAGTGATAAGCTGAGATAAGGGTTAATATTTTTATATATATTTGAAAAACTGACATAAGCGGATAAGCCAATAAAAGAAAATTTTAATAAAGTTATCAAGTAAAGAGCGTCTGGCATACTTGAAACATCAAAGAAGAAGGTGATGGGCATGAAGAAACTTCCCATATAATAAGAACTAAAAGCATAAAGATTCAAGCCTAAACCACTGGACCAACTATAGAGAAAACCAGAGTTTTCATGTAAAATTTGACTATATAAACTATGAAGATTGACATACTGATGATAAGCATCACCGGCTAAAATAGAAATGTCAGACCCCCAATAAATGCCATTTGCCAAATAAGCTAAAGCCACAAGTAATAATGGAATTGAAAAAGATAAAAATAAAAGAATTCGATGCTCTTTAATATAACTAATCATATAGCTATTATAACAGATAGAAAGAAAACTGACTTGATTAAAACCAAACAAAAACACGCAACCTGTCTAAAGTTTTAAAAAAGCTCTTGACAGTGTCAAAAAAAAATAATAGAATAGTGAAGTTGTCTCTTGAGAAAGAAAACGAACGAGCGACAACAAAATAAAAAAAGTAAGACTTTATAGTT
>JBKECB010000072.1:0-5833 GCA_047974165.1 Lactovum sp.
TCGCAACAATCAAAAGCTGAAAGTTCAAGTAATTCTAGCACTTCTGAAGAAACAGAGGTCAAGATGAATCTTAACGAAATTGAAAATACTAACTTCAAAAGTATTCAAGGGACTTGGAAGAATACTAAAGGAGAGGGTTTTACAATTTTAGAAAATACGATGAAATTTAGCGGGGATACAATCCCTAGTTTAGGTGACTCTGTAAACTATAATCAAGAGGATTTACAGCTCTCAATTTATACAGATGACATCTCTCCAAGACTAGAAGTTAATGGAGAGGTTGGTTCTGATAACTCTCTTATAACATTATACTTTTCTCTTGCAGAGGCAAATACTAAATTTAGTCCTGAAGCAGGAAGTTTGAATTCTATGGATATACTTGAAGAGTTAGAGGGAGAAGACTTTACAGATACAAGCAAAGACAGAATATATCTCATCCATCTTCTACCTAGCTCTTGGTCTCAAAATTCATCTTATATAGAGGAAACAGAAGAAAATTTTGTCTATTATCGTCAATAATTTTATTAAAAATAAAAATCAAGTCCACATTTCCATACTTATGTTATTCTATTCTTAATAATACTTAAGGGAGATTTACATAAAAAATTACTCATCATTCTAATGCTTACTTCTGCAACTTTACTTGTCGGATGTTCCAGTAAGTAAAAAATAAGCGAATCAGTCATTCACAAGATAAGTGGCTGGCTGTCGTCTTATGAGTAGTATAAGCGTCTGTTCATCTGTAATTTCACATACCACTACTACTTCATTTTTACCATTACACCATGGCAAACTATAGCCAAACTTAGTATGTATCTAGAGTCCTTCTTCATTTACAGCAAAATATCTTTCGCTAAATTCACTACCATTCTTGAGCAGTACAGTCTGACTTTTCATAGATATTAATCACTTTTTGATATCAACTTTCAGTATATGGTTGAATTACCGATTGAGTTGGATTTTGATTACCAAGGCAAATGTCATCAGCCATATTTTCCGCCACAGCCACATTTCACTACTCACTGAGATGAACTTACCTCTCAAGTCGATTCTGGAGCATATTAGTCATTTTAATGCTTCTACGACGATACAAATTTATAACCACGTCATAGAAAAAGCAAAAAGAAGTTATCGTTGCTCTCAATAAAATATAATTTCATCTCTTTTTAGATAATTAGAAATATAAAAACACCTTTAACACTTGTAAATAAAGGTGTTTTTATATTTACACTAAGGAGAGGAGGGGATTCGAACCCCCGATAGACTTTTGACCTATACACACTTTCCAGGCGTGCTCCTTCGACCACTCGGACACCTCTCCAATAACTCAACTATTATAACAAAAAAAGAAGCATTCGTCTATAGTTGAGTTTATTTTTAATTTCTACTATCAAATAAAGAGCTGGTTAATCTAAAAATTCATAAGTCTCACCGTCAGGAAATCTTACCATATATTTCTCAGCTTCTTTTTTTACAAGACCTTGATCAAAGACCACAATTTCTAACTTTTTTTCTTTTGTTAAGCTATACATAATCTGAGCAGTCATATATTTCTTTTCAGCTTTTAGGTGCTGACGATTTTTTATTTCTATCTGTAAAAAGAATTCTAAAAGTAAACTAAAAATCATCGCAAGTATCAAGCTATAAAGTAAGAGTCCTGCAGGGCATTTTTTCTTTAAAATCTGTAATAAAATAACTTTTCCTCCCCTGATACCATCAATATTTTAATTTCAATCAAACCTTCCTCCTCTAAAATCTCTACATTTTTCACATGATGCAGCATAGGCTGATAACCTCGACCATTAGCATTTGATTTTCTAAAATCTTCAGCCCCCTTAGGAAGGCCAAATCGACGATTCGTCTTCTTTTCTATATATAAAAAATTATTTTCAACCTTTACAAAAGTTGCTCCTGAGAGTTCATTTCTAAGTTGATTACAAAAAATAAACCAGTCTTTTTCTGAAGAATTTTGGCTCACCCTTATCTCCTGCCCCACAAGCTTTGTCAAACCTTCAATAACTAGTACAGAGCCCGAAATCACAAACAAAGTTACCAGGCATTCTAATAAAGTAAAGGCCTTATTCCTGTATTTCTTGAATTTCAAGCCTTAGTATCTCCTCTCCATTCTTATCTTTCACAATAAAAAGCTCCTCTTCTTTTTGAATTTGAACTGAGACAGAATTCGCTGATAAATTTTCTACTCGTTTATCTATCGCCATTTTTGCTAGATTTAAACTTTCAATTTCCTGAGCCATCTGCCGACTGTACTCTTGTGAACGATTAATTTCTGTAAGCATTAGACTTGTAATCATGGCAAGCAAACTTAAAGTAATCAAACTTTCTAGAAGAATATAAGCCTTATTGAATTTTCTTTTTATATTTTCCACTTCCCATCTCTAGTTGATATGTTATTTTTTTTGACTGGTTCGGTAAATAAATTGTAATTTTTTTTAGACTCGAGTTATTTCCTTGCTTATTAAATTTAATCGCAAAGTCACTCACAAGAACCTCCTCTGGGATTTCAATTTTTTCATCTCCCGCCTTTAAAATTCCATTCGAGACAGAAAATGTTCTCACTTCTACCAAGGCACTTGCCTGAAGTTGTGTATCTTTATAAGCCTGTTCAAAACGAGCAACAAATAACTCACCTTTAATAACATGTAAAGTATTTTCAAAAGACAAGGAAAAAGAAAACAAGAGAAAAGCACTAATCATCAAGACCAATAAACTCTCTAAGACTGTAAACGCCTTATTTTTTAATCTGAGCTTTTTCATCAGTATGCTCAGCATAGTATTCATTATATGCATCTACTTGCTTTTGCGTGATATTTCCCTCAGAAAGCATACTAGATAAGCTCGCCTCTTTTGAATATTCTAGCTCATAAAGCTCTGCTTGACTTTCTACAATCTTTACAACTGCAGCTCGTCCTGTATCTTTAACCGCATCTTTTTGCTTAGTCAAGTTTGGAACAAAAAGCATGATCAAAACACTAATGATCAATAAAACAATGAGCATTTCTACTAAAGTAAATGCTTTAATAAATTTTCTTTTTTTCATTTTTTCTCCTTTTATATTAAATATCAATATTTATATTTTGATAAATCGGCATTAGCATTGCAGCATAAATCAAGACAATTGCCATGGCAACAAAGATAAAGACTAAAGGTTGAATTAACTGCATCAACTGCTCAATCTTTCTAAAAAAAACTTCCCAACTCTCCTCTGAGTAAAAGGTTAGCTCCTGTCCAAGCTTTCCTTTTACTTCGCCATACTCAATAATCAAAGGTAATTCTTTATTAAAAATAGCAAGTTGAGCAACTGATTGGTGAAGCGTCTTTCCTGATGCCAAATCTTCCTTTAATCGATCTCCTACCTCACTAAAAATTTTTGACTTTGCTTCTATTGAAATTTCCAAAATCTGACGTAAATCAAGACCTTGAGAAATTAGAATTCCCCACTCTCTAGAAAAATAAGCTGTACAATACAACTTCACAAAAAAAGAAAGAAAAGGAAAACTCGCTGCTTTTTGAAATTTTTTCAACTGAGAACTTTTTCGAGATTTAAAATGGTAAAAAGTAAAGAGACAGCAGATGAGTAAAAGAATAGAGAAAAAAACTGTTGGTAGCTGATGAATAATTAAAATTGCAAAGTTATCTGTATTATTCCCCGACATTTGTGGAATTAAGTAACTTCTCATCGCAAATAAAATCAGAACAAGAAAAGATAGTAAAACCAAAGGATAAGTCCCTACAGAAATTAATTTTTTCTTAATTTTTTCAATTTTTCTTAGATTTTGTTCAATCAGAGCCAAAGTTTCTGAAATATTTCCATGCTTTTCTGCTAAAGATACTTGTGTTACTACTGCTTCTGAAAATTGAAGTTCTGATAAAATCAAAGATAGATTTCTTCCATTTTCCAAGCCTTTTCTCATCTTTTTAATAAACTTTTGCTCTGTCAGTTGTGAACGCTCTAAGAAATCAACAATTTCAGTCAAAGAAAATCCACTTCCAAAGAGATTATTCATCAACTCTATGAACTTAATCTGTTTTCCAATCGCTAATTTTTTCTCCTTCCATACTAGAAGAACTGAGAACTCTCTGTTTAAAAAGTATTTCAATCTTTTCATTCCATGAGGAGTTACTGTGTGTTTTAATTGACTCTTTGGCATAATCGATCAGCCCCTTTCCAGCAAGAAGACGTTGATAAATGACAGCATTCAATGCATTTTCTAACTCTGTTTCTCTAATTCCTAACTCTAAAAGTCTGGCCCAGACTCCAGAGATTGACTTGGCATGAATGGTTGAAAATACAGTATATCCCGTCAAGCTCGCTCGTATCACTGCCCGTGCAGTTTGTTCATCACGGATTTCACCCACAATGACAAGGTCTGGCATATGGCGAAGAGAAAGTTTTATCAAATCATCATAAGAGTTACCAATCACATCATTTCTCACAAGCTGCAAGAACTTTTCATCTACAATCTCTACCGGATCTTCAATACTAATAACTTGCTTATCTTTAAACTTTTCTTTAGCGATATGGTACATCAGAGAAGTCTTACCTGATCCTACTGGACCTGAAAATAAATACAGGCCACGCTGCCCGATCACTTTTTTAAGACTTTCTAGCTCATCAAACCAAAACTCTAAACTTTCAGTTTTCTCATGTAAAATCCGAATCACCAAGCTCTCCTGTCCTTGAAAATCTCCAACTGTTGACAAGCGTAAACGTCTTGACTGTTGCCCAAAAGAATAGAGAACTGAACCAAGTTGAGTTCGCCGTTTTTCTCCAACATTCATCCCTGAGATAAATTTAAAATGAGAAATTAAAGAATTTGCCTCTTTTAGCTCTATCTTTTTTATCCACTTTCTCTCTACTGAGTTACGAAAATAAAGCTGATACTCTCCTGTCTCTTCTAAAAAATAAATATCATTAGCTTTAAACTCAATAGCTGATTTCAAAATACTACTTGCTATATCTTTCATTTTCCTCCTTACTTTCTTATACGAAAAAAAAGAAAGATTGTTTCATTTTGATATAATGTTAACTATAATTAAAGCTAAAAATTAAAAAAGAGACAAAGTTGCAATTATCAGCCTCTCCTCTGGAATTTTAGGTGAGGATTTTTGCAGCATCAGCTCAAACTTTGAATCAAAAGATAAGAAAAAGTCTGAGGAAAAATAAAAAAGGATTTCTTTAAAGCCTCTATTTCTCTGGACTATCCATCAATTATAATCTCATCTGCAGTTAAATTTTTCCACGTCTGTTAACCCCGACAATCACAACTACTCTCTTTTTAGGGACGTGAACTGTTAGATCATTTAAGATTATTTCTTAAAATTTCTTTTTTAAGTTTTTTATCTCAATCATATTACCTTATTTTACATTTAAATATTAGTTTTAGTAGACTTAGTACACCTCGAGCTTAGCTCCCACCTTTATAGGTACAATATCTAGCATATCCAAGTGTTACAAGTACAATGATAAGGATAACAATGAGCTCAAATCTACTTCACTTGGACTTTCTCACTGTATTTCACAGACAGATAGTTTTTACATACATTTATTAATATTATAAATCCTTTCCTATTTTTTAATTTATAAAAGCTATAAAATAATATTATTTTATAGCTTTTATGTCAAAAATAAAGTTATGTTTAAAAAGTGAAGATTAAAGTAGTGAAAATAAATCTAGTTGATTATCTTCAGGCATTCCTGCAAGAACACCAAGTTGATCAAGTTGTTCAATATTTGTTTGTGTGAGTTTTGTTCTATTTTTAAGCTCTTTTTTACTTAAAAACTCTCCTTTTTCTCTTTCATCTATTACTGTCT
>JBKECB010000101.1:0-14555 GCA_047974165.1 Lactovum sp.
TGACAGGAGCCTTTATGGCTGGAATGAGATATGCCAAGCGAAAGGACTATGATTATGTCATTCAGTTTGATGCTGATGGTCAGCATCTTCCAGATTATATTTCTGAGATGGTATCTAAGGCTCAAGAAGGTACTAATATTGTGATTGGAAGTCGCTTTGCAACTGAGAAGAGGAAGATTAATTCTCTGAGGATGTTTGGAAATGCTATGATTTCTTTAGCAATAAAAATAACAACCGGAAAAACGCTAAAAGATCCAACTAGTGGAATGCGTCTTTTTGATAAGAAAGCTCTTAATTTTTATGTAGAAAGAGAAAGTAGTACACCAGAAGCAGATACTGTTAGCTTTATGATGAAAAAAGGATTTGTTATTCAAGAGGTTCAAGTTGAGATGCAAGAACGAGTGGCAGGTGAATCTTACTTGACTTTTACAAAAAGTATTCAGTTTATGGCTGCAAGACTCTTTGCGATTCTTATTTTACAACCATTTAGAAAGTAAGGAGGAAGGATGTCACTTTTAACACGCATATTTTTAATTTTAGGAACAACATTAACGATTTTTTATATTATGAATCGTTATAGAAAAAGTAACATTAAGGTAAGTCATATTATTTTTTGGATTTTATTTGCCTTAACTTTATTTGTGATGAGTGTATTTCCAGGTTTATTAATCATACTTTCTGATCTTTTTGGATTTAGCTCACCAATAAATCTCGTTTTTTTATTGGTTATTTTTGTTTTATTAGGAAAGATTTTTCTACTTTCATTAGAGATTGGAGAATTAGGTAGAAAATTAGATGAATTTATTGTTAGGAATGCAGAAAAAGAGTTGGAGAAGGAAGAAAATGATAAAAAATAGTTCAGTTTTAATTACGGGAGGAGCAGGATTTATAGGTTCATCTTTGGCAAATCTTTTATTAAAAGAAAATAAAGTTTTAGTCTTGGATGATCTATCTATGGGTGATTTCTCTAATTTAGACAAGTCTGAAAATTTAACAATAGTCGAAGGTTCGGTAACAGATAGAGATTTATTGAGAGATATTTTTTCAGAAAATGACTTTGATTATATTTTTCATTTGGCAGCGATTGCGTCTGTTGCAGATTCAGTTGTTCGACCTTATGAGACGCATTTAGTCAACTTTGAAAGTACGATGTATATTTTGGAGCTTTTGAGAAAAGATAAAAAGTCACTGAAACGTTTGGTATTTTCATCGAGTGCAGCTGTGTATGGAGATGAACCAAGCTTACCTAAAAAAGAGCAAAGTGAAATTCGTCCACTTACTCCTTATGCTGTCGATAAGTTTGCTTCAGAGCAGATGATTATGGCTTATAGTCAGCTTTACGATATTCCAGCATCAGCGACTCGATTTTTTAATGTCTATGGACCAAAGCAAAATCCAGAATCACCTTATTCAGGAATTGTATCCATTCTTGTAGACCGTATCAAAAATGATAAGGAACTGATAGTATTTGGTGATGGCGAGCAGTATAGAGATTTTGTATATATTGAGGATGTTTTGCAGGCTCTTAATTTAATTGCACAATCAGAGGATTCTATAGGTCAGGTGTATAATGTCGGAATAGGAGAAGAGACGAGACTTAATGATTTAATCAAAGCAATAGAAGCTTATAGTCAAAAGGAGATTAAGAAAAGCTATAGTCAAGTGCGTGAAGGAGATATCAAAGAATCTGTAAGTGATATTTCAAAATTAAAAGGAATTGGTTATGAGCCGAAGTTTAGCTTAACAGATGGTATTGGAAAATATTTGGAATATGAGTTAAAAAATGGAAAGTAAAGAAACTATCATCCATAGTTTTGTCATCTGTGCTTATCAAGATTCAGCTTTTTTAGTGGACTGTATAAAATCCTTGCTTGATCAAAGTTCTGTGAAAAAAGGAAAGTCAAAAGTACTTTTATTTACCACAACTCCAAGTGAATTTATAGAAAGTCTTTGTAAAAAATATCAGATTCCATTATTTTTAGGAAAAAGTAAAGGGATTGGTGCAAATTGGAATGAAGCCTTATCAGTTGTTAACACAAAATTTGCAACGATTGCTCATCAAGATGATATTTATTTTTCAAATTATGGAGAAGAAATACTAACTATCTTTGAAAATCATAATAAAGTGGCCTTAGCTTTTTCTGATTATCAGGAAATAGAGACAAGGAATAAAAAAAGAGGAGTAATCCTTAATCTCTTTATTAAGCGTGTTGGATTAAGAATACTTTCATTAATAAAAAGTTCTTCATATCAGTATAGAGTCTTATCTTTAGGTAACTTTATTTGCTGCCCCGCTGTTTCTTTTAATCTAGAAGAACTCTCAGGTTTGAGATTTGATGAAAGTTTAAAGTTTATTGTTGATTGGGATATGTGGATGCGTGTCTTAGAAAAGAAAAAACAAATAAAGTACTTAGCAAAAATTTTAATGTCTCACCGTATTCATAGTGAATCTGAAACAACTAAAAGTATAAAAAGTGATATCAGACTTGAGGAAGAGAATAGCTTTTTTCAAAAATATTGGAATAAAGGAATGGCTAAATTTCTTTTAAGATTTTATGTTCACAGTCAAAAAGGAAATAAAGAATAAATCAGAAAGAGAAAAAGGTAATGAAGGAACTCGTTTATTTATCGATAAATATGCAACACGCCGATGGTATTTATCGGAAAATTCAAAAACAAATTCAACAGTTTGAAGAAGCTGGATTGAAGACAGAGCTTAGGATGAATTCTAATAGAAATTTATTAACGCTTTATCGTCATCTTATTCCCTTTTTTTCAAAGCAATATTATAATACAGATATTGATTGGGCAAAAAAAGATGTTGTTTATTTAAGACATGGTCCTGTTGTTGACCAAAGTATGATTCACTTACTAAAAAAAATAAAAAAAGAAAATCCAAAAATTTTAACGGTATTAGAGGTTGCAACTTATCCTTATATTCATGAATATCCTTTTTATATGAGAGTGCTAATACAAAGTAAAGAGTTCTTCACTTTATCAAAGTTAAAAAAATATGTGGATAGAATTGTGACTTATACTGATGATGAAGAAATTTTTGATATTCCTTGTATCAATATTCATAATTCCTATGAATTCCCTAAAGCTTTAGAAGTTAGTGAAGACAAAAGTAAAGATAAATTATCTATGATTGCAGCGGCATCATTAATGCCTTATCATGGTTATGATAGACTTTTAATGGGAATGGCTAATTATTATCGATATCCTGAAAACAAGAGAAAGCTTCATTTTACTCTTATCGGCGAAGGAAAAGTTTTAGATTCTTATAAAGAAATTGTTAAAAAATATAATTTATCTGACTATGTAGAATTTACTGGAAGAAAAGCAAAAGAAGAACTTTCTTTTTATTATAAGAAAGCTGATCTTGCCATTGGATCTTTGGGATTTTCACGTATAAAACTTCTAAAAGCATCACCATTAAAGACAAAGGAATATATGGCTTATGGATTACCTTTTATTTATGCTTATACTGATGATCAGGCAATTGAAGAGTCTGATTATTTTATGAAATTTACTCGAGATGAAAGCCCAATTGATATTTTAGAGCTTTTAAAGTTTTATGATGGCTTATTATTAGAAAAAACAAAAGTAGAGTTGTCTAATGAGATTTTTGAATTTGCTAAAAAAACTTTTGACTTTAAGATTGCTTATCAGCCAGTTGTTTCTTACATCATGGAAAATGAAAAATAAAGGAGATTTTAATGATTAATATAATAGGACTGGGTTACATTGGCTTGCCAACTGCTCTGATGCTAGCAGCAAATGGAAATGAAGTTATTGGAGTGGATTATAATAAAGAACTTTTGCGTACACTTCAAAATAGACAAGTTACTTTTGAAGAACCTGGATTAGAAGAACTTTTTGAGGAAGCCTTGCAAATGGGGATAAAATTTGAAGAGAAATATTCTCAAACAGATTTTTATATTATTACTGTTCCCACGCCTTATGATAAAGTTAATAAGAAAATTGATGCCTCTTATGTTGTTGCAGCAGTAAAAGAAGTTTTAACAGTTTGTAAAAAGGGGACAATTTTAGTCATTGAATCAACAGTTTCTCCAGGAACGATAGATAATTATGTTCGTCCAGTCGTTGAAGCGGCCGATTTTAAGATTGGTGAGGATATTCACTTGGTCCATGCTCCTGAGCGTATCCTACCAGGACAGATGATAAAAGAACTTTGCACTAATTCCAGAACTATTGGAGCAGATGACCCTAAAATTGCTGAAAGAGTAAAAGAGGTTTATGCAAGCTTTTGTAAGGCAGAAATTGCGACGACAGATATCCGTACCGCTGAGATGTCAAAAGTCGTTGAAAATACATTTAGAGCAGTAAATATTGCATTTGCCAATGAACTTACCAAAATAGCACGCTATGATAATTTGGATATTTATGAAATTATAAAAATTTCCAATATGCATCCACGTGTCAATATTTTGAATCCTGGTCCAGGAGTTGGGGGACACTGTATTCCCGTTGATCCTTGGTTTTTAGTTGGTGACTATCCACGACTTACACCTTTAATTTCAACAGCTTTAGACATTAATGAGTCTATGCCAGAGTTAGTTTTGTTACGTATCCATGATATTATGAAAGAAAATAATATCACTGATCGGAATAAAGTTGGTATTTATGGTATAACTTATAAGCCAGATGTAGATGATATTCGTGAAAGTCCAACAATGCAACTTTTTGAAAAAATGGAACTGAATTTTTCAACAGCTTTCTCAGTTTATGATCCTATGATTTCTCAGAAAAAAGTAGAGAGTCAAAAGTTAGATTTTGATGAATTTTTATCAGAATTAGAGATTGTTGTCATCATGCAAGGACATTCACATATTAAAGAAAACTTGGAAAAAATTAAAGGAAAGTTAATTTTAGATACACAAAATATTATAGATGAAGCTTATAAACTCTAAGATGAAAAAGAAGAAAATAATGACAGTTTTTGGTACTCGACCAGAAGCTATAAAAATGGCACCTTTAATTAAGGAAATTAATAAGGATGAACGATTTGATTCTATCGTTGTTGTCACAGCTCAGCATCGGCAAATGTTAGATCAAGTTCTTGAGATTTTTGAAATTACTCCAGATTATGATTTAAATATTATGAAAGATGGTCAGACACTTTCAGATATTACCCGACGTGTCATTAAAGAATTAGATCATGTTTTAGAAGAAGTTAAGCCTGATATTGTATTAGTACATGGAGATACAACCACAACTTTTGCAACTTCAATCTCAGCTTTTTACCATCAAATAAAAATAGGACATGTTGAAGCTGGGCTAAGAACTTGGAATAAGCAATCACCTTTTCCAGAAGAGATGAATCGTCAAGTGACTGATGTACTCTCTGACCTATATTTTGCACCAACAGAAAAAAGTCGTTTAAATCTTTTGAATGAAAATCATCCTGAAGAGTTTATTTTTGTGACTGGAAATACAGCAATTGATGCTATGAAATATACAATTTCAGAAGATTATTCTCATAAATTATTAAATTCTTTAGAAAGAAAACGCTTGATTTTAGTGACAATGCATCGTCGAGAAAACTTAGGTCAACCGATGACAAATGTTTTCAAAGCGATTAATCGCTTGATTGAAAAGTATGAAGATATTGAAGTTATTTTTCCCATTCATAAAAATCCACTGGTTAGACAAAATGCAAGGGAAGTTCTTTCAAATTCTAAACGTATTCATATTATAGAACCATTAGATGTCGTTGATTTTCAAAATTTTGCCAATAAAAGTTATCTAATTTTAACAGATTCTGGAGGTGTTCAAGAAGAAGCACCGTCACTTGCTGTTCCAGTTCTTGTTTTAAGAGATACAACAGAACGTCCTGAAGGGATAGAGGCTGGAACTTTAAAATTAGTAGGGACAAATGAAGATTTTGTTTATCAAGAAGCCAATGAGTTGTTAGAAAATAAAGAAGAATATGAGAAAATGTCAAAAGCTTCAAATCCTTATGGGGACGGCAATGCAAGTCAGTATATTTTGACAGCTATCGATAAAGTCTTATCAAGAGAGTCATTGAAATAAATATAAAAATTTTTAATAAAAATCCTATTTGATAACAGCTTTTTATTTTTATAAGAAATTCAAAAAATAGTGGCTCATTAAAAAGTTATATTTTTAAAATAAGAAAGTAAGGTATAAATGATTAAATCTTTTTTAGCAAAAATTTTAGAGATAAGTCGTTATAAAAATTACATTATGCACGAAAAGCTGGTCTTAAAATTGGAAAAAATTGTATTGTTGATACAGAAGTTTGGTTCGGTTCAGAACTAGAGCTTATTAGTATTGGAGATAATGTTCACCTAATACAAGGGGTAAAATTTATCACTCATGATGGTTCTCTTTGGGTATTAAGAAACAGTGATGCTGAATTTAAAGAAGCAAATAAATATGGGAAAATAACAATTGGTAACAATGTAAATGTTGGTTGGGATACAAAAATACTTCTAGACGTGGAAATTGGTAATAATGTAATTATCGGAGCGGGCTCTTTAGTCACTAAAAATATTCCAGATAATTCAGTTGCTGCGGGTGTTCCTTGTAAAGTAATTTCAGATTTACAAACTTACAAAGATAAAGTTAAAGCTCAAGTTACTTACCATGCAAATAATAAGAAAGATAAGAAAAAAGTAAATTTTGAAGAATTTAAAAGTTTATAAGTTGTGAAAGGTAATGAGATAATGAATTTAACAGTTTTTTTAGGACATTTCCCCTTTGGTTATGGTGAATCTTTTTTTGAGAATGAGCTTCCGTATTTAGTTGGGAATTTTGAAGAGATTACCCTCATCTCAGATGGAAAAGGTAAGAAATCAAGACAGTTACCAGAAAAAGTTAAGCTTGTTGCCTTAAAGCAGACTCATTTAATTTTAAGATTAAGTTTTTTAATAACAGCTATGTTAAAGCCTTTTTTAACTTATAGAGGGCGTAAAGAGATTAAACAAGTTACTTTAAAAAATATGACCATTTTAAAATTCGCCATGCAAGTCTTATATTTTTATCATGAAAGTTTAATAAATTATAATATAAAGAAGAATTTAAATAAAGATAAGAAAACAATTTTTTATGCTTTTTGGATGAATGAAGCGGCTTTTGCGATTTCAACAAAAAAATATCCCTTTGTTGTTGCAAAAATTTGTCGTGCTCATCGTTATGATTTATTTTATGAAAAAAATAAGGCTAAATATCTTCCTTTTAGAGAAAATATTTATCAGGCAGTTAATCAAATTCATTTTGTGACTAAGTTAGGTAGAGATTATTATATCCAAACTTATGCTAGGATTTTTGATTTAAAAAATAAAGAAGAAAAATTAAAAGTAAGTTATCTAGGTGTAGAAAAAAATAAATTTTCTTTAGAAAAAAAATCAATAGAATTGAATAGCTTTTCAATTATCTCTTGTTCTTTTATTCACCAAGTTAAAAGACTTGATTTAATTATTGATACAATCTCTAAAATCTCTGATAATTTTCAAATTAATTGGACTCATATTGGTGATGGAGAAGAGCAGCAAAAGATTCAAAACTATGCTGAAGAAAAATTAGCAAATAAGAAACATATTAACTATCAATTTTTAGGAAATATAAAAAATGATCAACTTACAAAAAATTTATCGGAATCAAATTATGATTTATTTGTCAATTTAAGTGATTCTGAAGGAGTACCTGTTTCTATTATGGAAGCAATGGCATGTGGAATTCCTGTTTTAGCAAGAAATGTTGGAGGAAATTCAGAAATTGTTACAAATGAAAATGGTAGGCTTATTGATGAAGGATTAAATAGTCAAGAGATTGCTTCAATTATTGAAGAGCTGATTAGAAAAAATAAAGACAATCAGCTTTTAGAAGAAAGACAAAGGGCGTTTGATACTTGGGAATCTAAATATTATGCCGAAAATAATTATAAAAAATTTGTGAGTCAATTAAAAGAGAAATTTAGTAAGGAAAAATGAAAACATCTTTAGTTATGGCCACTTATAATGGCTTAAAATATATAGAAGAACAGCTTGAATCTATTAGATTACAAAGTCAAAGTTTAGATGAGGTCTTAATTGCAGATGATGGAAGTAATGATGGGACAGTAGAGTTTATTGAAAGTTACATAAAAAAATTTAATTTAACCTGGGAATTAATTTCTAATCCTCAAAATTTGGGATGGCGGAAGAATTTTATTGAACTTTTGAAAAGATCAAGTGGAGATATTATTTTTTTATCTGATCAAGATGATATCTGGAACTTGGAAAAAGTAAAAATAATGACAGAAAAAATGAAAAATCGTCCTGAGATTTGGTTACTAGCATCAGATTTTCGAGAAAAATTTGAAAATGAAGGACGTCCAGAGCAAAAGCATAAGTTTGACTTTACAGATTCAGAGGGTCTAAAAAAAGTAAATATGTCTTTGAAAAATCTAAGACAACTTCGCCCGGGAAATTGTGATGTTGTAAGAAAAGAGCTTTTGCCACTTGCTTTTGATTTCTTTGCTTTAAATCCAGAAACACCTCATGATGTTTGTTTAGAGTGGACAGCAAAAGCTATTGGACGTCACTATATTTTTCCGGAAGCTTTAGTAGACTGGAGAAAATATGAAAGTTCAAGTTATAGAAAAGAAATTCCAGAGAGCTTATTTAAAGGTACAATTAAAGTTCATCAACAGTATAGTAGATTATACAAAAACTTATTAGATGTTACTGAAAAGTATCAAGAATTAATTCTTGATTATCAACAAATTAAACCATTAATAGAAATGAAAAAACAACAATATGATGACATTGTTAATTATCTAAAAAGTAAGTCATTACTAGCACCTTTAAAAGTATTTAAAAGGTCTGGAATTTTAAAAACATTAAATTTAATAAGAATAAAACTTTTTAAATAATAGATATGTTAAATTGTAACTTTAGAATTTAATTTTTCCTTATTGCGAATTACAGGAAGTTCTTGAGTTTTTAGAAGGTAATTACAAAGTATGGAGAACTTATGAAGATTTTACAAAATTTTATTTATAACTTTATTTATCAAATTCTTATCATTATTATTCCAACAATTACTGTTCCTTACGTAAGTCGAGTCTTAGGAGTTGAGGGAGTTGGAATTTTTTCATTAACAACAGCAAATATTTCAGTTTTTGTTTTAATCGCAAGTATTGGTGTGAATACTTATGGAAATAGAGAAATTGCATATTATCAAAATGATATTCAAAAAAGAAGTCAAGTCTTTTGGGAGATTAATTTACTTCGATTTTTAATGAGTGTTATTTCCTTATTTTTATCCTTAATTTTTATTGTTAATATAAAAGATTATCAACTTTATTATTGTTTACAAGTGATAACGATTATTGCTGGAATATTTGATGTCTCTTGGTTTTTTATGGGATTAGAAGACTTTAAGCGTGTAGTCACAAGAAACCTCTTAATAAAAGTTCTTTCTGTTGTTCTAATTTTTATTTTTGTAAAAAATTCAGATGATTTATCTCTTTATATCCTTATTAATTCTTTATCTATTTTGTTTGGAAATTTAAGTATTCTACCTTCACTAAGAAACAAAATTATTTTCTTAAATTGGAAGCAATTAAAAATTTACCATCATTTTAAACCAGCCCTTCTTTTATTTCTTCCTCAAATTTCAGGGACTGTTTTTGAAGTGATCAATAAAAATATGCTTTCATTTCTAAGAAGTGTAGATGATGTTGGCTTTTTTAATCAATCAAATTTATTATTTCGAACTTTTTTAGCTATTGTAACTGCTCTTGGGGTTGTTATGTTACCTCGAATGTCAGCTCTTATATCAGAAAATAATTATGAGCAAATTCAGAAGCTTCTAATAAAATCATCTGAGGTTATTTTAGCAATTTCCTTACCAATTATGTTTGGACTTTTAGCGATATCTAAACAATTTGTTCCCTTTTTCTTTGGTGAAGGATTTGATGCAGTAATTCTATTAATTATTATAGAATCATTTGCCCTTCCTATTTCAGGACTATTAAATGTTGTTGGAATGCAGTATTTAATTCCTACAAATCAATTGAAATATTCAACAGTTTCTTATATTTTTGGTTCAGTATCTAATCTTTTATTGAATTTTACTTTGATTCCCTTTTTAGGGGTAAATGGAACAATGCTTTCTTTTGTCTTGGCAGAATTATTTACTCTTATATTTCAACTTTGGGTTGTGCGTCATCAAATAAAAATAAATTTATTATTTACAGAAATGTGGAAGTATTTTCTTTCGGGCCTGTTAATGTTTGTCTGTGTTTTTGTGATTATGAATACATCATCTTTTTCAGTTTATTTATTAATTTCAGCTTGTTTTATAGGTGTTATTATATATTTTATTCTAATATATCTTTTAAAGACTTCACTTACAAAAGATATTTTAGCTTTTTTATCTTTAAAGTTAAAGAAGTAGAAAAATTGAAGAGTTTATTTCTGTTTATATTTGGTTGCCACCTATATATTTGTTATAATAGAAAAGCTATTTAAATAAAAATTAAACAAAAGTCTTAAATTTCTAAAATAGGGGAAAATTAATAAGTGAAAAATCTAAAAAAAATTAGTATATATTTAGTGGTGGGATTTCTCACTTTTATAGTATTGCTGGGGAGAGGAAGTGTTATTTCTGCTGAAGAAATAAGCCCAGTACCGTTAGCGACAGTAAATCTACAAGTTACAATAAAAAATGCAGGAATAAAAATACCAAGGGCTCAATTGCAGACACTTTCATTTCAGACAGCTTATTATAAACTAAGAACTGGAAAATTTACAAAAGATGATAAAAATTCATCTGTCTGGCAATCAGCTTTTAAAGGTAAAGATGAAATTACGATTACAAATAATTATAAAATCGGTGAAGGAATTGAACATACTGAAGATGAAGCGATACATATTATTGAATTGCTTTTTAAAGGAAGTTATGGATTTTTAGGAGTGATTAATGAGTCAGGAGTGACTTATTCAGGTAGCCCTATGCATTCACCAGGTAATTCGGGTCTTAATTTAACAAATAATGAAGGAGTTGCAGAAGCAAAAGTTTCAGGTGGAGTAACTGCAGTGGTCCTGATAAACTCAGATATTAGTAATGGACGTTTAACCTCAAGTCAACAACTTTTAGATGTGATTACTATTGGAGATAAGGATACAGAATTAGCTTATGATAAAACAGGCTATGAAACAACGCAGATTGGTATTTCAGTATTAGATTTAACTGAAGAAGAAAAGCGAAATAGTAAAACATATGTGGTTGAGTATGGGCAGCAAATAACTTATCATATTGCCATTAATAAAATGATGTTGACGCAAGGAGCAAAGCTAACAATTGCGCCACAGTCTAATATTGTTATCGATTCTATTACAATGCCTTCCAAAAAAACTTTAGGGGTTCCAAGTTCTTTAGAAATAACAAGTATGATTTCTTACAGTAAATTAAGAGGGAAATCAAAAGAAGAAATTGAAGAAATGATTTCTGAGAAATATGTAGGAAAAATTTTAGTTTATTATGATATTGAAATCCCAGAGTCGGATGAGGATGTTTTTTTAGATATTACCGTACGTCTGGCACCAGAGGTAGGACAAACAATTAAGTCAACAACAATTAATGGTGTTGACTATGGTCCAGTGCGTATCACTTCATGGGCAACTAAAAAATATGATGAAAATTATTCTATGAAGTTAGTGATAAAAGATAAGGGCCGAAATGATACTCAAAGTATACAAACACCTCAACTTTCAACCACTGGTATTAATTTTGTAATTGCTTCAAAGGAAAATTTGAGTTTTGTTCGAGGGGCAAAGTATGTTATCGGTAAGGTTGAGGGAAAGAAAAAGTACATTTATAGTAACGATGCTAAATGGATTTCTTTTGATGAAGCAAAAGAAGAAGAATTTGAAAACTCTATGTTATTACAAGGAGGACATGAATTTTATTTAGGAGATACTAACAGTGAGCCGACATTAAATGTTCCTTACAATTATTGGGAGTCTGATGGTGAACTTTCAACAACGATTAATCAAAGTGTGATTAATTTAAGAGGACTGGCACAAAATCAAAAATATTTTTTATATCAAGTGGTAGCACCAACAGGCTATGAAAAAAATGAAGAGCCTTATTATTTTGAAGCTTGGTCAAAAGATGAAATTGCAAAAGATGGGGCGCAAATTATAAACTCGAGTGTATCTTATGCTAAAATTCAAGAATATGGACTAAATGGCTCTATACCTTCTTATAAAGCAGGAAGTTTAGAATTTAATGTTATTTATGTAGATGCGACTTATAAGCAAGATAATGCTGCAAGTATTTTAATATGGGTAAGTTTTATCTTATTTGGATTTTTGAGTATCTTTATAGTGTTAGGAGCTATAACGGATACGTTTGATCATGTTTATCATAAAATTCCTTTTAAAAAATATATTTCATTTGATAAAATAGAATCTAAATTAAAGGATTTAACTCAGAAAAAAACAAAAGTTATAAGTAAAGAGCCTAAAAAACCTAAAAAAGCTAAAAAACAAGAAAAGCTAGAGAAAAAAGTTGAGATAAAGAAGCGAAGTACGTCAGGGAGAAAAGCAGAAAAAATAAGATTAAAAAACCTAAAAAAAGAACAAAAAGAATTTAAAAAAATGGAAAAAATGGAACAAAAGAAAAAAACAAGAAGTAGATCATCTAAAAAAGCAAAAAGAAAGCATGTGAAATATTGATGAAGACAATAAATACTCAATCATGGAAAGCCTCAATCCATAAAATTTATCTTATTTTAGCAATTACGATAGGTTTTACTTTGTCTATCTTTATGCCTTTATTTAGTGAACCAGATGGTCAGTACCATTTTATGTTATCAGCTTATATTGCAGGAAAACCAATTGATTCTTCAAGATATTCTGAGGCTGTAGCCTGGACGGGAATGAATCAACAAATTAATTTTTATCGGACAGATTCTCGGTTTGAAGAATATTTTCTACAAAAAGCAGAGAAAATAGATATCGGTAAAGTTCCAAAAGCTATTGGCTTTGAGAGTTTAACTTCAAAATTACGTTTTAACCTTTGGGGGCACTTAGTTCCAGCAATAGGTGTTTGGTTTGGCTATCATATCTATCCTTCCTTAGGAGTGATGGCTACGGTTGGGCGGATTTTCAGTATGTTGGTACATTCTTTAGCGATGTATTATATTATCCGATCTGTAAAAAAAGGAAAAATGATATTTTTTGTTGTTTCTCTTTGTCCTGTAATTATAAATACCTTTGCCTCCCTTTCTTATGATAGTACCTCTTACGTATTAGTTGCTGCTTTGATTGCTTTCTATATTAATCTTTATCATAAAGAGAAAGTGGAAAAAACAGATATAAGGAAATTTATATTTTTCTCTCTTTTAATGCTAGTCTCTGTTAAGTTTAATTTTCTTCCTTTGTTATTAATTGGACCAATGATTTTGATTGAGAAGCAGACAATGAATGAGGTATATAGTAGAATTTTATTAAATAAGCGTAAATTTTCTTATTTTGTTATTAATAATAAGAAAAGCTTACTAATATTGATTCTTACAATGAGTTTTCTTGTTTTCCTTATTTTTTCAATAAATTATGGTGGGCCAATTACTTTGTTTACACGTCTTTTCTTAAATTACTTTATTAATTTTAACTATAATCCTGTTTTAGACTTGAATGCTTCGATTGGTGATATTACAAGTATTTTTGTACAGCCTTATGCAACTTTTAATTTTATCCCTGTTTGGGTATCTTGTCTATACTATGCAGTTATTTTATCTGTTTTATACACGGATGATCCAATGGAAGTAAGCTTACTTTTTCGTACTGTAACAGTTATTTCTTTAATTGTTTGCTTTTTTGGGACGATAACAGCTTTCTTAAAAACAGGTACAAATATTGTTCAAGGAATTGGCGGAAGCAATGCAATTATAGGAATTCAGGGACGTTATATGACACCTTATGTTTTATTATTTCCTTTGATTTTTGCTGTAAAAGGTCGAAAAATAAATATTCAACCAGCGGGTCGTGTGATGCTATTTTCGATTTCTGTTATTATATTGTCAAATGCAATGCTTCTTTTTAATACTTTATATGCGATTTATTATATGGGAGCTTAAACCTTATTTCTAGCAAAATTGATAAATTAAAAGTAAAGCTTTTGAATGATACATTCAAAAGCTTTTAGCAAGGAAAGTAAATCTACTTAAAAAGTTAGAAATTTTCTTAATCTCTTTAAAAAAAATAAGGTGTGATATAATAGAATAATGAAGAAAATTCTCTTAATCATTCCAGCTTATAATGAATCCGAAAGGATTGTTGGGCTTATAAATAATGTTCGAAATTATATTGAAGAAAGCGATTTAGAACTGAGTTATCTTGTTATTAATGATGGTTCTACAGATAATGAAGAAAATCTTCTTATAAAGCATTCGATTCATCATGTAGAATTAATTCAGAATTTAGGGATTGGAGCAGCGATGCAGACGGGATACAAATATGCATTGGAAAATAATTATGATTTTGCTGTTCAGTTTGATGGAGATGGGCAACATG
>JBKECB010000103.1:0-11980 GCA_047974165.1 Lactovum sp.
GAAACGCGATGTGAACGATGGTAATCACCTGTTGATTCATCAAATGAAACAGTAGGTGCTGTCATTTTGTAATTTGTACGACGAAGATTTTTCTTTGTCTTTGATGTACGACGTGCTGGTACAGCCATGAGTGATACTCCTTTTAGATTTCTTATTTCAGATATTTTTCAAATATTAAATGTTTCTCAAAATACATGCCTAAATATTTTAACAAATTTTTTTATAAAAAGCAAGAGTTATCATAAAATAGTAAAAATAAACTGAATTAAGTTTTAAAATAAAAAACACTGTCGTGCTTTCTACTTTAAAATTATGCGGAAAGCGGGACTTGAACCCGCACAGCCAAAGTAGGCCACAGGATCCTTAATCCTGCGCGTCTGCCAATTCCGCCATTTCCGCTGAATTGCTACTTAAGAAGTATAACAGTTTATTATTCCTTTGTCAAGAAAAAAGTAATGAGTGTATCTTTTATTTTTCTACTTACTTTATTACCAACTTATTAGTCTCTACAATATAGTATCTTACTTATTTTCCATCAATTTCCAATAATAAGACTCCCATTGATTACTTAGTCCAAATAAAGTCTTCATTTTAACTACTTCCACTGATTTTTATCTATATTTAAATAGAGCAACTTATAGTTGCTCTATTATTAAAATCTATTATTTTGTATACTCTTCGACTAAAGCCATAACTTCCTCAACAGTTGAAGTTTCTGTAAGAGCTTTGTGAGCTAACTCTTCCATTTTCTTACTGTCTAGCTTTTTCATTAGACTACGTGTTTGTAAGACTGAGGTTGCTGACATTGAAAATTCATCCAAGCCCATTCCCATAAGAAGTGGGACTGCTGTCTGATCTCCAGCCATAGCACCACACATTCCTGTCCATTTACCTTCAGCATGTGAAGCTTTAATGACATTATCAATCAAGCGTAAAATGGATGGATTATAAGGCTGATAAAGGTATGAAACTTGTTCGTTCATACGGTCAGCTGCCATTGTATACTGTATCAGATCATTAGTTCCAATAGAGAAGAAGTGTACTTCTTTAGCAAACTGATCTGCAAGGACTGCTGCTGCTGGGATTTCAATCATAATTCCCACTTCAATATTATCTGCAACAGAAATATTTAAAGCTTGAAGTTTTGATTTTTCATCATCATAGATAGCCTTTGCCTGACGGAATTCTGAGACTAAGGCAACCATCGGAAACATAATACGTAAGTGACCATGTACAGAAGCACGAAGTAAGGCACGAAGCTGTGTACGGAACATATCCTCACCTTTTTCTGATAAGCTGATACGTAGAGCACGCCAGCCTAAGAAAGGATTCATCTCATCAGGAAGTTGGAAGTAAGGGAGCTTTTTATCTCCGCCGATATCCATCGTTCGAACAACCACAGGTTTCCCATTCATTCCTTCAAGAACTGCCTTATAGGCTTCATATTGCTCTTCTTCTGTTGGAAGATGGTCAGAGTCCATATAAAGAAACTCTGTACGATAAAGTCCTACCGCTTCGGCTCCATTTTCATTTACCCCTTCAACATCCTTCGGAGTCCCAATATTAGCTGCTAATTCAAAATGCTTGCCATCAGCAGTTACCGTTTGTGCATCTTTTAATTTTGCCCACTCTGCTTTTTGATTGGCAAAGCTTTCTGCTGCTTGTTTAAAGTTAGCTTGACTTACTTCATCTGGCTCAATCACAACCTCACCTGTCAAGCCTGAAGCAGCTAACAGCTGTCCATCTTTTACAAGCTCTGTAATATTTCCAAGGCCTAAGACTGCTGGGATTTCTAAAGTATTCGCCATAATCGCTGAGTGTGATGTTTTTCCACCAATATTTGTCACAAATGCTTTAACAAACTTTCTGTCTAACTGAGCAGTTTCTGAGGGTGTTAAATCTTCAGCAACGATAATGACTTCTTCATTGATAAGAGTAGGACTTGGAAGTTTGATATTTAAAAGCTGTGCCATCACACGCTTTGTCACATCTTTGATGTCTGCTGCACGCTCTTGCATATATGGATTATCATCCATACCTTCAAAGATGGCGATAAACATATCCGTTACTTCTTTCACAGCCGCTTCAGCATTCACTTTCTTCCCACGGATATTTTCCTTGATTTGATCAATCATCTCTGGATCTGAAAGAACCATCAAATGTGCATCAAATACAGCTGCCGCTTCTTCTCCTAGACTTACAATTGCCTTGTCTTTTATCAAAGAAAGCTCAACTTTTGATGCTTCAAGAGCAACATCAAGTCGAGCCTCTTCATTTCCAGTATTTTCAACTGTCTTTGTCTCAAATGACAAATCTGGCTGGACAAGCAAATAAGCCTTAGCAATTGCAACACCTGATGATGCTGCAATACCTGTTAGCTTTTTTGTCATATTAATCTGTCAAACCTTCCTTTGACATAACCTCTGTGATTGCTGCCATTGCTTCTTCTTCATCTGCACCTTCAGCAGAAATCTTTACATCTGCACCTTGACCAACACCAAGGCTCATAACGCCCATGATTGATTTTAAATTTACAGATTTTTCTTTGTACTCAAGATTAATTTCTGATACAAATTTTGATGCAGTTTGTACAAGTAGAGTAGCTGGACGTGCATGGATTCCTGTCTCAGCAACGATGTGAAATTCTTTAGATGACATTTTTAAGTCTCCTTAATATTATTTGCTAAATTTAGCCATACTTTATTTTACTATTAATTGTAAAGGTTTGCAAGATTTTTATCGCTTTTTTTCGTTTTTTTTGGTAAAATATTGAAATGGATAATGAAAACACGACTTTTGATTTGTCAGATTTGACCGCAAAAAATTCTGACTACGTACATGCGATAACCAAGCAACTCATGCTCTCAGGAAAAACTGATGAGGAAGTTAAGGAAATTCTTGCAGATATTGTACCTCAAATCTTAGAAGGGCAAAAAAATGGGATACTTGCTAAAAACTTACTCGGAACGCCGACAGAGTTTGTCGACAAGTATAAAGGAGTTGAAAAAAAACAGAGGGCTGAAAAATATACAAATAACAATCCAAAATTAATGATTTTAGACAGTATTTTACTTATCTTCGCTCTCCTTTCTCTTCTTTATGGTATTATGTTTATTTTTAATATGACAAAAGTATATTACGGCTTAACAACTCTTATCCTCTCTAGTATTATGGGTGGACTTGCTATGTATCAGATTCATATTGCTCAGACAAGGATGCTTGGAAAAGACAAGGGACTCACAAAGTGGCAACGTTTCCGTCCAACACTTTTATTAATGCTTTATATGATGCTTTGGATGTTTGTAACCGTTGGTTCAAACTTCTTACCATTGTCAATCAACCCACATCTTTCTGGACTTCCTTTAATTCTCTTAGCTGCACTTGTTTTTGCCTCACGTTATTTCTTAAAGAAGAAATTTAATATCAAATCAGCCATAGTTTCAGCTTCTGAAATGGATGGGAAATAAAAAAGAAAGCTATAACATTTTCAAGTTATAAAAATCCATCGTAAAACCGATGGATTTTTTAATTTATAAATTGAATAAAAACAGAAATAGTAGTTTTTTATCAAATAATTTTTACCATCATATCCTGCGGGAGTCCAAAATGTGGCTCTCCTTTTTCCTTAGAATGTCCAAGTGTGATAATCAGCTCTGGACGATAACGAAGAGGAACATCTAACGCTTCATTCAAATGATCTGTTTTATGGAATCCTAAGATAATATTTGATTTATAACCAAAATCATTAATCGCCAGAACAAGATTCATTGTCACAATACCAGTATTTAATGCTAAATAGTTTGAGGTATACTTTGCCGATAGACTATCAAAATACTCAGGATAACGCTTATTAAAACGATCCAATTGATCTGGATTTAGAATAGGTCCTACTGTGCGTGCGATTTCTTTTGAACGTTCAGATAAGGCAGTATCACTGAAAAGAACAATAACTGCTCCTGCTTCTCTAACTTGAGAAACGTTACCATCTTGCACTTCATCCATCAAGAGCTCACGCTTTTCATCCGACTCTACAATCGTAAAAAGCCAAGGTTGCATATTGTGTGCTGATGGTGCAAGAATAGCTGTTGAGATAATCTGCTTTACATCTACTGTAGGGATTTTTGATCCATCAAATGTTTTGACAGCATGACGTGACTTATTTAACTTTAGGTATTCCATTAGTTTTCACTCACTTTCATTTGTTTACTTCTTAGCTGACCACAAGCTGCATCAATATCTGCTCCATGCTCTTGTCGAATCACACAATTCACATTATTTTTCTTTAAGACATCATAAAATTTTAAAATATCTTCCTTACTTGAACGCTCATATTTTATATGCTCAGCTACTGCATTATAAGGGATGAGATTGACATAAGCAAGATGTTTTCTTGGACTTATCCAGGCTGCAAGCTGTTGGGCAATTTCTACTGTATCATTAACCCCTGAGAGCATGATGTACTCATAAGTTACCCGTCGATTGGTCAGCTCTGTATACTCATCAATAGCAGCAAATAATTTTTCTAATGAAGCATTTCGATTAATACGCATTAAGCTTGAACGAAGTTCATTATTGGGAGCATGAAGGCTGATGGCGAGATTTACCTGGATTCCTTCGTTAGCAAAGTCAAGAATTTTCTTGGGATTAAAACCACAGGTAGAAACTGTAATATGACGTGCCCCGATTGCAAGACCGTTGTCATCATTGATGACTCTTAAGAAATTCATTAAATGCTCATAGTTATCAAAAGGTTCACCGATTCCCATAACCACAACATGGCTCACGCGCTCATCTAAACCACGCTCATCAAAGTACTTTTGAACTAGCATAATCTGAGAGACAATCTCACCTGCGGTCACATCACGCTCTTTTTTAAGGATACCTGAGGCACAAAAAGTACAGCCCATATTACAACCCACCTGGGTCGTCACACAGACAGAAAGACCATAACTTTGACGCATCAAGACAGTCTCTATCATCATATCATCAGGAAGTCTAAACAAATACTTAACAGTTCCATCTGCAGATTCTTGAACAATTATCTGCTCTAATGGATTAAGAATAAATTGATGTTCCAACTCTTCAATCAAGCCTTTTGAAAGATTACTCATCTCTGCAAAAGACTGAACACGCTTTCTATAAAGCCAGTCCCAAATCTGCTTGGCACGATAGCGTCTGTCTCCGATTGATTCGACCCAATCTTGTAATTTTTCTAAGGGCAAGCCGTAGATGCTTGTCTTTTCTACATTTACTATTTCTTCCGTCAATTTTCTTTTCTTTCTCGAATGACAAATTTCTTTTCAGAAGTTTGTACTGTCGTTTTCTTTTTTCTTTTATTTGTAGTACTTGAGAACTTATTTTGCTCAGAATTTTTTTTTGTTGCTTTTGGCTTATCTGGACGGACAGTTGAAAACCCTCGTTGATTGATTTCTTTCTTTCGTCTTTTTTGATTGTCCTTACGCTTTTGATTTATTTTTTTGAGAGGTGATAAGTCTTCCTTATCTGGCAGGACAGGTTTATCTTGTTCTCCTTGAGCACGCTTACGCTCTAAGATAAAATACGCACTCCCATATGTACAGTATTCCTGAAGGTAATCTGCTAAACGGTCTATTTTATCTTCTGCTTCTGCTTTTTTACGCTTAATTTTATAAAAGCCTTTTAGTCGAAGTAACTCATAACTCCAATCTCCCACAATATAATCAAACTTATCTAAGATAGGACTGTACCTCTGCTCTAAAGCTTGACTATCAAAAGCTTCTTTATGATTTTTTACTAGAAGAAAGTTCTTTTCTGCAATTTTAATCTGTTGGTTGCCTAATAAAATAACTTCCTCACCAGGATACTTATTGTAATTTTTTAATTCTTCTGGAAATTCTTTTACCATATCATTTATCCGTCGAGCCGAAGCCACCTGTCCTATCTGATTTTATACTATCTTCATCTTCATCTGCTAAGAGAAAGGACATAAATACTCCTTGACAGATACGTTCTGACTTTTCTATTTTTACTTCTTCAGAAGAGATATTCTTTACTTGTAAAAAGAATTCTCCTTCATTTTCAGTATTATTATAATAGTCAGCATCAATCACACCTACAGAGTTTATCAAAACTAGACCTTTTTTTCGAGGCAAGCTTGAGCGTGCATAGAGATAGAGAACCTCTCCTACTTGCATATACGCTTTTAGTCCGGTTGGAATCAGGCCAATTTCACCTGCAGGAAGGCTCATCGAACATGCTGCTTCTATGTCATAACCAGCTGCTTTAGAAGTTGCTCTCTGAGGCAAATTTATTTGAGAATCTTTATACTTACTGACAATTTCAAAACCACGAGTTTTCATAACTTACATTATAACATAAATCAAAAAAAGACAAGATAACTTGATAATTTGCCTTTATTAACATAAATAAAAGACTTTCAATTTTTTATTTGAAAGCCTAGATTAAATATTAATAACGAGTAAATGTTAAGCTAATAAACAAGACAAAAAGGAGGAGGAGTAACAGGCTGCATATAATCTGAGTGTTTTTAGGAACCCATTTTTTATAGTTTTCAGGAGGCCAAGCACCTGCAAATAACGCACCACCTAATACTCCTCCGATGTGTCCAACAATACTAACGTTAGGCTGAAAAATATTTAACAGAAGATTAAGAATCACTAAGACTAAAAAAGACTTTCCTATTTCTTTCAAACGTGGACTTTCTGTATAATAGCCAAGTGTTCCCATCGCACCAAAGATACCAAAAATGGAGGTTGAAGCTCCTGCTGAGAGTGTTGAGGTTGACAGAAAGAAGACCATTGTATTGGCAAAAATGCCTGATAAAAAATAAATCTCTAGAAATCTAGCTGTTCCAAACTCTTCTTCAATTAAACGTCCCATAACAAAAACAGACAGCATATTCATCAAAAAATGAGACCAATTTAGATGAACAAAAATAGGAGTTACAAGACGCCAAATTTGACCAGGATTATTAATAATTTGAAAACCCCAAAGTGCACCAGACTTAAGCAAGTTTTCTCCTGTTGCAAGTTCTCCTTTAAAAGTAAATATTTGAAGGAGCCAGACTAAGCTAGTGATTGCAAGTATTGCATAACATCCACGATGCTTAGGATTGTAATTTTGTTCTAGATAACGCATGTATAACCTCTTTTATTTTCACATCATGAGCTTCAGGCTCAAAGTCTAATTTTTGAAAGTGATAGCACAGACTCATTGTTTCGCCTTTAAAATTTTTTAAATAACGGTCATAATAACCTCCGCCAAAACCTATACGGTAATTTTCTGCATTCCATGCCAGACCTGGAACTAAAATAAAATCTGGATACTCTTCTTTGCTAGAAATTGTCTCAAGTATACCAAATTTACTTCGAATAAGATTTTTTTCATCAAATGCTGTAAAAATCATCTTTTTTTGTTCCATCACTTTAGGGATTAAAATCTTTTTCTCTTTTATATTATCAAAGAGAAGAGTTAAATCAAACTCAAAAGACTGAGGCATATAAAGAGCAATCACTTTAGATTTTATAAAAACTTCTTCTTTTAAGAGTTTGGAAAGGATTTCTATCGTTTGTTCTTCTTTTTCTGACTTATTTTCTTCAAACTTTTTTAACTTTATTAAGACTTCTTTACGAATTTCCACTTTATTTTTCACTATTATTATGATAACATAGAAAAGTAAGTTTTGTTTTAAGAATTGTTTGTCTTTTGCCAACTTTCTCAAGAAAAACGTTACATCATTCTTACAGAAAGGAAAAAGAAGAATGGCAACTGGTACAGTTAAATGGTTTAACCCTACAAAAGGTTTTGGCTTCATCACAACTGAAGAAGGCAAAGATGTTTTTGTACATTTCTCAGCAATTCAAGGTGATGGTTTCAAAACACTTGAAGATGGACAAGCAGTTAATTTTGATCTTGAAGATGGCCCTCGCGGACCTCAAGCAATCAATGTAACTAAATAATTTAAAAGACCTTCGGGTCTTTTTTATTTAATCAGTTGAGCCCATCCAGACATTCCATCTAAAAAACGTTTTGCCTTAGGCTGCACCCCAATATACTCTTCATAAAGCTGATCAATAAACTGGCGAAGAGCTTTTTTTCTTTCTGCTTTAATAGAAATCTTATCCAACTTTTTCAATGACATATTTAAAAACTGACCTGATAAATAAATAATATTCGGATCAATATGCAGGCGATGCTTATCTTTATAAAAATGTTCCTGACAGAGACAGCCATTATATAAAAAGGAATAATCCATCGCTCGATTTTTTTGACTACAGATTTGACAGTCTGAAAGATTAAGAGCTGCTCCAAAGCGAGATAAAGCTTGTAGCTCGAAAATATTTGTTAAAATTTCAGCATCTTTCTTCTGATCCATCAACTCCAACGTTTGGATTAAAAAACGATAGAGAGGCAAATCCTCTTCACGATCTTCCAAAAGTAAATCAGCTAAACTTACAATATAGCTTGCGTGTGCATTAATAAATAGATCTTTTTGGATATTTAAATAGGGCTTAACCTGACTGACATCAGAAATAAAGGAGAAACCTGACTCATTAATCGTTACCCAAAGTTCAGCATAAGTAAAGCTTTGTAAAGACATGGCAAACTTTGACTTGCTTGCATTTTTTATAAAAAATTGACACTTTCCAAAATCCTCAGTATAAATCCTTATCAAGCGATCACGCTCTTTATAGGCTTGAGAATAAAGGACAAGACCTTTTGTAATTGCCTGCTCCATGTTATTATATTATAGCACTAGTTTTTCTGACTTACAAAAGATTTTAAGCATGCTATAATATATCTAAAAAACAAAGGAGAAAAAATGTTTAAAAAAATTGGGATTTGTCTGTTAGTCTTTCTTTCCTCAGTCTTACTTATCTTTACTTTATATGTTAATGACAACTATAAGGCCAATGATCAGGCAATGATGATATATAAAGAAAATAATAAAAGTCTTATCTTTGACTCTGACAATGAAGAACTTGCTTTTATCATCTATCCTGGAGGAAAAGTTGATGAAAAAGCTTACATCCAACTTGCTAAACTCTTAAACGAAGAAGGTTTTTATAGCCAACTCGTAGCTTTTCCTTTCGATATTGGATTTTTTACTATAAACAAAGCTAAAGAAGTCATTGACCAACATCCTGAGATTAAAGAATGGGTGATCATCGGTCACTCACTCGGTGGTGTTACTGCTAGTGAGTACGTTTATAACTCTCCTGAAAAAATTAAAAGTCTCATTTTTCTAGCCTCATACCCAACAAAAAATTTGAAGAATTTAGATATTTCAAGTCTATATATCCGTGGGGAAAATGATCAAGTTTTAAATCTTGAGAGTTACAAGGAGAGTCAAAAAGAAAAAACAAAAGACTTTGAAGAAGTAATTATAAAGGGTGGAAATCATTCAGGTTTCGCTGATTATAGGCAACAAAAAGGGGATGGAAAAAATGAAATCGGATATAAAAAGCAGCAGGAAGAAACTGTTGTTGAAATTTTAAAATTTATTAATAAATAAATGTTCACTATTTTCTTTTTCTTGAGAAAGTGATAGAATTAAAACAGTTATTTTCTCAAGAGGAAGTCATTTTGAGAAATATTACAAGATTAGAAAGTTTGGAGAGAAAATGAATAGAAAATATATCAGGCGACTCGCTTTAGAAAATTTATATAACGTTCGTGATTTAGGTGGTTTTTATTGTCAAGATGGGTCAAGCACACGATGGCAATCTTTTTTTCGTGCCGATAACTTAGGACAAGCTTCAGAAAAGGACCTTTTAACTCTTCAAGACTTTGGTGTAAAAACAGTCATTGACCTCCGAGGTAATTTTGAGATTGCTCAAGCTCCAAATCCCACAAGAAATCATTCTGACTTCAATTACTATAATATTTCCCTCATTGACGAGGATGTCACAGATACTTCTAGAAAAGGTTTTGATCTTGAAAGATTTGAAAAGATGAGCTTAGGAGATTTCTATATTCATATGCTGGATAAAAAGCAAGATAAGATTAGAGAGATTTTTGAGACGATTTATAAGCACCAAAAAGAAGGAGCAGTCTTATACCATTGTACTGCTGGAAAAGATCGGACAGGAGTCACATCTATGCTACTTTTAGGACTTGCAGGTGTTGGCAAAGCTGATTTAGTTAATGATTACAGTAGTACTGATTACTTCTTACAGCAAAATCCTAATCGTGGAACTCATATGAACTATCCTGAGCTTTCTCAAGAGAAAAAGGAAGTGATTAAAACAATCATGTCCTCAAAGGCTGAATATATGGAAAAGGCCTATCTCCATCTTTTAGAGAGTTATGGTAGTATTACTGGATATCTCTCACATTCAGGGATCTCAGATCATATTTTAGAGAAAGTAAGAAAAGGTTTTACAGAAAAATAAAAGATTTTACTATGAGTTTCATTTAAGAATTTAAGCTTATAATAAATAAGTAGATGATTCCTAACATCTACTTCCTAAATTTTTCATAAATTACTCCTAAAAAGAAAAAGGCACTGCCTTTTTCTTTTTATTTTTTATAATACAGGTCAGCCTGTTCTTTAAAAAATTCTACCACCTCCTCATAATCTCGGTCATAGTTTTTTCTAAATCTTGGATCTTCAATATACATCTGAATTAAGTTTTGATGTGACTCAGCAGTTAACTTTCCCTTAGGCCACCAGTGTGTCAACCATTCTCGGTGAAGTTTTACTGCTTCTTGCCCCTTAACTTCATCCTTTAATGGAAAAGCATCGTTAAGTAAGTCAACAATAGTTTCGTGAGTTTTTTCTGCCCACTCCATCTCTTCTTTTGACATTTTTAGAAATTTCTTATTTGAAGCTTCGACTGCTTCTTCCCCATAGCTTTCACGTATTTCTTTTCCATACTTTTCTTCATTTTCGGCAAGTTTTTTCTTTTTCAGATAGTCAAAGTCTTTATCTGTCATCTGATATTCTCCTTTTTTTACTTTATTTGTAAGCTGAGTGATTAGTAAAGACAATCTTTCTTGCTCTTTTTTTAACTTAGAAAGATGCTCCAAAAGAACAGACCTTTCATCCTTTACTTGAGATAAAATTTTTTTGATTTCAAGAAGTGGTAGATTAAGCTCTCTCAAACTCATAATATAAAAAATCCTTGTCAAATCTAAAGAGCTATAATTTCGATAACCATTTTCTAAACGTTCAGGAAAAAGGAGCTCTGCTTCCTCCCAAACTCTTAGTGTTCGTGAGGTTAAAGTTGTTAATTTTGTTATTTCTTTAATATTCATAGGCTTACTCATTTATTATATACCTTGACCTAGGGTCAAGGTCAAATGATAAAATAAAAACTGCAAAATTGCAGTTTATTTACTTATTCTTTAGTGTAAACTTCTTGCTTTAAAATTCCAACATAAGGAAGATTACGATAGTTTTCATCATAGTCAAGACCAAAGCCTACAACAAATTCATTTGGAATATCAAAAGCAATATAATCAGGAATCAACTCAACTTTACGCCCTTCCTTTTTATCCAACATCGTAACAATCGTCACCTTTGCACCACGATGCTCGAGTAACTCTTTGATATAGTTTAGAGTAAGACCAGTATCTACAATATCCTCAACGATAATAATCTCACGGTCTTTTACTGGAGTATCTAAATCCATAATCATCTTAACTTCACCACTTGACTTTGTTCCTCCATGATAGCTTGATACAGCCATAAAGTCAGTTTCTACATGCGTGTCAATATGTTTAATCAACTCAGCTAAAAATGGAATTGAACCACGAAGAATACCCAAAATTAAAGGATTTTTTCCTTCAAAATCTTTTGTTAACTCAGCACCGAGTTCTTTTGCACGCTCTGAAATTTCTTTTTCTGTGATTAGTACACGTTCAATATATTGTTCTAACATTTTTTAACCTTCCTTTACTTTTAACCAAATTCTTTTCTTTATTGTAGCATTTTCAAGCGATTGACTCAAATCTGAAGTCATATTTAAAATCGGAA
>JBKECB010000009.1:0-20759 GCA_047974165.1 Lactovum sp.
TTGCACTTGAAAAAAATTAAGTGTTGCTTTACTAAGGAAATGTGACCTGCTACTTGGCATTAAAAAAGCAACGAGATTCTTTTGAGCAATTACAGGATAAAAAACTGAAAAAAGATATTGAACGTTTGAGAAAAATGGCTGAAGAAAAGAAAATCTGGTCTCAGAATGCTGAGAAAGAAAAGCTTGAAAATCCACATCAGAAAAAATCTAAAAGTTATTCTGACAAAGGATTTATTGGAGCAAGATTAGCAGCTCTGATGAAAAAATCTAAAAACTTAGAAAAAAGAATGCGAGTAGATATTTCAAAGAAAGAAAAATTATTACATAATATAGAAAAATCTGAAGTATTAACGATGGAGTTTAAAAAAGTCATCATCAATCTTATCTCTAATTTGAAAATTTTTCTTTAATGTATGGAGAAAAACAACTATTTAAAGCTATCAATATGAATTTAAAACAGGCTGAAATTATCGCTTTGATTGGAAAAAATGGAGCAGGAAAATTAAGTATTTGTAAATTCTTAAGGTCAGAGTTTTTAGACTCTTCAATAGGTAAAGTTCAAATAGCTCTTCAGCTTCAATTTTCGTTTGTTCGGCAATAGGCAGACTATCAAGGTGATTTAAAAACATTTACAGATTTAGAAAATTTAGATACTGAAAAAATTTTTTCTATACTTTAAAAATTAGCAATGCCCCGTTCTTGTTTTTCTCAGGAGATTAAAAACTTATCGGATGGACAAAAAAGAAAGGTTGAAATTTCAAAGTCATTATGTCAAAAGGCAGATGTTTATAATCTGAATTACCTTGATTTTCAGAGTTGTCAGCAACTTTGAGATCTTTTGAAAAAGGAAAAAGTAACGATGATTATTATTGAACATGACTTTTCTTTTATTAAAAAAATAGCCACAAAAATTGTTGAAATAGAAAAAATTTGATAAAATGTAATTATGAATAAAAAAGAAATACAAGAAAAGCTTGCGAAGATTCGTGAAGCAAAAACAAAGAACTCATTTTCTCATCAGAAAAATGATAGTTTTTCTGACAAAAAAGCAACAGGGACAAGTAATCGGAGCTCTAAAGCATCAGGAATTCGTAAAGTTGGATCTGGAGATTAATGTATAAAAAAGTATAAAGTAGAAGTCGTCATAAGATGACTTTTATTTTATAAAAATGATTGTCTGTATTTGTCAGCATATAGATAGATTAAATCCTTAAGATATAGTATAATGAGTTATGGTAAAAAGAGAAGATTATGATACAGTTTCAGAGTTTGATGCTGCATTTAACTCGGCAGTTTTCTCAGAGTCTGCTTACTTATCTATGGAAGTTCAAAGTTCAGAAGACGATTTTGAAGACTTTGAAGAGGAGTTTGGAAATGCTGAGTCGACAGCGTCTAACTTTGAGTTTGAAATATTTAGTGAGTCGGGTTATCGAATGCAGGAAGTACAAAACTTAGCATTGAAGGAAAAATTTCCAGAGTTTAGTTTACTAGAAGAGTTACCAGATTCAGACTTTAATCCTTTAGAAAGTTGGAAGGAAGATATTTCTGACTTTGCTCGACAAATTTTAGAAGATATGCAATAATCCTCACATTTGTAAGGATTATTTTTAAGGAGAAGAAAGTGGAACGTCAAAAAGAAAGAGCATTTGAATTAGTAAGTCGTTATCAACCAACGGGTGATCAGCCAGAAGCGATAGAAGCTTTGGTTGAAGGTATTGAAAATGGTGAAAAGGCTCAGATTCTACATGGAGCAACGGGGACAGGTAAGACTTTTACTATGTCGCAAGTGATTGCTCGTACTGGAAAGACAACACTTGTGATTGCTCATAATAAAACTTTGGCAGGGCAATTATATGCTGAGTTTAAAGAGTTTTTTCCTAATAATCGAGTAGAGTATTTTGTAAGTTATTATGATTATTATCAGCCTGAGGCCTATGTTCCAAGTTCTGATACTTATATTGAGAAAGACTCTTCAGTAAATGATGAGATTGATAAACTTAGACACTCAGCAACGTCTGCTTTGCTTGAAAGAAATGATGTCATCGTGGTTGCTTCAGTTTCTTGTATTTATGGACTGGGTTCACCTATAGAATATCAAAATTCTGTTGTTTCACTACGTCCTGGTTTAGAAATTAGTCGAGATAAGTTGCTAAATGATTTGGTTGCCATTCAGTTTGAACGAAATGATATTGATTTTCAACGTGGACGTTTTCGAGTTCGTGGAGATGTGGTTGAAATTTTTCCAGCAAGTTATGATGAGCATGCTTTTCGAGTGGAGTTTTTTGGTGATGAGATTGAGCGTATTAGTGAGCTGGATGTTCTGACAGGACAGGTTTTGTCTAGTGTCGAGCATTTGGCAGTATTTCCAGCTACTCACTTTATGACAAATGATGACCGGATGGAAGAGTCTATTGCAAGAGTGGAAGCTGAGCTTGAGCAACAACTTAGACATTTTAGAAATGAGGATAAGCTCATTGAAGCTCAACGCTTAGAGCAGCGAACAAACTATGATATTGAAATGTTACGTGAGATGGGTTATTGTAATGGAGTTGAAAATTACTCTAGACACATGGATGGACGAACAGAAGGTGAACCACCTTATACTTTACTTGATTTCTTTCCTGAAGATTTTTTGATTATGATTGATGAAAGTCATATGACTATGGGGCAAATCAAAGGGATGTATAATGGTGACAGAAGTCGTAAGGAGATGCTTGTCAACTATGGATTTCGTCTGCCATCGGCTTTGGATAATCGTCCTCTTCGTCGAGAGGAATTTGAGTCTCATGTTAATCAGATTGTATATGTATCTGCAACTCCAGGAGATTATGAGTTTGAACAGACGGATACCGTTATCGAGCAAGTTATTCGCCCTACAGGTTTGCTTGATCCAGAGGTTGAAATTCGCCCGATGATGGGGCAGATTGATGATCTTTTAGGTGAAATTAATGTACGTGCTGAAAGAAATGAACGTGTCTTTATTACGACCCTAACGAAAAAAATGGCAGAAGATCTAACGGATTACTTTAAAAGTGTCGCTGTTAAGGTTAAGTATATGCACTCAGATATTAAAACTTTAGAAAGAACAGAAATTATCCGTGATTTACGCTTAGGAGTCTTTGATGTCCTGATTGGAATTAATCTTTTAAGAGAAGGAATCGATGTTCCAGAGGTTTCTTTAGTAGCAATTTTAGACGCAGACAAGGAAGGTTTCCTAAGAAATGAGCGTGGTCTTATTCAGACTATTGGACGTGCAGCACGTAATAGCCGTGGTCATGTTATTCTTTATTCAGATATGTCAAAAGAACTAGATGAAGCAGAGGAGAAAAATAAGGAACTTTTAGAGTTAAATTATTTTACAGAATATGAAGGAAAAAAATATAAAATAACTAAAAGTATGCGCCATGCTATTGATGAAACAAATCGTCGTCGAGTGATTCAAGAAGCTTATAATAAAAAGCATGGAATTATTCCTGAAACAATCAATAAAGAAATTCGTGATTTGATTGCAGTGACAAAAAAATTAGAAACTGGAGAGGTTGTCAGTGTTGAACATCCTGAGAATATGACGAAAAAAGAACGCAAAGACTTAATTAAGAAGCTTGAGCATGAAATGTCAGAAGCAGCAGGACTTCTTGACTTTGAAGCAGCTGCTGAATTACGTGATATGATTTTAGAAATAAAGGCATTAAATTAAAAAATTAGCAGTTATTAAATTTAACTGCTAATTTTTTTGACAAGTTAAAAAGTATGTGATATAATAAATTAGCAGTCAAAAGAAAATACTGCTAATTATAATAGAAATTAAACAGAATAAAGATAGAAAGGAGGCTTTCGTGATTACAGACCGTCAAAAAGAAATTTTAAATTTAATCATCTCTTTATATGCTCAAGAAGGAAATCCAATCGCTTCAAAAAAATTATTAGATTCGATTAAAGCAAGTTCGGCAACGATTAGAAATGATATGAAAATCTTAGAAGAACTTGGTCTTATAGAAAAAGAGTATAGTTCTAGTGGCCGTATTCCTAGTACTGCAGGTTATGATTATCTTATTAAAAATAACTTAAATCTTGAAAAGTTGACAGAAAATGAACTTTTTCAGGTGATGAAATCTTTTGATGGTGATTTTTACCGCTTATCAGACCTTTTAGAAAGAGCGGCTAAAAATTTACAAGAGTTAACCTCCCTTACAAGTGTGATATTAAATATTCCACAAAAGGAACAAGAGTTGAAAAACTTTGACATAGTCTTGATTGATGCCCATTCTGTTCTTGTTATTTTTAATTTTTCAACGGGTGAAGTTCGAACGAATCAATTTGTACTGCCTCGTAGTTTATCTTCTTTAGATTTATTAACAGTTAAGGAGATTGTAACAGACCGTTTATTAAATAAAAAAGTTCTAGATATTCATTATAGTCTAAGGACAGAAATCCCACAGGTTATTCGTCATTATTTTAAACGTCCGATGGAGGTTTTAAAGTTATTTGAAATTGTCTTTGATGGAATTTTTGAAGAAAAAATTATTACTGTAGGTAGAGAATTACTCCCTGAGCTTTATCAGACTTTTCCAGAAGAACAGTTAATTGGACAAGAAATACGGCGATTAACAGATAATGATGAGCTTCGAATTGTAAAATTTGATGAAGAGACTGTTTTTAAAAAATTGACAGTTATGAGTCAAAAATTTGTGATTCCTTACCGTGGTCTTGGAACGATTGCTCTGATTGGGAAAAAAGAACAAGATTATCAAAAAATTATGCGAATTATTGATCTGACAGCGAAAGTTTTAACGATGAAGTTGACAGACTACTATCGATATTTAGATGGCAATCATTATGAAATATATTAGAAAGTTAAGAAAGGGCAACATGTCAAAAGAAAAAAATATTAATGAAGAAGAACTCACTCAGGAAAATAATCCAGAATTAAAATCTGATAATGTTAAATTGGATGAACTTGCAAAAGTTCAAAAGGAACGTGATGAGGCAGAGGATAAATATCTTCGAGCACATGCAGAAATGCAAAATCTTCAACGCCGATCAAACGAAGAGCGACAAAACTTAGTGAAGTATCGTTCGCAGGACTTGGCAAAATCAATTCTCCCAGCTTTGGATAATCTAGAACGTGCACTTGCTATTGAGAGTTTGACAGACGATGTTCGTCGTGGACTTGAGATGACACAGGAAAGCTTGATTTCTGCTTTAAAGAATGAAAATATTATAGAAATTCCAACAGATGGTGAGTTTGATCCTAACTTTCATCTAGCTGTTCAGACAGTTGAAGTTGATGAAGAACATAAAGAAAATTATATCCAACAGGTTTTACAAAAAGGCTATCAACTACATGAGCGTGTCCTTAGGCCAAGTATGGTAGTTGTGGCGCAGTAGAGATTAGACTAGTAAGATAAAAACCTGACCGAAATGTCAAAAAACTATAAAAATACTATAAAAGAGAAAATTCTCTATAAAAAGAAAGAGGTATATTATGGCTAAAATTATTGGTATCGACTTAGGAACAACAAACTCAGCAGTTGCAGTCTTGGAAGGTAATGATAGCAAAATTATTACAAATCCAGAAGGAAATCGTACAACTCCATCTGTTGTTGCCTTTAAAAATGGTGAGATTCAAGTGGGTGAAGTTGCGAAGCGTCAAGCAGTGACGAATCCTAATACGATTAGTTCTATCAAACGTTACATGGGTGAGGCAAATTATAAGGTTGAAGTTGAAGGAAAAAACTATACTCCTCAGGAAGTATCTGCGATGATTCTTCAAAACTTAAAGGCGACAGCAGAAGCTTACTTGGGTGAAAAGGTAGATAAGGCGGTTATTACAGTTCCTGCTTACTTTAATGATGCTCAACGTCAAGCAACTAAAGATGCAGGTAAGATTGCTGGTCTTGAAGTTGAACGTATTGTCAATGAACCAACAGCTGCGGCATTGGCCTATGGTTTGGATAAACTTGATAAAGATGAAAAAATCATGGTATTTGACCTTGGTGGTGGTACATTTGACGTGTCTATCCTTGAGTTGGGTGATGGAGTCTTTGAAGTAAGATCAACATCAGGTGATAATCACTTGGGTGGTGATGACTTTGATCAAAAGATTATTGATTGGATGGTTGCAGAGTTTAAGAAGGAAAACGCAATTGACTTAAGTCAAGATAAGATGGCATTGCAACGTTTGAAAGATGCAGCTGAAAAAGCTAAGAAAGATCTTTCAGGTGTAACATCAACAAATATAAATCTTCCTTTCTTAACAGCTGGCCCTGCTGGTCCTCTTCACTTAGATCTCACATTATCACGTGCGAAGTTTGATGAGTTGACTACTGATTTAGTAGAGCGTACACGTATTCCAGTGCAAAAAGCTCTTGCAGATGCAGGAATGACCGCATCTGAATTAGATGAGGTCCTTCTTGTCGGTGGTTCTACACGTATCCCATCAGTTGTAGAGCTTGTAAAGAAAGAAACAGGAAAAGAACCAAACAAATCTGTAAATCCAGATGAAGTTGTTGCAATGGGTGCTGCAATCCAAGGAGGAGTTATCCAAGGGGACTTTGGTTCAGAAATTGTTTTACTAGATGTCACACCTTTGTCATTAGGTATTGAAACAATGGGTGGAGTCTTTACTAAGTTAATTGAACGTAACACAACAATTCCAACCTCTAAGAGCCAAGTTTTCTCAACTGCAGCAGATAATCAACCAGCTGTTGATGTTCATGTCCTTCAAGGTGAACGACCAATGGCTTCTGATAATAAAACATTAGGTCAATTCCAACTTACAGATATCCCAGCAGCACCACGTGGTGTTCCACAGATTGAAGTGTCATTTGATATTGATAAAAATGGTATCGTATCTGTTCGTGCAAAAGACTTAGGAACTCAGAAAGAGCAGACGATTGTTATCAAGTCAAACTCAGGACTTTCAGATGAGGAAATCGAGAAGATGAAGAAAGATGCTGAGGAAAATGCGGATGCGGATGCAAAACGTAAAGAAGAAGCAGATACTAAAAATGAAGCAGAACAAATGATTTTTGCAACAGAAAAAACAATCAAAGAAACTGAAGGTAAAGGCTTCGATACAGAACGTGATGCCGCTCAAGCAGCTTTAGATGAACTTAAGGCAGCTCAAGAGTCAGGAAATGTAGAGGAAATTAAAGCGAAACTTGAAGCTTTAAATGAAAAAGCACAAAATTTAGCTGTGAAACTTTATGAGCAAGCAGCAGCTGAGCAACAAACAGCAGAAGGAGCAACAGCAGCTGATGGAGCGTCTGAAAATACAGATGGAAACACAGTTGAGGGTGACTTTGAAGAAGTAAAATAAGTAAAAATCAAGCACTATGTAAAATAGTGCTTGATTTTAGTTTAAATAGAATTAGCTTAACTTAATGAAAGCTAATTTTTTTATTTATTAAAGGGAGTGTTCTCTCAAAAAATTAAGTAACTTTTCTGCTTTTTCTTTATTTTTTTGTGAACTTTGATTGAGTAACTCAGCTAATCTCTCGACTTCTTCACCCTTTGCTCCTACAGATAAGGCAAGATTACGCATGTGCAAGTTGAGATGGCCTGCTTGTATTCCTTTTGTGACGAGAGCTTTTAGAGCAGCGAGATTATTTGCAAGTCCAACAGAGGCCATGATAGTTGCTAATTCTTTTGCAGTTGGATTTTTCAATAAATTATGTGATACTTTTGCTTTAGGAAGGATTTGAGTTGCTCCACCAGCACTTGCGACTGGAAGAGAAACTGTGATTTTACCTACTAATTCTTGACCTTGTATTTCCCATTTTGCAAGTCCTTTTTGATTAGAAAAAGCATAAATTGAAGCATTGAGTCCTCGGTTATCATTTCCTGTTGCTAAAGCAATTGCTTCGATTCCATTCATAATCCCTTTATTATGTGTGGCGGCACGAGTAGGGTCAATCTGAGCGTAATTAGAAGCAATTGCTATTTTTTCTGCCAGCTCAAGTCCTATTTTTTCAAGAGGAATACGCGTTTCTACAATTGTTTGACAATCTGGATTTTTATTTGTCAAGATTGAAAAGAGAATTTTTTCTTCGGGTAATTTTGATTTGAAAAGCTGACTGATAGCCTCAAGCATTGTATTGATCATATTGGCACCCATGGCATCCTTGCTGTCAAATTTAAAATTAACAGAACAAAAACTTTCTTGTTTTTCTAAGTTAAAATCAATCAGACCACCTTGACGTTTATAAATACTAGGGTAGGCAAGTTCGGCTGTTAGGAAAATTTCCTTTTGAAGTTTTTCTATTTTCTGACTGAGTTGGTCAAAGTCTGTAACCTCATAAAAAATAATTTGTCCAGACATAAAACGCTCATTTTTTAGAGTACGAAAATTTCCAGCAATTTTAGCCCCATTGTTTGCAGCAGCAATAACAGAAGCTTCCTCTGTTGCCATAGGGACATGATAATCAGAACCATCAATACTAATAAAGCAAATCCCCAGTGGAATTTCAATACTAGAGATTTGATTTTCAATAAGATTTTGAGCAATTTCAGTAGCTAAACTTGAATTTTCAAGGATTGTACGCTCCTCTTCTGAAAGAGAAAGTGCATTTAGACGTTCTTCAAGACTAAGTTGATAAAACTTTTTATCTGTCATTTTAAGCCTCCAAGTTATTTTCTAAAAGAATTGCTAAGCCAAGCCCGCCACCAATACAAAGACTTGCGATTCCATAATGGAGATGATTTTCTTGGAGTTGATGAGCAAGTGTTCCAGCAAGACGACTTCCAGACATTCCAATAGGATGTCCGAGAGCGATAGCTCCTCCTTTAACATTAACCTTTTCGCTTGGAAGGCCAAGCTCTTGCTCGATGATAAGAGAACTTCCAGCAAAGGCTTCATTAATCTCAAATAAGTCAATATCAGAGATGGAGAGATGGTTTTTATCTAAAAGCTGGCGAATGGCCTTGATAGGGGAAATACCCATGTTTTTAGGCTCAACAGCAATCTCAACGACATCTTTAATTATAGCAAGGTAAGGAATCTGATGACTGTCTGCATATTCCTTTGAAGCAAGTAGGACGGCAGAAGCTCCATCATTAACAGAAGAAGCATTTGCAGCAGTGATTGTTCCTCCCTCCTCTAAAAAAACTGTTTTTAAACTGGCAAGCTTTTCTAAAGATGAGTTGGCACGTGGTCCTTCATCTACTTTAAAGTCTTGAATGGAAATGATTTCAGAAGAAAAATCAGCAGCCAAAGCTTTTTCGTGAGAATTTAATGCAAACTGATCTTGAGCCGTACGAGAAATAGAAAATTCTTTAACGAGTCTTTCAACTGTAAGTCCCATCGGGATATTTTCAAAAGCATCAGTTAGTCCATCTTGATGCATGTATTCGGCATGGCTCATGGACTCACAACCACCAGCAATTACAAGCTCAGCTTCCTCTAAAGCAATTGCCTGACGGGCAAGTAAAATACTCTTAAGCCCTGAACCACAAACTTCATTTACTGTAAAGGCAGGAATTTCAAAGGAAAGACCTGACTGGATAGAAATTTGACGGGCGATATTTTGTCCTTGGCCGGTGGTTAAAACAGAACCAAAAATAAGCTCTGAAATATCTGATTTTACTTGAGGATAACGCTCAAGTAAAGCTTTGACAGTGAAAACACCGAGCTCTACACTGGAAAATGAAGATAAACTTCCCTTATATTTTCCAATAGCTGTACGTAAGCTATCTATAATTACAATATCTTTCATAAAAGCTATTATAACAAAAATTATAATAAGAAAAGTAAGGGATGATTTTTAGAGTTTGAATGAGAAATGAGGAAAGAAAAATTAAAGAATGGAAAAATTCCTCTAATAAGTGGAAAAAATTAAACTTGAAACCGTTTTATTTATATGTTATCCTTATTTTAAGGTAGATGAGATGAATTCACTTCTGTTAAAAATTTTAAATTCCTTATCGGAAAGTCAATATACAAGTAGTAAAGTAATTGCTAAAAATATTGGAAAATCTGATAGAACAATAAGAGAAAAGTTAAAAGAATTAGATGAGATACTTTCTTTTTATGGTGCGCACATAGAGATAAAAAAAGCTCATGGTTTTAGACTTTTTGTTGATGATTCAGAGTTATTTCATCAGCTAGATTTAGAAGAGACTTTTGAAAGTGATAGTATTATGAAAAAATTGATACAAAAATTTTTAGAAAATAATCATTATCAAAAGGCAGAAGATTTAGCAGAACAGTTATTTATTTCAAGATCAACCTTAACAAAATATTTAAATGAATTTCGAGTATATTTGAAACAATATAGTTTATCTCTTAAGGTAAAGCCAAGATATGGATTGAAACTTTCGGGTTCTGAATTTAATAAGCGTCGATTTATTGCGAGTAATTTTGCGCAAAACTATCAACTGAATTTAAATAGTCTTGAGAAAAAAAGTCATTCGTATCAACAAATCTATCGTATCGTATTTAATATTGTAGTGTCTGAGGTGAGTCAATCAAAAGAAACTCAAATGTCAGATGTTATTTTAAAAAACCTCTCCTCTCATATTTCTGTTGCAGTACTTCGAATTTATAATCACTCTCTAATAGATTTAAACTCTGAGCTTTTAATGATTGATGAAAAAGACCATTATTATCAGTTAATTGTTAGAATTATTGAAAAAGTTTCTAAAAGATTAGAATTAAAAATCCCTTCGGAAGAATTTAATTATATTGTAATGCAATTTGTAAGTAAAAAAGTGATTACAAAAGATCAAAAAGAAAGTATCCCTTTACAAATTAATCAGTTGATTGATTTAATTCTTTTAAAAATATTAGAAGAAAGAAAGCTCGATTTAAGAGATGATTTGGATTTAAGAACAATGTTAGGTTTGCATATTGTTCCTTTACTTATAAGGTTACAGTTAGGAAGTTACTTAAAAAATCCAATATTAAGTGAGGTAAAAATAGCCTGTGTAGAAGGTTATAATCTGGCAGTTATTGCCTCAGAAATTATTGAAGATTATACAAAAAAACGTCTACATGATCATGAAATTAGCTATCTTGCAATGCACTTTGATGTCTCCTTGAATAGAAAACAATCGGAAGTCTACTTAAAGAATATTCTTATTGTTTGTTCAACCGGAAGAGCAAGTGGTCAGTTATTGAAGCAAAAATTCCAACAACATTTTTCTCAATATTTAAATAAGATAGATGTTTGTGATATTCATGAATTGTCCCGCTATGAAGCAAGACTACACTATGATTTTATTTTTACGACTGTTCCCTTTGAAAGAAAGACGAATGCACCTGCTTTTGAGTTTGAGTTTTTCTTAGATCAAAAGTCCGTAAATAATATTAAGAGCATTTTAAGTAATAAAGTTGGAGTTTTCCAAATTATGGATGTTTTTCAAAAATCATTATTTTTTGTAGACTCTGGATTAGAAACTAAAAATAAAATTCTTCATGGACTAATTACAAAAGTGATAAAAGAAAAAAATTTACCTGAAGAATTTAGAAGCTTTGTATTTAATCGAGAAGATTTTAGTAGTACGGATATTTTGCCAATGATGGCAATACCTCATCCCAATCAACTGATTAGTAATGAATCATTTGTTGCTTGTCTAATTTTAGAAAAGCCAGTGGATTGGGGAAATCATGAAGTAAGTCTTGTTTTTCTACTGAGTCTTGCTAAAAAAGATTCAGAAAAGTATAGCTTTATCTATGACTATCTATTGAAACTAGCAAATCATGAGGAAATGATTTTAGATATTCAAAAACACAAAAGTCATCAATCTTTAATTGATAACTTACTTAAACTAATGAAGGAGAAATGAATAAGTGAAATATATTGATTTAGAAGGATGTTCAAATTTTCGAGACATAGGAGGTTATCTTAGTCATGAAAATAAGACCGTTAAATATGGAAAGATTTATCGCTCTGATGCTTTAAATGCGTTAACAGATAAAGATATTTTAACATTAGAATCTTTAGGAATAAAAACAATTATCGACTATCGTGGTGAGAAAGAACGTGTAGGAAAAGAGGATGTTGAAATTTCTCAAGCAACGGTTTATTATCTTGATCCTAAGGCAGATGTTGCTGCTCTTGCATCAGCTGAAATGTCTGATATAAAAATAAACGAGAAGAATCAGTTCAGTAATTTAAATTCAAAATTTGTTAAAACATTAATGACTCAGCAAAATATCCAATTTACAAAGCATCCAGAATCTATTGCTTCTTATAGAAAAATGTTTGATTTATTATTAGATGAAAAAAATATTGCCAGTGTTCAGCATTGTCGTGGAGGAAAGATCGGACAGGCTATGGGGTCGCACTTATTTTATTTGCATTAGGTGTGGATAAACAACAGATATTAGAGGATTATATGTTGACAAACTACTATAAGAAAGAAAAGAATGAACAGAGTTTGAAAGAGTTTTTTGAAGAAACGAAAGATGAAGATAAAACTCTTGCGATGAGATACTTTAAAGAAGCAAATGAATCATTTCTCTTAGCGGCTATTGAGGAAATTGAAGAAAACTATTCAACAGTTACTAATTATTTACGAGTAGTATTAAAACTTAAGGATGAAGAAATTTTAAAATTAAAGGATCTATATTTAGATTAAGGAGAAGAAATGAAAGATAAATTGTTAAATTTTGTGAGAAAATTTGAAAGTAATATTTATATTAAAGCAATTTCTGGAGCGATGACCTCTTTGATGCCTATAATGATTATCAGTTCCATTGCATCATTGATTGCATCTATAAATATTGGGACATCACAAAAAATAATGGAGCAATTAGGTATTTTAAAAATTACAACAATTGTTAATGCAATGACAATTGATATTGTGTCTGTTTATGTCGCATTTTTAGTAGGTTATAAGTTAGCAGAATTAAAAGGAAAAGATATTTTAAATAGTGCTTTGATGTCGGTACTTGCTTTCTTGATTTTAACACCGATCAGTAGTGTTGAAAAAATTGAAGAAGTGACAGAGGGATTTTCTGGAATTTCTTTTAGTAATTTAGGTGCTGGAGCGATGTTTGTTGCTATTTTTGCTGGCCTACTTGCAACTTGGTTGTATAATTTCTTGGTGGATAAAAAGATTTCTATCAATATGCCAAAATCAGTTCCACCGGTTGTAAGTAAGTCTTTTTCAGCAATTATTCCAGGAGCAATTATTTCAAGCTTATTTGGTTTATTTGCCCTAATCTTTACATTTACAAGTTATGGGAATATGCAAGCTTTATTCACAAGTGTCGTCTCTATTCCACTTCAAAGTTTAGGGTCAAATATTGTTGCAATCATGATTATTGTTGCTTTTATTGAATTTCTATGGTTCTTTGGGATGCATGGTGTACTTGCTGTTTATCCTATTATCATGCTTGTTTACCAACAACCACAAATGGAAAATCTTGCGGCATTCTCAGCAGGAGAAGCACTTCCTTACTTGTTTACTGTTGGGTTTATATTAGGAAATCGTGGAGCGAGATCATTAGCAGTTGCAATCCTTTGTATCTTTAATTCAAAATCAGAGCGTTTAAAGACGGTTGGAAAAATTGGTATTGTTCCAGCGATGTTTGGAATTAGTGAGCCGATAAAATTTGGTATTCCACAAGTTTTAAATATTAGAATGTTATTTCCTTTAATGCTTACTCCAGCTGTTTCAGTTTTTATTGCTTGGCTCTTTACGATTTTAGGATTTATGCCTTATAATAATGGAGTTTCTGTTCCGATGGGGGCACCAGTCATTATCTCAGCAATTTTTAATTATGGATGGACAGGAATTGTGGTTCAATTCGTTGAATTAATTGCTTGTTTATTAATTTATATCCCATTTATAAAAAATCAAGATAAGATTTATTACTCAGAAGAATTAGAAAATTTAAAAAAGGTAAAAGAAAGTCAACAAGAAATGCCAAAAGAGAGCCTAGATTCTCAAGTAGAAGCAGTATTATCTTAAAAATAAAAAGGAGAAAATATAAAAATGAAGAAGATTATTTTATTATGTGCAGGTGGAATGTCAACAAGTATTTTAGTTGGTAAAATGAAGGAAGCAGCAGAAAAATTAAATATTGAATGTGAAATTGCAGCTTATGCGGCAGAGTCTATTGCAACAACAGGAAAGGATGCTGATTGTATTTTATTAGGTCCTCAAGTGACACATAAATTAGAGGAATTAAAAGAGTTTGTAAGCTGTCCAGTTGCAGGGATTGATATGATGGTTTATGGGATGATGGATGGTGAAGCAGCATTTAAACAAGTATTAGAATTAATTGGAGAATAGTGAATGGAAGGATTAGAGTTAGCTTGCTTTCAGATTATATCTAAGGCTGGAGCTTCTAAATCTCAATGCTTTGAAGCTTTAAAGTTAGCAAGAAATAAAGAATTTGAAAAAGCAAAAGAGAAGATAAAAGAATCTAAGAATTTATTTTTAGAGGCTCATGAGGTACATCGTGAATTTATCTCAAAAGAAGCCGAAGGTGCAGATATAAAAATAACATTATTGTTAGTTCATGCAGAAGATCAGCTGATGTCTACAGAGACGACAAGAGAGTTAATCTTAGAAATGATACAAATGTATGAACAAAATAATTCCAAATAAAGTAAAAAGTAGAGGACTCATTTTTTAATTAAAATGAGTTTTTAAATCTAATCATGTTATAATAAGGCTTACATTTAAAAAAGAGAGTCTGGAGTTTTAAGAGATAAAAATGAATATAGAAAAAGTTTTAGTTGAAGAATTTGACGTAAAAAAGGAATATGTTGATAATATTGTGACTTTGTTAAATGAGGGTAATACAATCCCTTTTATTGCTCGTTATAGAAAAGAAATGACAGGATCAATGGATGATCAAAAGTTACGTGAATTTGCAGACCGTTTTAGTTACTTGATAAACTTTAGTGAGAAGTTGAGTCAAATTAAGAATTCCATTGAAGAACAAGGGCAACTCACAGAGGATATTTCTAAGAAGTTAGAACAAGCAAAAACTTTATCTGAACTTGAAGATATTTACCGTCCTTTTAGACCTAAAAGACGGACTCGAGCAACGATTGCAAAAGAAAAAGGGCTTGAGCCACTTTCCTTATTAATTTTTAAGCAAGAAACAACACTCGATATTGAAGAAGAAGCTAAAAAATATCTTGATGAGCAAAAAGAACTGCTGGCAGTAGATGAAGTAATTAAGGGGGCTTGTGATATTATTGCTGAGGCAATTTCTGATAATGCAAATATACGTCGTCATATCCGTCAGTATTTTGAAAATAATGCTCTCATAAGCTCGAAAAAAATCAGTGAGGAAGAAGAGACTGTTTTTGAGAGTTATGCAGACTATTCTGAATCTATTGCTAAGATTCCAGGGCATCGAATTTTAGCATTAAATAGAGGAGAAAAAGAAAAAGTTTTAAAGGTTTCTGTAGAGCTTGAAGAAGAGCATTTATTTCAACTTTTAAAGCGTCTTATTATCAGAAAAAATGAGAAGACGAAAAAGTACATGACTTTAGCTATAGAAGATAGCTATAAACGATTGATTCAACCCTCTATGGAAAGAGAGATTAGAAATTCTCTGACGGAAAAGGCTGAGGATGGAGCGATTAAAGTCTTTGGGAAAAATTTATTTCAGCTGATTATGCAACAGCCTATCAAAGAGAGTGTTGTTCTTGCGATTGATCCAGGTTTTAGAACAGGTTGTAAGATTTGTGTGGTTGATGATACCGGAAAAGTACTTGATACAGGAGTGATTTATCCAACAGCTCCTAAAAATGATGTTGTGTCTGCTCATAAAAAATTAAGAGACTGGATTGAACGATATCATGTTTCTTTAGTTTGTCTTGGTAATGGAACGGCATCACGGGAAACTGAAAAAGTACTAGTAGATTTACTTAAAGAGATGGACAATGGCCTACCCTACTGTATTGTAAATGAAGCTGGAGCTTCTGTTTACTCAGCCTCAAAACTTGCTGCTGAAGAATTCCCAGACTTTGATGTTGCCTTGCGCTCAGCTGTCTCTCTGGCACGTCGAATACAAGATCCAATGGCAGAACTTGTCAAGATAGACCCTAAAAGTATTGGAGTAGGTCAGTATCAGCATGATATGAATAAGAAAAAGTTAGATGAGACTTTATCAGGAGTTGTTGAGGATTGTGTTAATGCCGTTGGTGTGGATGTTAATACAGCGAGCTGGTCCTTGCTTAGCTATGTTGCTGGAATTAACTCAACGGTTGCGAAAAATATTCAAATTTATAGAGAAGAAAATGGAAAAATTAGCTCTCGTAAAGAACTACTAAAGGTAAAAAAATTGGGAGCTAAAGCTTTTGAACAGTCAGCCGGCTTTATTCGAGTAAGAGAGAGTTCTAACCCACTAGATAATAGTGGCATACACCCTGAAAGTTACAAGACGGCAGAAAAAATTCTAAAATCTTTAGGCTACTCTTTAGATAGTTTTAAAAATAAAGAACTTGAACTTGATCTAAAATATATAGATACGAAATCTTTATCAGAGGAATTAGAGGTTGGTGAGCCAACCATTATTGATATTATAAAAGAGTTAATCAAACCGGCGCGTGATCCTAGAGATGAGATGCCTCAAAATATTCTAAAAAGTGATGTGCTAGATATTAAAGACTTAAAAGAAGGTATGGAGTTAATGGGAACGGTTAGAAATATTGTAGATTTTGGAGCTTTTGTTGATATTGGTGTTCATCATGACGGTCTGGTTCATATTTCAAAAATAACAGATAAGAAATTTATCAAACATCCTTTAGAAGTCGTGAGTGTTGGTGATATTGTCAAAGTTAAAGTGATTGAATTTGAAGTAAAGACAGGAAAAATCGGTCTGTCAATGATTTTGTAAAAAGAATTTTTATGCTAAAAAATCAAAGTAATAAGTTTATAGTTAAGAATTTGTTATAATAAAATTATGAAAATTGGAATAGACAAGATTGCTTTTTATGTACCAAATCAGTATCTAGATATGACTGACTTGGCTTTAGCACGTGATGTAGACCCTGATAAGTTTCATATTGGTCTCGGTCAGGATGAAATGGCAGTAACTTTGAACTCAGAAGATATTATCAGTCTGGCTGCAAATGCAGCAGACGATATGTTGGATGAGCAAGACCGTCAAGAGATAGACATGGTCATTGTAGGAACAGAATCAATTATAGATGAATCAAAAGCAGCTGCAGTTGTTTTACATCGTTTATTGAAAGTTCAATCCTTTGCCCGTTCTTTTGAGATAAAAGAGGCTTGTTTTGGGGCGACTGCTGGTCTTATCATGGCAAGAAATCATATCGAAGCTCATCCTAAAAGTAAAGTATTAATTCTTGCTGCAGATATTGCAAGATATGGCTTAAATTCAGCAGGTGAACCTACTCAAGGGGCAGGAGCCGTTGCGATGCTTATCTCAGCATCACCTAGGATTTTAAGCTTGAAAAAAGATAATCTTGCTCTGACTCAAGATATTTATGACTTTTGGCGTCCAACAGCTGAGAGCTTTCCAAGAGTAGATGGTAAGTTATCAAATGAAACTTATATTGGAAGTTTTGCTCAAATCTGGCAGGAATATAAAAAAAGAACTGGACTAGATTTTAAAGATTTTGCTGCCTTAACTTTCCATACTCCTTATACAAAAATGGGGAAAAAAGCTCTATTACCTCTGACAGAGGATTCAAACATCTTTGAGCAGTACGAAAAAGCCACAATTTATAATCGCCGAGTTGGGAATATTTATGCTGGTTCTTTGTATTTAAATCTCATTTCCTTATTGGAAAATTCAAGCTCTCTTAAAGTAGGAGATAGGATTGGTTTATTTAGCTATGGTTCAGGAGCTGTTGCTGAGTTTTTCTCAGGAGAGTTGGAGGAAGCTTATAAAGAAAATCTACGTCCTAAGCAGCATCAGTCCATGTTAAATAGACGTAAAAAGTTGACTATCCAAGAATACGAGGATATTTTTAAGAGTCAAGAAATCTCTCTAAGCACACAAAAATTTTCTCTTAAAGAAATAAAAGATGGCGTTCGTATCTATCAAGAATAAAGACAAAGAATATTAGAGTAGTTTATTGAAACTACTCTTTTTGTAGCTATTTCTACTGTTTAATATTTTTAAATACATAAAAATTATAGTCATATATTAAACTGTAGATTTGTTTTGATAAAACTTTAGGCTTATTTAAAGTAAAAAGAACAATGTATGATTAAAATGCCATTTTTTCTTACATTAATTCTTTTAGAATTAATGATTTATGATACAATAAGTTTATGATAATTAGAGAATTTTGTGCCGAGAACTTTACGGATATTCCTAGAGCAACCCAATCAGGAGTTGAAAGGATAGAATTATGTGATAATTTGGCTGTTGGTGGAACCACTCCTTCTTACGGAGTGATTAGTCAGACAGCAGATTATCTAAGAGAAGCTAAAAGCTTACTTTCTGTCATGATCCGTCCACGCTCTGGAAATTTTATTTATAATTCTCATGAGTTAAAGATAATGGAGACAGATATTATCAAAGCAATTGAAGCAGGAGCTCAAGCTTTGGTCTTTGGAGCTTTGACAGAAGAAGCAGAGATTGATTCTGAAGCTATGAATACTTTAATGATTGCCAGTCAAGGCTTACCTGTAACTTTCCATCGTGCATTTGATGAGTTAGCTGATCCGTTTTTAGCGATTGATCAACTTGCAGAAGCTGGTATAGAAAAAATACTAACACATGGAGGACCTTTAGAAGAGGAGATTAATGTCAAAAAAATTGCTGAATATGTTAAATATGCAGCAGAACGTATTGATATTATGATTGCAGGTTCGGTAACAAAAGAAAATTATCAAGAATTATCAAGACTAACAGGAACATCTTTTGTTCATGGAACAAAAATTGTATGAAAACTTTATTATTTGAAAAAATAAAGTTACTAAAAATAAAGAAATATGCTATAATTGAGCTACTGCTTAGAGTTCCATTGGAGAAAAATTAAATGTCAATAACAATTATTATCATCCTAGTAGTTGTAGCCGTGCTACTATTGGGATTTTATATCTTTTCTATGCTGATGCGTCGACGGACGGAAGATCAAATCATTGTATTAGAAGAGCGTCGAGAAGAGCTTTTAGATCTTCCGATTCAAGCCGAGTTTGATAAAGTAAAATCCATGCATTTAGTGGGTCAATCACAAAAAGTTTATCGTGAGTGGCACCAAAAATGGGTTGATTTGTCGCAGAATTCTTTTGCTGAACTTGAGAGTAGCATTTATGAAGCTGAACAGTTAAATGATAGTTTTCAATGGGGAAAAGCAAAAGATTCAGCATTAGAAGCTGAATCACTCATTAAGTTAATGGAAGTGGATGCAGAAGCTATCCGTCAAGGTTTGTCAGATTTGATGGAGCAAGAGCGCTATAACTCAACAAAAATCCAAGATGCTTTAGATATGTATGATAAGCTTCGAAATCATATTGCAGATAATGCTGAGCGTTACGGTTCAGCGATTGGTATGATTGAGGAGTCTTTAAGTAATATCGAAGCTGAATTTAATCAATTTGTAGAGCTTAACTCTAAAGGTGATCCGGTTGAAGCAGCTGAAATTTTAGAAATTGCAGAAGAACATACAATTGCTTTAAATAATATCACAGAACGTATTCCTGAAATTATCCGACTTGTTGATGATGAGTATGAGAAGCAATTAACAGAGTTAGAGGAAAATTATGAAGATTTCAAAGAGAAGAATTATAAATTTCCTGAAACCTTTAACTTAGAACAATCAATTAAAAATGTCCGAAGTCGTTTGAAAGAAACAAAGGAAAACTTAGAACGTTTTGAATTAGATCGAGCTGAAAATTTACTCCAAGAAACAAAGCAGCAGATTGATGGTCTTTATACTATTTTCGAAAAAGAGTATCATGGACGTAAGAATTTTGAGAAAAACTCAGTGGTTTTAAAGCCTTATATCGATCATACTCGTGAAAATAATCGTAATCTTTTATTAGAGATTGACCATGCACTCCAATCTTACATCCTTTCTGATAATGAAAAGTCAGCAGTTCGTTCTTATCAACTTCGTTTAGATGATTTAGATCAAGAGGCAGACAGTATTTTAAAACTACGTGAAGTTCAGACACAAGAGCAACCTTATTCAATGATTAATCGTCGAGTAAATTCAGTAATTTCCTCTCTACAAGAAGTAGAAGAAAGTCAAGTTCGTATCAACTCACAAATTCTTGCTTTAACAGTAGATGAGAAAAAGTCAAAAGAAACGGCACAAGATTTTGATGCGACGATCAGAAAAATTAAGCGTTATGTAGAAAAATGTAATCTTCCAGGATTGCCAACAGCCTATTTAGATATGTTTTATACTGTCAGTGGTCAGATTGAAAAGCTTTTTAAAGAGTTAGAAAAAGTTCGTATCAATATGGAAACAATCAAACATATGACAGATACGACAGAAGAGCAGTTAGAGCGTTTAAAAAATGAAACAGATAAGTTGATTGATAATGCTTCTTTAGCAGAACAGTTAATGCAATATGCTAACCGTTTTAAATCAACAAATTCAGATGTAGCAAATGCAATGCAGCGTGCTCTTATTTTGTTTGAAGATAATCAAGATTATACAGCATCTTTTAATACTATTTCTTCAGCAATTGAAGTTGTTGACCCTGGGGCGACAGAGCGGATTATCAATGTTTATGGGAATACGAAGGTAACACCAGAATATCGTTTATAATTATAAAAGTAGGAGATTGAGGATAATTTTCTACTTTTGTTTTAAAAAGAATTATTGAGCTAAAAAGAATGAGAAGTGGAACAATATTAG
>JBKECB010000043.1:0-18089 GCA_047974165.1 Lactovum sp.
TAAGTCTCCCTCTTTTCATTCGTGAAGGCTATGAAGTAAAACAAGATTTAACACTGAAGCAGGCTTCAGATTATAAAAAATAAAAAAGAGCATTCTGCATGTATATGTAGAGTGTTTTTAGATGAAAAAGTAATTTATATTTAGAATTTTTGAATATTATGAAATTTTAATTCAAAATAAGGTCTCTTATATTTCTATTTTTCTAAAAAAGTGATAAAATGAACTATCATACTAGAAATAATGGAGGTCTGAAATGACACATATTAAATTTGACAGAACGAAGCTTTCTTCATTCGTTGCAGAAAATGAACTTGATGAAATTCAATGGCAAGTCGATGGAGCAGATAAGATTTTACGTGACAAAACAGGCGCAGGATCAGAATACTTAGGCTGGTTGGATTTACCTGAGGATTACGATAAAGAAGAGTTTGCTCGTATTAAAGAAGCAGCAAAGAAAATTCAAGCAGAAAGTGATGTCTTAGTTGTTTTAGGAATTGGTGGTTCTTATCTTGGAGCAAAAGCAGCGATTGACTTTTTAAATAGCAGTTTTGTAAATTTAGAGGATAAGTCAAAACGTCAAGCACCACAAATTCTCTATGCTGGAAATTCTATCAGTTCAACCTATCTTGCTGATTTAGTTGACTATGTGTCAGATAAAGATTTTTCTGTTAATGTGATTTCTAAATCAGGAACAACGACAGAGCCTGCCATTGCTTTCCGAGTTTTCGAAGAGCTTTTGGTCAAAAAATATGGTCGTGAAGAGGCAAATAAACGTATCTATGCAACAACAGATAGGGAAAAAGGAGCTGTTAAGGTTAATGCAGATGCAAATAACTGGGAAACATTTGTTGTACCTGATGACGTTGGCGGACGATTTTCTGTGTTGACAGCTGTTGGACTTTTACCGATTGCTGTGTCAGGTGCAGATCTTGATGCCCTGATGAAAGGTGCAAATCAGGCACGTCTGGACTATAGCAAGTCTACAAATGTTCGTGAAAATGATGCTTATGCTTATGCAGCTTTGCGTAATATTTTATATCGTAAAGGAAAATTCTCTGAAATTTTAATTAACTATGAGCCAAGTCTTCAATACTTTGCAGAATGGTGGAAGCAACTTTCGGGTGAGTCTACAGGAAAAGATGGTAAAGGAATTTATCCAACATCTGCTAATTTTTCAACAGATTTACATTCACTAGGTCAGTTTATTCAGGAAGGAACACGTACCGTCTTTGAAACAGCTCTTCGTATTGAAAAACCTGGTCGTAATCTTAACATTCCAGAGCTTGATGTAGATTTAGATGGTTTAGGATATCTTCAAGGAAAAGATGTGGATTTTGTAAATAAAAAAGCAGCAGACGGTGTCCTTCTTGCCCATACAGATGGAAATGTTCCTAATATCATTATTACATTACCAGAGCAAGATGAATTCACCCTTGGCTATACGATTTATTTCTTTGAGTTAGCCATTAGTATTTCTGGATATCTTAATGGTATTAATCCATTTAATCAGCCAGGTGTTGAAGCTTACAAGGAAAATATGTTTGCTCTACTTGGTAAGCCAGGTTTTGAAGATTTGGCTGCAAAATTAAACGCACGACTTTGATTTAAAAGAGCTGAAAGGCTCTTTTCTTTTGTTCTAATTTGTGTTAAAATAATCATAATTTTCAAAAAATTAAAAATTTAGAAATATTATGAGGACTTTTGTTAAAAAAATGGAAAATGAAAATCAGCTATTTTTAAAAGAAGCAAGGCGAAACTTATATGTACTCTGGTTAGGTGTATTTATGGTTTCTATGGGAATGTCAGCTGTTCTTCCTTTTCTTCCACTTTATATCTCTCAGTTAGGAGACTTTCAAACTTCAGAATTAAATCTTTTGTCAAGTCTTTCTTTTGCAGTTTCTTTTTTGATGAGTGCAATTGCTTCACCCTTTTGGGGACGTTTGGCTGATAAGTATGGCTGTCGTCCGATGCTTTTGAGAGCTTCTTTTTGTCTGACTTTTATCCTTGCATTGATGGCTTTTGTGACAAGTGTTTGGCAGCTTATTGTCTTACGTGCCTTGCAAGGTACCTTTGGTGGATTTATTTCAAACTCTATCGCTTTAGTGGCAATACAAACACCAAAAGAAAAGTCAGGACATTCCTTGGCTATCTTATCCACAGGAATAACCGCAGGGACATTAATAGGTCCCTTAATGGGAGCATTGATTGCTTCTTTAGTAGGCTATCGTGGAAGTTTTATCATGACGTCTTTGTTTTTCTTTCTTATTTTTTTTCTTGTCCTTTTTTTAGTTATTGAAAGAAAAAAAGTAAGAAATCTTGAAAAAAAGAAAGAGCCATTTTCGTGGAAAAGTTTATCAAATCGTCATTTTTTATTTGGTCTTTTATGACAACATCAATCATTCAGGTTGTGAATACCTCTATTGAGCCTGTCTTGGCACTTTTTATTGAAGAAATGAATCATAGCCAGTGGGAAACGACTTTGATTGTTGGACTAATTGCAGCAGCACCAGGGATTGCGGCTGTGACTGTTGCCTCATATTTTGGTCGCTTAGGTGATCGTATTGGTGCTCAGTATTTGTTGATTGCGGCCTTTATTTTAGCCTTTCTCATTCAAATCCCGAGTGCTTTTGTGACAAGTATTTCAGCGTTACTCTTTCTACGCTTGATGATTGGTATCTCAGATGCTGCAATGATTCCTCAGATTAATTCCTTATTGACAAAGTCAGTCGAAAAGGAAAAAGTGAGTCAGACTTTTGCTTATAACCAGTCAGCCATGTCTATTGGAAATCTACTAGGCCCTATGATGGGAGCTTTAGTATCAAATTTATTTGGCTACCGTGCGATTTTCATCGCGAGTGCTGTTTTGATTGTTATTAATCTTAGTCATTTTTTAGTGACAGTAAAAGAAATAAAAATTTAAGGAATATTATGTCAATATTAAGAAGAGTACATCCGTCAATTCGCCTTCGTCTTTTGATGGGATTTTTAGGAAACCTAATTTATGCAACTGTTGGAAGTTCGATGACAATTTATTATAGTCAGTATATTGGAGCAGGAATTACAGGGTTCTTGTTAATTATTAGCTCTGTGATGGTCTTTTTTGTGGGATTATATGCAGGACATTTGACGGATCAAAAAGGACGACGCCCAGTGATGTTAGTCTCTAGTATGATAACCTTTATAGGTGGTATGATTGCGACCTTGTCAAATTCTCCTTGGTTTTTTGCTCCTTGGTTAACATATGCTGGTTTTTTAATCTTGAACTTTGGCTTTGGCTTTTTTGATGTGGCAAGCTCAGCGATGATTATTGATTTGACAGATGAAAGTAATCGTAAAGACGTTTATAGCATTCAATATTGGATTTATAATTTGGCAATATTATTTGGTTCAGCCTTGTCTGGTATCTTTTTTAGGGATTATTTATTTGAGCTTTTATTGGCGATTAGTTTGGAAGAACTTGCTACTTTTATTGTTGTCCTTTTTAAAATTCCAGAAAGCTTTGACTCTGAGAAAAGTCCAGCTAGACATGAAAATATTTTAAAGTCTTACCGTACAGTTAGTAAAGATATAACTTTTATGATTTATTGTTTTGCCTCAATTTTTGGCTCCATGATTTTTTTACAGATTGATTATTATCTTCCTGTTCACTTGTCTGAAACTTTTAAAACGATTGAAGTTTTTGGATTAGAAATTTATGGACAAAGAATGCTAAGTATTATTTTAATGGTAAATACAATCTTGATTGTTGCTGGAATGACCTTTACCAACTGGTTGACAAGAAAATGGTCACGTAGTCGTGGGATTGTTATTGGTTTAAGTTTAGAGTGTATCGGCTTTATCATTGCATTTATAGGGGTTACTTTTAATGTTGAAATTTTGGCAGCCTGTGTATTTACGATAGGTGAGATGATTGCTGTCCCTTTTATTCAAGCCTTTCGTGCAGATTTGATGGCTGGAAATCGAGTAGGAACTTATACTGGAATCTTTAATGTGACGAAAACATTAGGTGCTGTTCTTTGTGGCCTCATGCTTTCTGGTTCAGCTTTTTATGGTGGAGCAGGAATTATTTTCTTAATGTTTGTTATTATGATCTTGAGTATTACACCATTGCTTGTATCTGTTCGTCAATTTGAGAATAATCAGGTAGAAAATAAATTATAAAATCCTTGATTATGTTATAATTAGTGTGTGAGAATAATTGCAGGAAAATATGGAGGTCGTCCTTTAAAAAGTTTATCTGGTGTGACTACACGGCCAACGTCAGATAAGATAAAAGGGGCGATTTTTAATATGCTCTCAGGATTTTTAGAAGAAAAAAATATTTTAGATCTGTATGCTGGTTCAGCGAGTTTATCGATTGAAGCTGTCTCTCGTGGTGCCAAGAAAGCGATCTTGGTTGAGCGTGATCGTGCAGCTCAGAAAATTATTTTAGAAAATATCCAGCAAACGAAAGAAACTGACAGATTTTATTTATTTAAAGGAAACTCTGAGATTGCCTTGAAAAAGTTACAAGAGACATTTGATTTGGTTTTTTTAGATCCGCCTTATGCCAAAGAACAGATATTATCTGACATAAAAAAACTCATTGAGAGACGACTTTTGTCAAAAGATGTAAAAGTTGTAGTAGAAACAGAAAAGTCTGTGGATTTACCTGAAAAAATCCAAGATTTAGAAATCTGGAAGCAAAAGATTTATGGGATTACAAAAATTACAATTTATAAGCAGATAGAGGAAAATTAATCGTGAAAAATAAAAAAATTGCTCTTTTTACAGGAAGTTTTGATCCGATAACTAATGGGCATTTAGATATTATATACAGAGCTTCAGATTTATTCGATTTTCTTTATTTAGGAGTTTTTGAAAATCCTGAAAAAAATTCTCTTTTTAGTCTGGAAGAGCGTCTAAAAATGATTGAAGATAATATATCAGCTTTAAAAAATGTTAGTTTAGTTCAGCATCCGAAAGACTTGACAGTTCGGATTGCTAAAGAGCTTAATGTCACGAGTTTATTACGATCATTAAGAACGGGGCAGGATTTTGATTATGAGCAAAATATGAGTTATTTTAATTATAAAATGACAGGAGTTGAAACTCTTTTTTTATCAGCAAGACCAGAACTCTCAATGATTTCAAGTAGTCGTATACGAGAGCTAGCTAGTTATGCTGAGGATGTTTCAGCTTATGTCCCAGAAAATGTTGTAAAGGAATTAAAGAAAAAATATGAAAAATAATGAAATTACTTTAAAAAAGAAGTCTAAAAAATTAAAAATTATATTGTCAATTCTTTTGTCAGTTCTTTTATTTATCTCTTTTCTTTTTTATCTTTTTTCACCACAAGATTACTATATTGAGCGTCCTGGCTCAACTATGAGCTTATCAGAGATGATTCAGGTTGAAGGAAAAGAAGCCCAAGAAGAAGGTGATTTTTATCTGACCTCTGTGACGATTATGCCAGCAAATAACTTTCTTTTATGGTTGAGTAAAGGGGACGATTTTTCTGAAGAAATCCCAAAAGAAGACTTGATGGGAGACTTTAGTAACGAGCAGTACAGTCAGGTGAATCAATACTATATGGAAACAGCACAAAATATCGCAATTTATCAGGCTTTTAAGCTGGCAGGTATAGACTATGAAATGTCTTATAGTGGTGTCTATGTGATGCAGGTTGATAAAAACTCAAGCTTTAAAGATGACTTAGAGATTGCAGATACAGTGACAAAAGTAGATGGAAAGAGCTTTAAATCATCAAATGATTTGATTGATTATGTTGCCAGTCAAAAGTTGGGAGCAAAAGCTGAGATTGATGTGACAAGAATTGATGGGAGTGAGCATCATTTTGTAGGTAAATATATCACCTTATCAAATGGTAAAGTGGGAATTGGTATTGGATTAACTGATCATACAACTGTTAAGACAGATATTGAAGTTGAGATTAATTCTGGGTCAATTGGTGGACCAAGTGCGGGAGCGATGTTTACACTTGAAATTTATGAGCAGCTGACGGGAGAAAATCTAGTAAAAGGTCGAAATATTGCAGGGACTGGAACGATTGAAGAAGATGGGACGATTGGACAGATTGGTGGTGTTGATAAGAAAGTTGTTTCAGCAAGTGAAAATGGAGCAGAAATCTTCCTTTGTCCTGATTCAGGTTCTGATAAGCTAGAGGAAAATAATTATTTGAAGGCTCTTGAGACAGCTAAAAAAATTAAGACAGAGATGAAAATTATACCGATAAAAACAATTCAAGAGGCATTAAATTATTTAAAGAAATAGCTATATGTAGGGTGTTAAGGATTTTATGCTTAGTAAAATCACTATATTTAGAGCTTACGACTTGAAAAAAAATTCTAAAATTATATAATAAGATGATCTGAAAAATAAAGGAGATTTAAAAAATGGTAAAAGTTTATTCTAAAAATAACTGTGTGCAATGTAAAATGGTTAAGAGGTATCTTGAGGAAAACAATGTCAACTTTACAGAGTATAATATTGAAGAAGAACCAAAATATCGTGACTATATCGTCTCATTAGGCTATCAAGCTCTTCCTGTTGTTGAAACAGAACAGACACACTTCTCAGGTTTTCGTCCTGACTTATTAAAACTACTTATAGAAGCATGATAAAGATTGCATATTTTAGTGTTACGGGGCAAACACGTCGCTTTATTGATAAGATTTCCTTACCAGCTGTTGAGATTCTTCCAGATGATCCGATGATTGAGATGGAAGGGCCTTTTATTTTAATTGTGCCTACTTATGAACGTGCAGTGACTGATCCGGTTTGGGAGTTTATGAATTGGGCAGGAAATTCAACTTATTGTCGAGGGATTGTAGGTGGTGGAAATCGTAACTTTGCAGGCCTTTTTATTTATACTGCAAATGATTTAGCAATTGACTTTAACTCAGAAGTCCTTTATGGTTTTGAGTTTAATGGGACAGACAAAGATGTTGCCTGGGTAAAAAATTGGATTCAAGAATTTGAAAGACAGGAGAGGAAATGAACTTAAAAGAAATAAAAGATGTGAGCTATTTTAAGCTAAATAATGAAATTAATCGTCCTATCAATGGGCAAATTCCATTACATAAGGATTTAGAAGCTTTGGCAGCTTTTAACAAAGAAAATTTAGAGCCGCATTTGAAAAAGTTTTCAAGTCTTCGTGAAAAGATTGATTTTTTAATCTCAGAAGATTATATTGAAGAGGCTTTTATTAAAAATTATCGTTTTGAATTTATTGAAGAACTTTTTGATTTACTTTATGCTCAAAACTTCGAATTTAAGTCTTTTATGGCTGCTTATAAGTTTTACAATCAATATGCATTAAAAACAAATGATGGCAGTCAATATTTAGAACGTATTGAAGATCGTGTTGCATTTAATGCCTTGTATTTCGCTGATGGAAATGAAGAGTTGGCGATTGACCTTGCAAAGGAAATGATTAGTCAGCGTTATCAGCCAGCAACTCCAAGTTTTTTAAATGCTGGGCGTAAGCGTCGTGGTGAGTTAGTTTCTTGCTTTTTGATTCAAGTGACAGATGATATGAATTCAATTGGACGCTCGATAAACTCGGCCTTACAGCTCTCTCGAATTGGTGGTGGCGTGGGTATTTCCCTATCAAATCTACGTGAGGCTGGAGCAGCAATCAAAGGCTATGAAGGAGCTGCCTCAGGTGTTGTTCCGGTAATGAAACTCTTTGAGGATAGCTTTTCTTACTCAAATCAACTGGGACAAAGACAAGGAGCAGGAGTTGTTTATCTGAATGTCTTTCATCCAGATATCATGTCTTTTCTTTCCTCTAAAAAGGAAAATGCAGATGAAAAAGTACGTGTTAAGACCTTGTCTTTAGGTCTTGTTGTTCCAGATAAATTTTATGAGCTAACACGTGATAATAAGGATATTTATCTCTTTAGCCCATACAGTGTTGAAAAAGAGTATGGACAGCCTTTCTCTTATATTGATATTACTGCAGAGTATGATAAGCTTGTAGCTAATCCTAAGATTAAGAAATATAAAATGTCTGCTCGAGATTTGGAAAATGAAATCTCAAAACTTCAACAAGAGTCAGGTTATCCTTACATTGTAAATGTTGATATAGCTAACAAAGCCAACCCAATTGATGGAAAAATTATTATGTCAAATCTTTGTTCGGAAATTATGCAGGTTCAAAAAGCTTCAGTTATTAATGATAAGCAAGGCTATGATGAGATGGGGGTGGATGTTTCTTGTAATCTTGGCTCAACAAATATTCTAAACTTGATGGCCTCACCAGATTTTGGAAAATCTGTCTCTGTGATGACGCGAGCATTGACCTGGATTACAGATAATTCGCATATCTCAGTCGTTCCATCGATTGAAAATGGAAATGAGAAAGCGCATAGTATTGGACTTGGAGCTATGGGCTTGCATAGTTATTTTGCAAAAAATCATATGCATTATGGCTCAGAAGAATCTATTGAGTTTACAAGTATTTATTTTATGCTTTTAAATTACTGGACACTCAAAGAGTCTCATAATATTGCAGTAGAGCGCGCGACGAGTTTTGATGGCTTTGAAAAATCCAACTATGCCAATGGTTCTTACTTTGAAAAGTATCTGACCGGACAATTTATTCCGAAGTCTGAAAAGGTAAAAGCTTTATTTGACGGAATCTTTATTCCTCAGATTGAAGATTGGAAGCTCTTGTCAGAAGAGATTCAAGAAGGAGGACTTTATCATCAAAATCGCTTGGCAGTAGCGCCTAATGGCTCGATTAGTTATATCAATGATTGCTCAAGTTCAATTCATCCAGTCGTCCAACGTATTGAAGAACGTCAGGAGAAGAAAATTGGGAAGATTTATTACCCGGCAGTTCATTTGGCAACAGATACAATTCCTTACTATCAGAGTGCTTATGATACAGATATGCGTAAGGTAATTGATGTTTATGCAGCAGCAACAGAGCATGTCGATCAAGGCTTATCCATGACACTCTTTGTTCGTTCAGATATCCCAGAAGGTCTTTATGAGTGGAAATCTGGGCGTAAGCAGACGACGCGTGATTTAAATATCCTTCGTCACTATGCTTGGCGTAAGGGTCTAAAATCAATTTATTATGTTCGAACATTTACAGATGATGGGGATGAAATTGGCTCTAACCAGTGTGAAAGTTGTGTGGTCTAATGTCTTGGATAATTAAGAAATTTGAAGAGCTAACAGTATTTGAATTACATGAAATTTATAGCTTGCGTACTTCTGTTTTTGTTGTCGAACAAGACTGTCCTTATCAGGAAGTGGATATAATGGATTTAAAGGCAAGTCATTTGTATTATGAGAAAAACTCTGAAATTTTGGCCTATCTTCGAATTTTACCTGCAGGAAGTTATTTTGAAGAGCTTGCTCTGGGTCGTGTCTTGGTCAAGAAAAATGCGAGAGGTCATGGATTAGCTAAGGAGCTTTTAGAAAAAGCAATAGAGGCTGTTGCTAATCAAGCTATTAGGATTGAAGCACAGTGTTATTTGAAGGATTTTTATAAATCTTTTGGTTTCAAAGAGGTCTCAGACGAGTTTTTAGAAGATGGTATCCCTCATGTTCAGATGCTAAAAAATAAAAAGAATATATAAAGGAAGTAAATTATGAGTTACGATAGGAAAGGAAATGCCACAAACTATGCGGCAATCAACTGGAATGCAATTGAAGACAGAATTGATAAGTCAACCTGGGAAAAGTTGACTGAGCAGTTTTGGTTAGATACTCGTATTCCTGTATCCAACGATTTAGATGATTGGCGTGCCTTATCAGCACAAGAGAGAGATACATTTTCAAAAGTCTTTGCTGGTCTAACCTTACTAGATACTGTCCAATCACAAGATGGAAATCTCTCGATGCTTGAAGATGTAAGAACAATGCAAGAGCGTGCTGTTTTTAATAACATTCTCTTTATGGAGTCGGTTCATGCCAAGTCTTACAGTACTGTATTTTCAACCTTACTTACCTCTACTGAAATTGAAGAATTATTTGATTGGGTAGATCATAATGAATATGCTCAGAAAAAAGCAGAAATTGTCAATGATATTTATCAAAATGGCAGTCCTTTGCAGAAAAAAATTGCCTCTGTTTTTCTTGAGAGTTTCCTCTTTTATAGTGGATTTTACACACCACTTTACTACTTGGGAAATAATAAGATGAATAATGCAGCTGAAATTATCAAACTTATTTTGCGTGATGAGAGCGTTCATGGAACTTATATTGGCTATAAGTTTCAGCTGGGCTTTAATGAGCTTGAAGAAAAAGAACAAGAAGAGTTGAAAGAATGGATGTATGATTTGCTCTATACTCTTTATCAGAATGAAGAGAAATATACAGAACTCTTATATGATGATCAAGGTTGGACAGAGGAAGTTAAGATTTTCCTTCGTTACAATGCGAATAAAGCTTTGATGAATCTTGGACAAAATCCTCTTTTCCCAGATACAGCAGATGATGTTAATCCAATCGTTATGAATGGAATCTCTACAGGAACTAGCAATCATGATTTCTTTAGTCAGGTTGGAAATGGTTATCTCTTGGGTGAGGTTGAAGCAATGAATGATGAAGATTATTTTATCTAAAAAATAAATGTAGTCACTTTTTACTTGCATTTAGTCTCTAGTTCTGATAAACTTTAAAGGTATGCTTTGTGCCTATTGGCGATGAAGTGAATTAACTTTGGTCTGGCAGATTTGCAAAAATAAAGACCAAGGCAGAAAGGAAAATAATGAAGAAAGATATCCATCCTAATTATGGACCAGTTGTATTTATGGATACATCAACTGGCTATCAATTCTTGAGCGGTTCGACAAAAGGATCGAAAGAAACTGTCAAATGGGAAGACGGTAACGAATACCCGCTAATCCGCGTGGAAATTTCATCTGACAGCCACCCATTCTATACAGGACGTCAGAAATTCACTCAAGCTGATGGTCGAGTGGATCGCTTTAACAAAAAATACGGTCTTAAAAACGACTAAAATACAAAAACTCTTCAAATATGAAGAGTTTTTTGTTAAAAAATAAGTCTTGCCAAATATTATAAATCATGATAGGATAATAATATGAAATGGAAATTAGAAGAAATTAGAAAACAAAAAGTTATTTCCTTTGAGGAAAATTTAGATTTAAAAGCTAACTTACTTGCTAGAAATCCGGAAATCTTGAATCTCTCACTTATTTTAGCTAAGGGTGAAATTAGTTATGATAATGGAATTTATGACCTTTCAGTAGATTTGAGTTATGAAATTAGCTTGCCTTCATCAAGAAGTTTAGAGCCTGTTTTAAAGTTAAAGGAATTTAATATTTTTGAAAGTTATTCTGAAGAAAATACAGATGAAGAAGAAAATGAGCTTATCTTAAGTTTAGAAAAAGATGAAATTTCACTAGATGAGGCTGTTGCAGATCATATTTTACTAGAGATTCCTTTACAAGTCTTAACTTCTGAGGAGGAAGGCGAAGAAGCAAAACTTCCAGAAGGAAAAAACTGGAAAGTTTTGTCTGAAAAAGACTATAAAAAAATACAAGAAGAAAAGCAGAAAAATTCTTCTGCATTTGCAGCTTTAGGTTCTTTGCTTGATGAGAGTAAGTAAAAAGTATCCAAAGTGGATACTTTTATTTTATTTTGGATAGTGCTGGTTGAAATTATTAATTTCATAATTAGCTGTACGAAGTTGATCGGAAGAATGAATAGAGTTAAAAACTTTATCGATGGCATATTTTCCGCGAATAATCATCTTAATACGATTGAGTCCAATATTTACAGCATCTTCTCCCGTCAAGATATAAGCATGAAAAGACTTATTTTCTAACTCCTCGATTAATTCTTCGTAAAAAGGTTTGTCAAGATGTACGGCATAGTGATAAGCTAAGAATTCATGACTTAAAACTCCTATATAGTCACGTTCAACTTCTAGTTTGTATTGATGAGCAATTGCCTTGATTTCTTGATCGACTTCAATTTCTAAGCCACGATTAAATACATCAGGCTTGATAAAAATAAATGTTTTTTCCATTTGCTTTCTCCTCTTTTATAAATATTTTAACATAAGTAAAAAGAGAATTCATAAATAAGACAGTTGAGAGGGGAATTATCGCACAATAAAAAAAGTTTGTTCTAAAAAGTAAAAAAACTTTAAAGCTTTGTGATAAAATATAACGATGAAAAAAATTCATGATTTTAAAGAAAAGAAAATTCTTGTTTTAGGATTAGGAAAGTCAGGAACTTCAGCTGCTAAACTTTTGAAGAAGTTAGGAGCAGATGTTCAAGTAAATGATGCCGCAGAAACTTTAGCTCTAGGGCTTGAGGAGATGGGGATTACAGTTATTACTGGCTCCCATCCTTTAGAACTACTAGATGGTGTAGAACTTTTAGTGAAAAACCCAGGTATTCCTTATGAAAATATCATGGTTACTGAAGCAATAAAAAGACAGATTCCAGTTTGGACAGATATTGAGTTGGCTTATCGTGTTTCTGAAGCAGAGATTATTGCAATCACTGGGACAAATGGAAAGACAACAACAACAAGCTTAATCGAAGAGATGTTTAAGCAGGCAAATAAGCCAGCTAAAGTTGCTGGAAATATTGGAATCCCTGCCTCTCAAGTTGCTGAAAAGGTAAGCTCTCAAGAGACAATCATTATGGAAAGCTCAAGTTTCCAACTTATGGGAACAGAAAAATTCCATCCTAAGATTGCCATTATTACAAATATTTTCTCAGCACATTTAGACTATCATGGAAGTCAAGAAGCTTATGAAGTAGCCAAGTGGAAAATTCAAAATAATATGATTGAAGACGATTTTTTAATCTTAAATCTAGATCAAGAGAAAATGCTTTCTTATGTAAGTCAGACAAGAGCAAATGTGCAAGTTATTTCGTTAAAGAAAAAAACAAACGCTGCTTACTTATTAGAGGGTAAGATTTACTATCAAGAGGAGTATATCATGGAGGCAGATCAGTTATCATTGCCAGGAGATCATAATCTTGAAAATGCTCTCTTTGCCTTGACTGCTGCAAAGCTTTCTGGGATTGAGAATCAGGCAATTTGTAAGGCCTTGACAACTTTTACCGGAAAAAAGCACCGTCTTCAATTTTTAGGTAAGGCTCAAGGTCGTATGGCTTATAACGATACAGAAGCAACAAATATCTTAGCAACCCAAAAAGCATTAACAGGATTTGATCATAAAAAAGTATGGCTTTTCATTGGAGGTTTAGACCGTGGAAATAGTTTTGATGAGCTTTCTGATTCCTTAGTCGACTTAAAAGGAATGATCATTATGGGTGAAAGCAGTCCTAAACTTGTGAAGTTAGCTGAAAGTTTGCAAATTCCTTATCATCTCACTGAAAATGTTAAGACAGGATTGCTTGAAATTTTTCCTCAGACTGAAAAGGGAGATATTCTTTTACTAAGTCCAGCCTGTGCAAGTTGGGACCAATATAAAAATGCAGCTGAACGTGGAGATTTATTTATTGAAACGTTTGAAAACTTAAAGTTAGATTCAGAAAAGGAGATGGCATGAGAATTATGTTAACAGGTGGAGGGACAGGAGGGCATATTTACCCTGCTCTTGCTTTTGCCAAGTATTTAAAACAAGTAGAGCCAGATCTAGAAATTCTTTATGTTGGGACTGAAAAAGGATTGGAAAGTAAAATCGTTCCTGCAGAAGGCTATAATTTTAAAACAATTGATATTCAAGGACTTCGTCGTTCTTTATCACTAGATAATATAAAAACAGCATTTAAGTTTTTATCTTCTATTTCTAAGGCAAAAAAAATTATTAAAGAATTTAATCCTGATTTGATTTTAGGGACTGGAGGCTACGTGTCAGCTCCAATTGTTTATGCAGGTACAAAGCTTAATATTGCAACGATTATTCATGAGCAAAATGCAGTATCTGGCTTAGCAAATAAATTTTTAGCAAAAAAGGTCTCTGCAGTCACAGTTGCTTTTCATCATGCTGAGGATCAATTTCCTAAGGAGAAAGTAAGTTTTGTAGGAAATCCACGTGCTCAAGAGGTGGCAGATACAAAAAGTTCAGATATCTTAAAAAGTTATAAGTTGGATCCTGGGAAAAAAACAGTCTTAATTTTTGGTGGCTCTCGTGGAGCTTTGACAATTAACCAGGCAGTCGTTGCAGCTCTTCCAGAACTTGCAAAGGAAGAGTTTCAAGTTTTATATGCCTCAGGAGAGGCTTATTATGAAGATTTTAAAGAAATTTTTGAGTCTTATGCGGACTCTGAAACAATCAGTATCCGTCCTTATATTTCAAATTTATCCGAGCTTTTATCTTCTGTAAGTTTGATTGTTGGACGCTCAGGTGCGACGACGATTGCAGAAATTACAGCGATTGGAATTCCAGCTATTTTTATCCCAAGTCCTAATGTAACGAATGACCAGCAAACTAAAAATGCAAGTGAATTAGTAGAAAATGGTGCAGCAGTATTGATAAAAGATGAAGAGTTGAATGCTGAAAAACTTATTCAAACTATTTCAGAAATTTTATCAAATGAGGTAAAATATAAAGGGATGAAGCAAGCAAGTAAAGAAGCAGGTGTCCCGGATGCCTCAGAGCGTCTTTATAAGATTGCTAAAAAATTAATTAATGAGCGAAGAGTATAAAAGTCCATGGCAGCTTGAACATGAAAGAATGCTTGAGCAGCAAGAAGCAGAGTTAATCGCGCAGAGAAAAAAAGAACGTCTGCGTTTTTTGCGTCGTTTAAAAATTACACGAAAATCCGACCCTCATCTCCGTTTTATCACTCAAAGAGTAGAGGAATTTGAAGAAAATATAGAGGGATTAGAAGAGCTAGAAGAGCTAGAAGAACTAGAAGAGCTTCCTTTAAATAAGAGTATAAAAAAATCAAAAAAGAAAAAAAGCAGTCTAAAAAAAGCCTCTTTTTTAGAAGCAATTAATATTAGTCATTTAAGAAGAAGTTGGCCGATTTTACTTATTGTTTCAATTTTATTTTTTGGGAGTGTTTATTTTTTAAGTCCTTTAAATAAAATGTCTAGCTTTAAGGTTACAGGAAATACAATTATTTCTTCAGCTGAAGTAGCTGAGGCGACAGACCTTTATATGGAAGATTCAATCTATGATATTTATAAAAATAGAAAAAGTATTGAAGCTAAAATTATAAATAGTTCAGCTAGAATAGAAAATGCAAAACTAACGATTCAATTTCCTAATAAAATTAAAGTTAAAATCATAGAGTATCAGCCTATCGGCTATGTAGAACAAAAAAATAAGGCTTATACGATTTTATCTAATGGAAGTAAGCTTTTAGAAAGTGAAATAAATATAGGAGAAGAGAAGAAAGATAGTCTTGTTTTAAAAGAATTTTCAGATAAGCAAGTTAAAATTTTTGCTCAAGCTTATGATGGTTTGGATAATAAGATACAAACGTTAATTCGAAGTGTTTCTATTACACCAAGTCAATCAACAGAGGATTTCATCACAATTAAAATGTCAGATGGAAATCAAGTAAAAGTTCCTTTGAGTCAGATGAAGCAAAAGCTACCTTACTATACCAGTGTTGCCAAGCAGATTACTCCACCGATGACGATCGATATGGAGATAGGGATTTTTGCAGACACAACTTCAAATTACGAAGTAAACTTTGCTGATGATAATCCTGCGGGTCTCTCAAAAAGTAAGGAAGCAAGTACTGAAAGCGATTCAGAAGAAGATGAAAATTTAGAGGAGACAGAAGAAAATACTGAGGAAGAGGCAGTATATTCTGAAGCTAACGTGATTCAGATTGATTAATATAAAAACTCGTAGATAAGTTTAGGATATGTGAGTAATTTTTGAGATAACCCTCTTCACTATCATAAAGAGTTTAGCATCATACCTTGAAAGATTTTTCAGCTATAGCTGAGTATTAAACCCTCTTAAGACTGCTTGCAAAAAACAAAAAAGTTGTTGAAGTCCTTCTGTTAATGATAAGGTGGAAAACTTAAATCTCCAAATTAAGAAATATTAAAAAACTGACTTCAATAATTTTTGAAATCAGTTTTTAATTTTAGTTGTACTTAAATCTTAGAGGCGAGTTCTACTGCAAAGGCTTCTAAACGCTCTTTATCTTCATCTTCTGGATAAAGCTCAACCTTTAATAAGTCAGCACCACGTGTAGCACCACAAGCCTCAAATGCACGGTCAAAATCCTCGACATTACGACAATACTCCTCATAAAAGGTATCGCCAGAACCAAAAGCTCCAAAAATCTTTCCAGAAAGATCCATTGTGACAAGCTCTTCGTAAAAGTCAATGATTTCATCGGGCATGTCTCCTTCACCGTAAGTATAAGTTCCTACAAGGACAAGCTCGGCGTCTGTAAAAACCTCTTCAGGATCCACGCTAGTACATTCATGAATGTCAACGTCTACTCCCAAATCTTTTAATTTTTCATAAATAATCTCTGCACAGGCCTCAGTATTTCCTGTCATAGAGCAATAAACAATTTCAGCTTTTGCCATATTATATATATCTATATCCTTTCAAAAAAATGCTACAGTTAGATTATACTATATTATTTCTTTAATTACTGTATATTAAAAGGAACTCTCTTTTTATTTTATGATAAAATAAGAGCATGATAACATTAAAATCTCAACGTGAAATCGAACAAATGAAAAAGTCTTGTAAAATTTTAACAGACATCCATCGTCATCTCCGTGAAATGATCCAGCCTGGTCTTGATATGTGGGAAATTGAAGAGTACGTACGCTCTGTTTGTAAAGAAAAAAATGTCATTCCTTTACAGATTGGAGTAGATGGTGCTTATATGGATTATCCCTATGCTACTTGCTGTTCACTAAATGATGAGGTAGCACATAGCTTCCCAAGACATTATATTTTAAAAGAAGGTGAGCTGTTAAAGGTTGACATGGTCTTAGGCTTGATAGAGGATGATTATGCCGATATGACAAAAGTAGACTTTGATAATGTCAAGGAAATGAAAAAGTTAATGGAAAATTTCCGAGGTGGTGTGGCAGATTCTTGCTGGGCTTATCCTGTAGGTCAGGTATCAAAAGAAGTGGAAGATTTGATGGATGTGACACGTGAGTGCTTGTATCGTGGAATTGCTGAGGCAAAGGTGGGGAACCGTTTAGGTGATATTGGTTATGCCATTCAGTCTTATGCTGAGGATTTAGGATATGGCGTTGTTCGTGATTTGTGTGGACATGGTGTAGGTCCTACAATGCATGAAGCACCACTTGTCCCTCATTTTGGTCAAAAAGGAAAAGGATTAAGACTTAAGGAGGGAATGGTCTTAACGATTGAACCAATGATTAATATAGGAGGATGGGAAATCCTTGAAGAGGAGGATTCAGGCTGGGGATTTAAGACAATTGATGGCAGCTTTTCTTGTCAGATGGAACATCAATTTGTTGTAACCAAAGATGGGCCTATTATTTTAACAAGTCAAGGAGAAGAAGGAAGTTATTAGAAAGTAGGGGGTGTTATGAAAGATTGGATGAAGAGAATTTTTGATTTAAAACTTGTTCAACTTTTTATTCCGATTTTTAAAAGCTCAGAGATGAGCTTATCTTCTATTGCTGTTGCTTACTATTTGTTGCTTTCGATTTTCCCAGTTCTTGTTATTTTAATTAATATTCTTCCTTATTTAAATATTAATATTTCTGAAGTTTTGATGTTTATGCAAGAAAATTTGCCTGAAGAGATTTATTCAATGACCTCTAACTATGTTCGTTCTTATTTGTCAAATAGAAATGCCTCCTTGCTTTTGATTTCCATTTTTCTCGCCTTATGGAGTTTTTCAAAGTCAATGAATATTCTACAGCTTGCGATTGACAAAGCTTATTGAGTTACTCTACATAGGATTTTCATTATTAGTCGTATTTTAGGTCTTTTTTGTGGTTTGGTATTTTTGTTTTTTGTTTATTTAAGTTTGGCAATTGCTACTTTTGGTGAGATATTTTTAATAGAAAGTTATCGGCGTTTTAATTATAGTTCAGAACTTTATCATTTTTTAGATGATTCTACTTTATTTATCGTTGCTATAGTAAGTTTTTTCGTTCTACTTATTCTTTATCGTTTAATGCCTAATGTACAGATTAAAAAAAT
>JBKECB010000054.1:0-4136 GCA_047974165.1 Lactovum sp.
GCCTCATATAATTTTGAAGGATATAAAGAATTTCAAATTGAAGATATGCACTGAAAAGAGTGTAAAAATTAATTTTATTCAAAAAAATATTTTAAATTTTAGAATGAAAAGCTTTACTGAACAAAAATAAAAATATTATATTTTACACTAAAAATAAATAATAAACTCTATTAACTATAATTATTAGTTAGTAGAGTTGTTTTGTTAAAAAAAAGAAAAATAAAAAAAGCAACTTTTCCACTTATGGAAAGCAAAAAAGAACTAGCGTATAAAAAATGAAAACGCTATAATTAAATCATGTTAGCGGTTTCGAAAAACCGTAATATAAATTGGAGGATTTCTAATGAAAAAAAGAAAAATTTTATCTCTTGTTTTGACAAGTTTAACAGCTATTAGTCTAGCAGCATGTGGTTCAAGCTCATCAGAGACTGATACAGACAAAGTTACAATTGAGATATTTAATATAAAGACAGAAACAGCATCTCAAATTCAAAATTTAATTGATGAATACGAAAAAGATCATGCAGATGTTGAAATTAATTTAACAACTGTTGGTGGTGGTCAAGATGCAACGGCAGCACTTAAGGCAAAATTTGCTTCAGGAGATGAGCCAGATATCTTTATGTTGGCGGGTTTATCAGACGTAAAAACTTATGAGCGTTATCTTGCAGATCAGACAGATACAGACTTGATATCAAAAGCGTTGCCTGGAACTTTAGATGGGGCAACATTAGATGGAAAAGTTTTAGGAGCACCTGTTTTAATTGAAGGATATGGATGGATGATTAACCAAACAATATTTGAAAAAGCAGGAATTAAAGTTGAAGATATTAAATCCTTTGCTGATTTTAAAAAGGCAGTTGAAACACTTGATTCTAAAAAAGATGAGTTAGGATTAAAAGGTGTTTTTGCTTATTCGGGTGATCAAGCAGATACATGGGTAAGTAATCAAATGTCCTCTCACTTTATTTCAGAAGGATTTAATAATAGCCTTACTGAAACGTTTGAAGCAAAGACATTTGACTTTGATGTAACTGGAAGTAAAGCAATGCAAGATTATGTTGACTTGATTGTAAAATATAATGCAGAACCATTTCAATCGATGAGTTATGCGACATCAGTACAAGAATTATTTGCAACAGGTAAAGCTGCTATTGTTCACCAAGGAAACTGGATTGTTCCAACATTAAATGAAATGGATCCAGAATTTGCTAAAAATGATTTAGCTGTTTTACCGACATTTGGAACAGGAACAAATGATGGCAAGTATGCAGTAGCTTCTTCTTGGTATTGGGGTATAAATAAAACAAAAGGTGAAGGGAATCAAAAGGCTTCAGAAGATTTTATTAACTGGATGTACTCAAATGAATCTGCAATGGATCAAGTTGTAAATGAATTAGGTTATATTCCAGCTTATTCTAATTTTGACAAAAATCAAATTAGTGATCCAGTTTCTAAGACATTTTTCTCAGCATTGAATGAAGATAAGTATGTTCCTTGGCTTCATAATTCTTATCCGGATGGGTGGGGACAAAATGTTATGGGTATAGAACTTCAAAAATATGCACAAGCTGAAATTACATGGGAAGAATTTGTAAATACTATCGAAAAAGATTGGAATGATAAAAGAAGTAATTAGGAAAAAATAAAGTTACATTCTATCTTTGATAAAATATATTCAAAGATAGAATGTTTATGTTTATTTAGAAAATAGAAAGGAGAATTAATGCTTACAAATAAATCAAAAGCATATTGGTTATTTTTACTGCCATCATTATTAGGTCTTATTATTGTATTATTTATTCCGTTATTTACTGGGGCTTATTATTCACTTACTGACTGGGATGGTACAATAATGAATCAATTTTTAGGTTTTCGTAATTATGTGAAAGCTTTTCAAGATCCATCATTTATTAGTAGCCTTATTTTTACAGCAAAGTTTACAGTTGTTAGTGTTATTTTAATTAATATTGTGGCACTTTCTTTTGCACAACTTGTGACACAAAAATTAGGAAAATGGAATACTTTTTTTAGAACTGTATTTTTTATGCCCAATCTTATTGGTGGAATTGTTCTTGGATTTATTTGGCAATTTGTTTTTAATAAAGCATTTCAAGGAATTTCAGATATTACAGGATTAAAATTTTTTGAAGGTTGGTTAAGTACGCCATCAACAGGTTTTTGGGGTTTAGTTATTCTTTTTATCTGGCAAATGTCAGGATATATGATGATTATTTACGTATCATTTATTAATGCAATTCCTGAAGAAATTATGGAGGCAGCAGCAATTGATGGAGCAACACCAGTACAAACTTTTATACGTGTGAAGTTACCAATGCTGATGCCAGCATTTACAATTACTTTATTTTTAACACTGTCAAATGCTTTTAAGATGTATGATCAAAATCTAGCATTAACAGCAGGAGGACCCTATAATTCAACACAAATGGCTTCGATGAATATTTTTAATGAAGCTTTCTCAAATAATAATATGGCTTATGCACAAGCAAAAGCAATAATTTTCTTGCTTATTATTGTGGTAATTTCAATTATTCAAATCTTAACCACGCATAAGAAGGAGGTGAGCTTATAATGTCAAAAAAACTAAATAGAGTATTAACAATAACTATAGGTTTAATTATCTCCTTGATCTGGCTTTATCCTTTCTTTTTAATGGTAATTAATTCTTTTAAAACACAATTAGACATATTTACTAATACTTTATGGTTACCAAAAGAGTGGGAATTTTCTAATTATCCAATAGCGTTAGAGACACTTGATTTTTTCCATTCAGCAATGAATTCTCTTTTGATAACAGTAGGTTCTCTTTTCCTTTTAGTTTTTGCATCATCTATGGCTGCCTATGCTTTATCAAGAAATAATAAAAAGTTAAGTACAGTTCTTTATTTACTAATTGCTGTCGGATTATTAATTCCATTTCAAGGGATTATGATTCCTTTAATTTCAATGTTTGGAAAGATGAATGCTTTAAACCGTCCAGGACTAATGTTTATGTATCTTGGTTTAGGTACTTCAATGGCAACTTTTCTATATTATGGTGCTTTACAGGGGATACCAAAATCGTTGGATGAAGCAGCTATCATGGATGGAGCAAGTCCATTTAAAGTTTACTGGAAGATTATACTCCCGCTACTAAAACCTACGACAGTTACAGTTTTAGTTTTAAATTCTTTATGGTTTTGGAATGATTATCTTCTTCCTTCTCTTGCAATTAATAAAGAAGGGATGTATACAATTCCACTTAAAGTTTTTTATTTCTTTGGACAATTTAATAAACAATGGAATCTAGCTTTAGCTGCTCTAGTTATAGTAATTTTACCTTTAGTTATATTATTTATTTTCTTACAAAAATATGTTGTTAAAGGTATTGCAGATGGAGCAGTAAAATAATAAATTAAAATAATTGGAGGAAAAATGAAATTTACAGATGGTTATTGGCTTAATAAAGAACAATATAAGATTGAAAATCCAAAAGAAGTTTATGAGGCTGAAATTATAAAATCTAAGAATGGAAATGATGAAGTACATGCTTTTGCAAGCTATAAAAAAATAAATACTCGAGGTGACTTTTTAAATATAGGAAATACAAGTATTCGTTTGTTTTCACCGGCAGAAGATATTATTGGTGTTCGTTTGACTCATTTTGAAAAAGATGAGAAAAATCCAGAATATAAACTTCAGTATTCAAAAATACTAAATCCTGAAGCTAGACTTTCAGATGATAGAGTAACTTTAACTTCTAAAAATTTGACAGCTGAATTAAGCTTACATGATTCTTTTCGTTTGAGCTTTCATTTTAAAAATCAAAAATCAGAGATTAAAGAATTGACTGCTTCAGAATTAAATGCTCAAGCATCAATTGATGATCTTTCAACAGGCTCTTTACATCCCTTGAGTGTTGTAGGCGTGCAAGGAAATATTTTAGAAGTACAACAATCAGGAATAAAGCTCCAACGTCCAGTCCATTATATGCGTGAAATGTTAAATATAGATGTAGATACAAAAATCTATGGTACAGGTGAGCGTTTTACACCATTTATGAAAAATGGACAAACAGTTGATATCTTAAATAAAGATAGTGGAACAGGTTCAGAGCAAGCTTATAAAAATATTCC
>JBKECB010000098.1:0-6433 GCA_047974165.1 Lactovum sp.
TATTATTTTTCAAAATAAAAAGATTTACAGGAGTTATTCCAATTTCTCTTGCTAAGTCTCCTGAAGAGATTTTTCTCTTTGCCATCATAACATCTAAATTAACAACTATGTCATCTCTTTCGTCCTTAAATTATATAATCATTTTCTTCTTTAAGTCTCATCGCCTCATACATAACATTTTTAACAACTCGGACAAGCAGACCCCAAAAAAGTGATGATAGTAAGTAAAATGAGAAGAAGGTAATGATAAACTAAACTCATCAGAATAACTGCTACTGTAATACAACTCCATAAAATTATTCTTAAAACTTTAATATTTTCAGCTACAAAGACTTTCTGTTTTACAATATTAATCAATAGTTGGCCTAGAAAAACAGGACAAGCAAGGTAGGAATTGCACATAAATAAAGGACAAACATCAAGGAAATTAACTCACCTAGATAATCATAGCTTGCTGACTGTTTAATATATAACTGAAAAACTTTAGGAAGAAAAAAATATAAAAGTAATACCTGAAATTATAAATACTTTCATACAGATAACTGATAATTTTAAAGACTATTTTTAATTCCATATTTTTAGCACCTCACTTTTTATTTCTCTATTATAATTTATTTTTTCATTTGTCGATATTTTCTATCATTTTTCAATATTTTATTATTAAATAACAGGCCTTTTATTCTAAAATAATATTAAAGAAAAAGCTCTGAGATTAATCTCAAAGCCTGTATCATTTTTTATTCTCTATCTCTTTAATTAGCTGTTCATAGCGCTGACCTGATGGAGATAAGATTAATTCTCGTCTATCTTCTGATATTTTATTAAGCTGGATTGATAAATAATCTTTAGGGAGATTCTCCTCTAAAAGCTCTCCCCACTCCATGACAACAACTGCTTTTTTTGATAAATAACCATCCATATCAAAAGAGTCAGGGTCATTTCCCACTCGATAAATATCCATATGATAAAGTGGCAAGCGTCCCTGATATTCACGCACAATCGTAAAGGTTGGACTTTTTATCATTTGAGAAATATCCAGACCTAAGGCTAAGCCTTTTGTAAAAGTTGTTTTTCCTGCTGCTAAATCTCCTGTTAAGATAATTAAATCTCCTGCTTTTAAAAGACGGCCTAGCTTTTCAGCAAAGACCGTTAATCCCTCTTCATTATAGACCTTCAAGAACTCATCCTCTCAATCTCTCGAATACACTGCCCTAACAAGAGAACAGCTGCTAGATATAAGAGAAGTTCTAAAATATCTGCATGATAATTAAAAATAAAAGAGAAAATCAGAGTACCACCTAGCGTAATTGCCCCTAACACAAAGAAAATATTCAAGGTTTTTTTTACTTCATCTGACAATAAGAGAAAGTAAGCAAGAGCAGCAGGAACTGCAAGTAATAAGTAAAGCATCGATGACCTCCATTTCTATAAATTTAATTTTTTTTAATTATTCACTTTCAGCTTTTTTCTTCTTTGAGGCACGCCCACGTAAGTTCTTATCTAAAATTTGCTTTCTTAAGCGAATAGACTCTGGTGTAACTTCTAAATACTCATCATCTGCAAGAAATTCCAAGGACTCTTCTAGCGAAAGAATACGTGAAGAATTCAAGACAACTGTAGAATCTTTATTAGACGAACGCACGTTAGATTGTTCCTTTTTACGTGTGATATTAACTGTTAAGTCATTATCACGACTATGCTCACCGACAATCATCCCTTCATAGACTTCTGTTCCAGGCTCTACAAAGAGAACCCCACGTTCTTGAACACTCATCATTGCATAGTGAGTCGTTTGGCCTGCTTCATTAGCAATCAGAACGCCTCGACTACGGCCACCAATCTGACCTCGAACCATTGGCTTATATTGTTCAAAAGTATGATTTAAAATTCCATAACCACGTGTCATTGACATAAAGTCTGTTGTAAAGCCAATCAAACCACGCGCAGGAATTGAGAAGGTTAAACGTACCTGTCCATTTCCTTCATTTTGCATATCAATCATCTCACCTTTACGCTCTGAAAGGGCTTGAATGATTGATCCTTGATACTCTTCAGGAGTATCAACTTGCACACGCTCAAAAGGCTCTGAATCTACACCATCGATTTCTTTGATAATAACCTCTGGACGAGAAACTTGTAATTCATAACCTTCACGACGCATTGTTTCTACTAAGATAGATAAATGAAGCTCACCACGGCCTGATACTAACCATTGGTCAGGAGCAAGTTGCTCCACACGTAATGACACATCTGTTTGAAGTTCTTGATTTAAACGCTCTTCTAACTTACGTGCAGTTACCCATTTACCCTCACGACCAGCAAAAGGTGAGTTATTCACGATGAAGGTCATCTGAAGAGTTGGCTCATCAATATGCAAGACTGGAAGAGCTTCAATCTTATCTGTTGGTGTCACTGTCTCACCTACAAAGATATCTTCCATTCCTGATAAGGCTATCAAATCTCCTGCTTTTGCCTCTTGAATTTCTTCACGATCTAATCCAAAGAAACCAAACATTTTTGTGACACGAAAATTCTTAGTTGTTCCATCAAGCTTTGACAAGGTTACCTGATCGCCAACTTTGATTTTTCCACGGAAAATACGCCCAATTCCGATACGGCCTACATAGTCATTATAATCCAAAAGTGAGACTTGGAATTGAAGTGCCTCTTCCGAATTATCTACAGGTGCAGGAATATGGTCTAAAATTGTTTCAAAAATATTATCCATCGTATGCTCTTGCTCTTCAGGATTATCTGACAAACTTGATGTTCCATTTATAGCTGAAGCATAGACTACTGGGAAGTCAAGCTGGTCACCATCTGCTCCTAACTCGATAAAAAGCTCTAAAACTTCATCTACAACCTCAACAGGGCGAGCTGAAGGCTTGTCAATCTTATTTACGACTACAACTGGTATTAAATGCTGTGCTAATGCTTTCTTTAAAACAAAGCGTGTTTGTGGCATTGTTCCTTCATAAGCATCTACCACAAGTACAACACCATCTACCATACTCATGATACGCTCAACCTCTCCACCAAAGTCCGCGTGTCCTGGAGTATCTAAAATATTAATTCGTTTTCCTTTATAATCCACACCTGTATTCTTTGCAAGAATTGTAATTCCACGTTCTTTTTCAAGATCATTACTATCCATCGCACGCTCTGAAAGGTTTGCACGTGCATCAAGTGTCTGTGATTGCTTCAGTAGCTCATCGACAAGGGTTGTTTTACCATGATCGACATGGGCGATGATGGCAATATTTCTTATATCTTCTCTTAATTTGGTCAAGGTTCTTATTCCAATCTTTAGTTTAACTGACATATTATAACATATTATGAAATGATTTTCAGTATTTTCAGTTTAACAAGCTAAAAAATAAGATTTTTGTCTTATCAACTAAAAATCTTATCTCTTCTTATAATTCTTTTTTTAGTATTTCTATTTTATCTAATCTTTCCCAAGGTAAATCAACGTCTGTCCGTCCAAAATGACCGTATGCTGCAGTCTGTTTATAAATTGGACGTAATAGGTCAAGCATCTTTATAATTCCTACTGGACGAAGATCAAAATTTTCACGGATGATTTGAAGTAACTTTTCTTCTGGAATTTTTGCTGTTCCAAAACTATTTATATTTATCGAGGTAGGCTCAGCCAGACCAATCGCATAACTTAATTGAATTTGTAGTTTATCTGCAAGTCCTGCAGCAACTAAATTTTTAGCAACATATCGTGCGGCATAACTTGCTGAACGATCAACCTTTGTCGCATCTTTTCCAGAAAAAGCTCCTCCACCATGTGGTGCATACCCTCCGTAAGTATCTACAATAATCTTCCGGCCTGTTAAGCCTGAATCTCCTTGAGGGCCTCCAATCACAAAACGGCCTGTCGGATTAATAAAATACTTTGTATTTTCATCTAATAAGCCTGAAGGAATCACTACTTTTATCAATTTTTCTATCAGATCTTCTTTAATTCTCTCTTGAGAGACCTCCGCAGCATGCTGAGTTGAAATTACAACCGTATCAATACGCTTTGCCTTTCCATCGTCATCATACTCTACTGTAACTTGTGACTTAGCATCTGGGCGTAAATAGTCTAAGATAGATGTCTTTCTTAAATCTGCCAGTTTTTTTACTAATTGATGTGCAAGTAAAATGGCTAAGGGCATATACTCCTTTGTTTCATTAGTTGCAAAGCCAAACATCAAGCCCTGATCTCCAGCCCCAATCTCATCTTCAGATAAATTTACACCTTGAGCAATATCTGAGGACTGCTCGACTAAAGAGACATGAACACCCACTGACTTATAATCAAAACCATTTTCACTATCCGTATAACCAATCTCTTTAATAGTTTGGCGTACCACACTTGCAATATCCACATAAGCTCTGGTCGATATCTCTCCAAATACGTTCACTGTTCCAGTATAAACAACTGTTTCACAAGCTACGTGAGCTTGTGGATCTTTGGCTAAGATAGCATCTAAAATGGCATCCGAAATCTGGTCGGCAACCTTATCAGGATGCCCTTCTGAAACAGACTCAGACGTAAATAAATATTTTTCCTTCGACATTTTAATGTCCCCCTACTTTCTTTCGGTTACAAGTATAACTGCTCGCAGTTTGACTATCGGGACTTGTAACGTTTATATTTTAACATAATTTCTAAAAATATAAAAAAGAGAGAAAATTCTCTCTTTCTATTTATTTTATTTTTACTTTAAGAAAAGAAGCCATTCTTTTTTGCAAACTTTTCTATCCTGTATGCCTTATAAATATTATTAGATAAAATAAAGACAAACAGAATTTCCATTAAAAACGAACCTGTCTTCATCGCCCAGACAAGAAGCTGACTTTGAATCATTGTCATTATCAGTAAAGCATAAAATTGTGGTTTTGGCATACCCTATTATACTATATTTTTCTTTATTTTAATAATAAAAAGATTTACTTTGTCAAATCAATACGTCGTCCAATCTGATCAAAAAGAACGGAACCTATCATAATTACAACAAATTCTGAAAGAACAAGCCATAGGTAAGTAATTAAAATCCCTTCACTTGTAAATCCTGCAAATACAAGCTCTGATGCAATTAAAATCATTGATAAAGAAAATAAAATTGCAAAAAATAAATGTGCTTTATTAATAACATTAAAGAAATAATCTTCTCTGTAGCGATTGAAAAGTTTATAAGATAGGAATAAAAATAATCCTGTCTGTAATAATCCTCCTACAATCGGATCAAAAATAGGAATGATAGGATTGAATAAATTTGCAATAACAACTCCCATCGTCACTGCATAAATATAACGACGATTAAAAAAAATCAAAAGATTTAACATCTCACTGATGCGAAATTGTAAAGGACCATAACTGATCGCATTAAGTGGTGGAGTGACAGTAAGGACGACATAAAGTGCCGCAACAAGTGCAATAAGAGTATAATCTCTTGCAGTAAAATTTTTCATTTTTTCTCCTTTAGGATTTTTTTAAATCCTTAAAATATGCCTGAGCAAAGGGCTAAGTCTCAGGGACGGACATAAAAATTTGTCAGCTTGGATATTATAACATTTTTTGTTAAAATACTCTCATGCAATCAATAAAAAAATTAATCCAGCAAGAAGGAATTAAGTACTTATTCTTTGGTGTTCTTTCTACTGTTGTTTATATCATCATCAAATGGATAAGTTATCAGCTTTTACAATCAGGATGGTTATCAGAAATTCTTGCTCAGTCAGCTGCTATTATTTTTGCCTTTTTTACAAATAAGATTTGGGTCTTTCAGCACCATTCTGATAATATTTTGAAAGAATTTTTCCATTTTTTAATCGGAAGAATTGCTCTTCTTTTCTTCTCTATTTTTATGAACTGGTACTTTGTAGACAATTCTCCTGAAATTTTAATGACTCTTTTCAATATTAATAAAAATTTAATGGTCACTTTGCTTAATCTAGCACTTCAAATTTTTACCATTCTTACCAATTATATTTACAGTAAATTCTTCGTCTTTAAAAAGAAAAAAAAACTCCCTTTAGGGTAGTTTTTTTTCTTTAAAATTTATTATTTTATCTCTCAAACTCAGTCTTGCTTCAATATTTCCTTCATAATATTTCTGATAAATCGCATTCATCATAGCTCCTATGATTAAAACTCGTGAGATAAAAATAAACCAAATCATGGGAATAAAAATCACAACTGAACTAACTAAGGCTGTATTTTCACTTGAAATAGTACTAATATATTTTCCAAAAAAGTTAGGTAAAAAAACAAGGACTAAAACAGAAAAAAAACTGCCTGGAAAAATATATTTTATTTTTTTAATCTGTACATTAGGCATTAAACGATAAAGAATAAGTAGAACGAAAAAACTTACTATAGCAACGATAAATAAAGTAGAATCATCTAAAAAATGATAAAGTTCTGAACTATAAT
>JBKECB010000029.1:0-15344 GCA_047974165.1 Lactovum sp.
TCAGTATATTGTGGATTAGCTAAAGTATTTCCGCTTTTAATTTCACCTGTACCTTTGTTATGTAGGATGAAGTTCATCTTTGCTAAACCAGCAGTATCAGGATATTTTTCTTGTCCAAATATTGTAACGATGGAATCACCATTATCATCAGTTGGTGCTTCATCTGCTGAACGAATTAGTAATGATCCACTCCCTGCCGCAGGATCATGGAGGATCCATTTCTTTCCTGCCTCTTGTTTAATATTGCCAATACCAATAAGTCTAGCAATAATACGTGACACCTCACTAGGTGTATAAAACTGTCCCTTACTCTTACCAGACTCCTGAGCGAATTTCATCATGAAGTATTCATATGCATCTCCAATGATGTCGTCTCCACTGGCTCTGTTACTTTTAAAGTCAATCGCAGGATTTTGGAATATAGCAATTAGACCAGAGACTTTATCTACGAGTTCCTTACCAGAACCTAATTCATCTGGATTATTAAAGCTAACATCAGGAAGCGCTCCTGCTAGCTTATTATCTTCTAGAAACTTTTGAAGAATTACATCAACTCTTTCGCCAACATCTGGTTTACCTTTTGCAGCAATCAAGTCGTCAAATGAGGCACCTTCATTTACTGTAAATTCAGCAAAACGTTGCCCTTTATATCTGTCTGATACATACTTGAAGAATAACAATACAAGCACATAATCTTTATACCTTGAAGGTTCTACTCCACCTCTTAATTTATTACAAGCATCCCATAATAGGGAGTACAATTCTGATTTTTTCACGGCCATTCATTTAACCTCTCTCATCTATTGATTCTTTTATATTTAGTATTCAGTTATATCTATACCTGCTTTTAATAGTCTTTCATATCTCTCATGAGAAATAATGACAGCTACCGGTTTTCCGTTTTTTTAAACAAAAGCAGTTTTATCTTCATCTGATAAATCTGTTATTAATTTTGAGGATTGTCCTCTAAGAAAATCTGACATATTATAAAACTCCATTGGTTTCTTTTGAGCTTTATCTTCCTTATCCATATCTAAATCCACCTTTTCTTTTTATCACAACATTTTACAACTCTTATTTCAACTTTTATATACACCTATAAAGTAATTACTTTATAAGTGCATTTCAATCTTGTATGTCCATTCAGCCAATAGCCATCCTGTCAACTCACCACATTTTTGCTATCAAACTTATCAACTCACCAAGCCTATATTCAAATTCGTAAATCCGGTGAATAATCCACCACTCTTGGATATCTTCCCTCAAAGCAAAAATCCGTGATTATCCTTCCAGCTTAGAATAAGACCTCAAATCACGGAAAGCCTTTATTTACTTATCTTATTACACTCTTATTTATCTACTCTTGACATCAACACCACACACTCAACATGATGTGTTTGTGGAAATAGGTCAACGGGTTGGATTTTTTCAATTTTATAGCCTGATTTTTCATAAAGGGCAAGGTCACGGGCAAGGCTTGCGGGATTACAAGAAATATAAATAATGCGACTAGGGCTTGCTTTTAGAGTTGACTGAATAAAACTTTCTGTCAAGCCCTTTCTTGGAGGATCAACAAAAATCACATCTGGATGTATTCTCTTATCAAGCCAGTTATCAAAGACTTCTTCGGCTTTCCCTTGTTCATAATATACATTAGACAAGCCATTTAATGTTGTATTTACTTTTGCATTTTTAACTGCCTGCTCAACAATCTCCATACCATAAACAGCCTTAACCTTATCTGCCATACAAATACCAATCGTCCCAATACCTGAATAAGCATCTACAACAATATCATCTTTTGTCAGTTCTGCAAAATCATATGCTATTTGATAAAGCTTTTCTGCTTGAGGACTATTTACTTGATAGAAACTCTCTGCTGAAATTCTAAATTTCTTTCCTAAAAGCTCATCTTCAATATAATCTTGACCATAAATCAACTGCATTTCTTTTCCTAAGATTGCATTTCCCTTATCTTTTTTGATGGATAGCTGAATTGATTTTATTTCAGGGAATTTTTCAATAATTGATTGGATATTTATCTTTATCTTTCGACTAACTACAATAATAAGCATCAGCTCAGCACTCGCATGAGCACGACGAATAACAAGGTTTCTAATATCACCTTGTCCAGTTACTTCATCATAAGCTCTCTGCCTCTCAAGGCGAAAGAGATTTCGCAATACTAGCACAAGTTCATCAATTCTTTTTTCTTGAATAAAAAAATCTTCAATTGGCACTAATTCATGTGAATTTTTCCTGAAAAATCCCGTCTCTAACTGACCTTTTTTTTCCCTAACTGGGATTTGTGCCTTATTTCGGTAAGCTGAATTTTTTTCAGATGGAAAAGTTTCTAAAATTTCAGTCTCTATCCCTACTTTACTTAAGACAATCCTCACCTGGTTTTGCTTAAATTTTAGCTGTTCTTCATAAGACAAGTGTGCTAAATCTGCAATACCAGTTCTTAAATAATCTAAGTTTAAGTTCTCTACACGATTTTCTGATTTTGTTAAATATTCTTCTACACGAGCAAATCCAACCTTCTTCCCTATTTTTAATACTCTTAGCTTCACAGTTTCAGTCGGTAAAGCATTTTCTACAAAAAAAGGAAAATTATCATATCTAACAACACCCAAAGCCTCATGTGTCAGATCGATCACTTCTCCTTCAAAGATATCATTTTTTTTCATAATTTATTATACCATTAATTAAAAAAATTGACTTCTTTCTCTTCAATATAGAAATCAATCTTTATTTAAAGTATTTATTTTTAAATTGTCTCAAATCTACCTTATTTTCTTTTAGACTTAAAAAAATCTTTCATAATTTGAGCACATTCTTTCTCTAAAATTCCAGACTCAACTCTTAATTGGTGGTTGAGCTTTTTATTTTGAAAAGCCTGAAAGAGGCTCTCAACAGCACCAAATTTTTCATTTTTCACACCATAATAAAGACCTGAAAATCGAGCAAGTGAAATCGCTCCTGCACACATTAGACAAGGCTCTACCGTAACAAATATACTCGAATTTAATAAGCGCCAGCTCTCAAGTTTCTGATTTGCTCTTATGATGGCATTGATTTCAGCATGATGAACTGCTATTTGGTCTAACTCTCGGCGGTTAAAAGAACGTGCGATAATCTTTGCCTCTGTATTAGGAACTCGCTGATAAAGACCTGAAGGCTGCTTCTCCTGTTCAACTTGAACGATAACTGCACCTATCGGAACCTCATCATAGAGAAGAGCTTTCTGAGCTTCGGCCAAGGCTTCAGACATAAAAAATTCTTTTTCCTCTAAACTAAACATCTAAATCCCAACTTTTATGTGCCTCAGCAAGTTGAACAATCACATTATTTCCTGCCTCTTGCTGTGCTTCTTTTTTTAATAACTTTAAATCTACAGTTTGAGAAAGATGAGTTAAAATTAAATTTTTAATCCTTGATTTTTTAGCAATCTGACCTGCCTCAAGCGTTGACAAATGATTGGGCATATTTTTTTTATCCTTTAAAAAGTAGACATCTGCCAAGAGTAAGTCTGCATCTTTTGAAAAATCTAAAAGCTCTGGAAAATATCCTGTATCTCCCGTATAAACTAAAATTTGACCTGTTTCTCTCTCAAGAATTCTCATTGCATAACAATTCACTGGATGAACGGTTTTTATGAAGTTAATATCAAAAGGACCGATAGAATTTTTACTTTCAGTATCATAAGCATATCCTTCAGAGACAGACTCTAGAGTTAGTTTTGAAAATTCATAGTCATTTTCTCTTGGTCCATAAATTTTTAAAATTTGACCCTCCCAGTTATTTTTCCCTCGAGGGTAAAGCTGACGATACTGGCGCAAGACACCTAAATCAGCGATATGATCTTCATGATAATGACTCAATATCACTGCATCAAGCTTGGTAGGTAAGATTTCTTTTTCAAGCTCTGTCACTGCTCGGCTTCCACAGTCTAAAAGTAGCTGATAACCCGACTTAGCACTGAGTAAATAAGCACTTGTCCCCTCATTTTTAGTCGGGTAACCTCCCCAAACACCTAAAGCAGTTAATCTCATATCTCCTCCTATTTTAAAATTTCTATATTTTCTGGACTTCCTAAAATTCCTGTTACCTGATCGATAAAATACTGTCGTGACATATCTATACCAAGGCTTGTCAAAGTATGATTTGCTGCATCTTCATCCGTATAATCTTTTAAAAATTTCACATTGAAGTCATTTTGTGTTGTATTCCAAAAGCCATTAATAATTGTTACTGTCGGTAAAACTTGAACATTTTCAACAGAAACTGCCCCGTTTTCTAATTTAAGAGACCATTTTACTGCAAGGCCCAGCATATTGATATTGTCATCCTGAGCTGATAAAAAGTTTCCCAGAGAATAAATCACTAAGACACTCTGTCCACTGCTGGATTCAATCCACTCAACAGGTTCAATAACATGAGGATGCTCACCAACAATCACATCAACTCCTAAATCCGCAAGATATTGAGCAAGCTCTCTTTGATCATCATTGACCGTTGTCGCATACTCTGTCCCCCAGTGCATATTAACAACTTGAATATCTGATACTTTTTTCATCGCTTCTACTTGCTCTTTAATCAACTCTTTATCAATTAAATTTACTAAATAATCCTTACCTGCTGGCATTTGATAACCATTTAAATCATAAGTAAAACTTTCAAAGGAGATATTAATCCCATTTTTATTTAATACTTGGATATCTGCCCGATCTTCAAAAGAACTGTTAAGCCCTGTTTGTATCATTCCAAGTTCTTTAACATGAGCAATTTCAGCTAAAATTCCTTCTTCTCCTCGATCAAAAGAATGATTAGATGCTAAATTAATCCAGTCAAAACCAGCTGAGTGTAATCCTTCTAATATTTGTGTTGGTCCATTAAAACTTGGATACGAAGACAAACCATTAATTGCCTCACCAGCAAATGGAGTTTCTTGATTAATAAAGGCAATATCTGCTGCCTCAATCTCAGATTTTGTCTGAGAGTAAAAAGGTGAAAAATCATAAGTTCCATCTGTCGAATGTTTTGCTGCACCGTAGTAGACCATCCCATGGATGAGATTATCTCCCACCGCAAAAAATGAAACTTCTTCTGAATTTTTTATTTCTGAATTTTTTACCTGCTGACTAGACTTATCTATTTTTTCTGTAGTTTTTTCTGACTCTTTGGGAGAAAAAATCTTCAAACCGATTAAAATAAATAAGACCATAACAACAACTGCCAAAGCAAATAATAAAAGAAAATCATATCTAATTATATTTCTTTTTTTATGCATAGCTTAATTATAACAAGAAATTAATAAAAAAACAGCCTAAAGCTGTTTTTATTTTATTTTAATAGTTCTTCCCAGTTTAAGTCTGCGAACTGATCTGCTAATGTAATAGTTTCAGCCGGTTCACTATTGAAGTCCATTGATGGGCGTGAATTACGTTTATCACGTGGCTTACGCTCACGACGTTGTCCATCTCTTGAAGAATTACCATTATTATCAGAAGATTTACGTTCTGGACGTGCTGGTGCTTCCTCTAATGCTTTAATTGAAAGAGAAATACGCTCTTCATTTGATTTTACATCAAGAACTTTTACTTTTACAGTATCACCTGTTTTTAAAACTTCTTTTGGATTTTCTACACGCTCCCAAGAAATTTGTGACACGTGCACAAGTCCTTCGATAGACGGGAAAATTTCAACAAAAGCTCCAAAATCTGTAATACGTTTGATTGTTCCCTCAATAACATCACCTTTTTGAACTTTTGAATCAATATCATCCCAAGGTCCAGGCTGAGCTGCTTTTAATGAAAGACCAATACGTCCTGACTCAGCATCAAGGCTTAAAATTTTAACATTTACAATATCACCAACAGAAACAACTTCTGAAGGCTTTTGAAGACGACCATGTGCTAGCTCTGTGATGTGAACTAAACCATCAACACCACCTAAGTCAATAAATGCTCCAAATTGAGTTGTACGCGCTACTTTTCCTTCTAAGATATCACCAACATTAAGTGCTTCAAAAACTTCTTTACGTATTTCTAAGTTTTCAGCTTCGATTACTTCACGACGATTTAAGATAAAGCGTTGCTCTGCAACATTGATTTCAATGATTTTAGCATCAACTTCTTGTCCTTCAAATCTCTTTGTATCGCGTACAAAGTGAGTATCAATCATTGAGACAGGGATAAATCCACGTGCTCCTTTGTACTCAACAGATAAGCCACCTTTAACTGCTTTTAAAACTTTAACTGTAACAACATCACCTTCTGAACCTTCAATTTCAGTCCAAGCTTTGCGTACATTCATACGTTTAAGAGAAAGTAAATAAATATTTGCTCCCTCTGATTCTTTACCAACGATTTGTTTGATGACCATTAAATCAAGAATATCACCAATTTTAACAAATGCATTGATATCTGCGTCTTTTTCATTAGTGATTTCACGAAGTGTTAGGACACCTTCAACACCAGTTCCAACAATAGATACAGTTGCTTGATCTTCCTCGACTGTTAGAATCTCTCCTTTTACCACATCTCTCACTTTAACGTCTTCAACGCTATTCAACATTTGCTCAAATTCATTCATTGATGAAATTCCTCCTACTTCCCCACGGAAAGCTTATTTTTATTTAACGGTCAAATCCGTACAATGCTTAGTTTACCATTTTATTTTTTATAAGTCAAGGCAAAACTTTCAAAAACTTAAGAATAGCAAGGAAAATCATTACATTTTTTCATTGACTTTCATTTATAAAAAACCAAGGAAATATTCCCTGGTCTTTAAAAACTACAAATTAAATATTTGAAGTATGCATGATTTCATTTTCATCCATAGAAAGAACTTCATGGAAAACACGCTCTGTCAATTCTTGCTTTTGCTCTTTTGTTAAATATTTTGTGTTAACACAGTATCCAGAGATACGAACGATAACATCTTCACCACGCATGATCTTGTCATAAACGTCTTTAAGATCCATAACGTTTAAGTTAACGTGTTGTCCAGCATACTCTGTGCCTTCCATCAATGCACCTGGTGTAAAGTAACCATCTAAAATATTTACAAGGTTTGCAACTTGCTCCTCATGTGTTTTACCTAAAGCACGTGGAGATACTTGAGTTGTCAATGAAATACCATCATTTGCATCTTTAAATTCTAATTTTGCTAATGAACGAAGGTTTTGTAACCAACCACCTTTAGCTTTATTAGAAGGATTTGCACCTGGTGAGAAGAATTCAAGTTGACTTAAGTTAACTGAACCATCTTCATTTAAGTAAACACCTTTATGAACTGGTGAGTTACCTGTTTGTTTTGAGTAAGCAACGTTAGATGTGATTGTCAAGAGTGAAACTGTAGCTTCAGAATCTTTATAAAGTTTGTGACTTGCAAGTTTTTCATGATACATCTTCATCAAAAGTTTTGCAATATCATCAACACGGTCATCATCCTCACCATAACGTGGGTAATCTCCTTCTACTTCATAATCGTAGATATAACCATCTTCATCACGGATTGTTTTAACTTTTGCGTGTTTAATCGCTGAAAGTGAATCAACAGTATTTGCAAAACCACAAATACCAAATCCCATATTTGCACGAACCTTTGTAGGTAAGAATGCCATTTGAACTGCTTCATAGTTGTACTTATCTGTCATGTAGTGAATAATATTCATCGCATCAACATAAGTATCTGTCAACCAATTAAGTGACTTGTCAAAGTTTTCCATAACAGTATCATAATCTAAGATTTCATCACGGATAGGCTCGATGTCAAACACTTTATAGTCTTTATGGACATCATCATAACCACCATTAAGACCTGTCAACATTGCTTTCAAGACATTAACACGTGCTCCAAAGTATTGAAGGTTGTGACGTCCATCTTCATTTTCAGGATCAAGTGGTGACACACAACATGAAATACATGACATTTCACCATAACCATCTTTAGCCATTGTTTCAACACCTTCGTATTGAATTGAGCTATGTTTGTGGCTCATATGCATTGCATAGTGCTTAAATGTATATGGAAGTTTTGAATCCCAAAGAACTGTTAAGTTTGGTTCTGGAGCATTTCCAATATTATCCAAAGTATTTAAGAAACGATAGTCCATCTTTGTAACACGATGACGTCCATCATTACCCATACCAGCCATAGAAGTTGTGATAAATGTTGGGTCTCCTGAATAAAGCTCATCATAAGCTGCAGCACGCGCAAACTTCATTGTACGAAGTTTCAATACGAAATCATCAACAAACTCTTGAATTTCAGATTCTGTAAATGTTCCACGAGCAAGATCACGCTCTGCAAAAATATCAAGAACAATAGGGACACGTCCTAATGAAGTTGCAGCACCATTGATAACACGACATACTGCCATATAAGCAATGTTTGTCCATTGGATAGCTTCTTTTACATTCATAGCTGGACGACGAACATCTAATCCATAAAGATCACCAAACTTAGCAACTTGATCTAATGCCTCATATTGCATATTAATTTCTTCTTTTAGGCGGATATTATCATCATTAATTTCAGTGATAGCATCCCACTCACGTGCTTTTTCTTTCATCAAGTAATCTGCACCATAAAGTGCTAAACGTGCATAAACACCAATAATACGTCCGCGGCTATAAGCATCAGGCAATCCTGTAACAGTATGTGCATGACGTGCTTTACGAACATTCGAAGTATAGGCACGGAAGATACCATCGTTTACAGATGTCATTGTTTGAGATAAGATATCATGTAAATCAGGGTCAACACTCAATCCATGCTCTGTTAAAATCTTTTCAGCAACACGAAGACCACCACGTGGCATAAAATTCAAACGGAATAACTCAGTATTTTGAAGACCATAGATAAGCTCAAGATCTTTATCATTTGCATCTACATATCCTGCAGGAATTTTATCGATAGAAGTTACACGATCTGTATCAAATGGGAAACCAACTTCTTCATAATGCGCTTTTGTATCTTCAATAATTTTCTTTACTTTCAGAGTACGCTCAGTTGCACCTGCCAAGAAACTTTCATCCCCATCATAAGGTTTGTAGTTTGCTTGAACAAAACGTGTCACACTCGCTTTATCACGCCAATCCATACCGTTGAAGCCTTCCCAGGCTTGATCAAAAATGTTTTGAGTCACTTCGACTTTCATTCTACCATCTCTCTTTCTGAGCTTTTCGCTCACATAGTATTTTGCACTTCTCTATTTTACCACTTGTCGTAATAACTGTAAAGTCAAATGCTTTATAAGTCAAGTTTATTTCACAACAATGTTAACAAGTTTATTAGGAATTGAAATAATTTTCACTATTTCACCTGTTATTTTCACTGCTGCTAAACTAGCTTTTTCAAGTTCTTCTTTTTTAGCATCTTTTGTAACTTTGACTTTTGCTTTTAACTTTCCATTAACCTGTATGACAATTTCAACCACATCTTCAACTAACTTAGCACTGTCAAACTTAGGCCAAGGAATATAAGAAATTCCCGCATCATTTCCTAACTCTAGCCATAATTCCTCAGCCAAATGAGGGGCAAAAGGTGCTAATAGTTGAACAAATCCATTGGCATATTCTAATGGCAAGGTTTTTACTTTATTTGCTGCATTCATAAATATCATTAACTGTGAAATTGCAGTATTAAAGAGCATATTATCCAAACGCTCACTCACATTTTTAACAGTTTCATGATATATTTTTTCTAACTCTAGACTATTATCAGCTACAATTTTATCTGATGTTATTAAACGTACCACACGATCTAAGAATTTACGAGCACCTTCTAAACCAGCTTCTGACCAAGGAATACTCGCATCTAGTGGACCCATAAACATTTCATAAACTCTTAAAGTATCTGCTCCATAACGCTCTACCACATCGTCTGGATTAACCACGTTTTTTAATGATTTAGACATCTTGGCAGGTGCTTGTTCTAACTCTTCACCTGTTTCCTTACTAAAGTACTTTCCTTCACACTTTTCTACCTTATCTGTGGCAATCAAAGCACCACGTGCATCACGATAACTTGTTCCTAAAATCATTCCTTGATTATAAAGTTTTTGGAAGGGTTCTTTTGTCGGAACAACTCCAATATCGTAGAGGAACTTATGCCAAAAGCGAGCATAAAGTAGATGCAAGACGGCATGCTCTGCTCCTCCTACATAAATATCAACAGGCAGCCATTCTTTTAGCAAATCAGGGTCAGCTAAGGCTTGATCATTTTTAGGGTCAATATAGCGTAAATAATACCAGCTTGAACCTGCCCACTGCGGCATTGTATTTGTCTCACGGCGTCCTTTTACACCATCTTCACGAGTCACTCTCAGCCAGTCTGTCAGATTTGCCAGAGGGGATTCACCCGTCCCTGAAGGTTTAATATCACTTGTTTTAGGTAATATCACAGGAAGCTCAGCCTCTGAAACAGCTGTAGAAGTTCCATCTTCCCAATGGATAATCGGGATTGGCTCTCCCCAATAACGCTGACGGCTAAATAACCAATCACGTAATTTGAAAGTAACTTTCTTTTCTCCTAGTTTATTTTCTTCCAAGAACTGTACAATTTTTGAAATTGCTGCTGATTTATCTAAAGCATTTAAAAAGTCTGAATTAATATGTAAACCATCTTCAGTATAGGCTTCTTTTTCAATATCTCCACCCTCTAGTACTGGAATAATCTCTAAATCAAATGCCTTTGCAAAGTCCCAGTCTCTCTTATCATGTGCTGGAACAGCCATAATTGCACCGTGACCATAGCTTGGTAAAACATAATCCGCAATCCAAATCGGGATTTTCTTTTGATTAACAGGATTGATCGCATACGCGCCTGTCCAAACACCTGTCTTTTCCTTTGCCAAGTCCGTTCTTGCAAGGTCAGACTTTAGTGCTGCTTGACGTTGATATTCCTTAACTTTTTCTAATTCTTCAGCTCCTACAATCTTTTCAATCAAAGGGTGCTCAGGAGATAAGACAGCATATGTCACACCAAATAAAGTATCTGGACGAGTTGTAAAGACGGTAAATTTTTCTGAACTCTCCGCAACATTAAAAGTAACATCTGCTCCTACAGATTTTCCAATCCAGTTACGCTGCATTTCCTTAACAGACTCAGGCCAGTCTAGGTCTTCTAAATCCTCTAACAAGCGGTCAGCATAAGCTGTAATTTTTAAAATCCACTGCCGCATTGGCTTACGTACAACAGGATAACCACCACGCTCTGACGTTCCATCTGCCAAGACTTCTTCATTTGAAATTGCTGTCCCAAGCTCTTCTACCCAGTTAACTGGAACTTGAGCTTCATAAGCTAGACCTTTTTCATAAAGTTTGGTAAAAATCCACTGTGTCCATTTATAATAATCAGGATCTGTCGTATTAATCTCACGCTCCCAATCATAGCTAAAACCTAAACTGTCGATTTGACGTCTAAAGTTTTCAATATTTTCAGCTGTAAACTCTGCAGGGTCATGTCCTGTACTCATGGCATATTGCTCTGCTGGCAAACCAAAAGCATCCCAGCCCATTGGGTGCAACACTTTATAACCTTGAGCACGCTTATAGCGACTTAAAATATCTGTAGCTGTATATCCCTCAGGATGACCAACATGCAAGCCTGCACCACTAGGATAAGGAAACATATCTAGAGCATAAAACTTAGGGCATTCCTTGTCCATTTTTGTTTTAAAGCTTCGATTTTCCTTCCAGTATTTTTGCCATTTTTTTTCTATTTCTTTATGTTTATATTCCATAATTTCCTCATTATTTTTTATTTTATAAAAGCGGCTTTTCACCGCTCTTTTTATTGAATGTAAGTACTTGTATTGTGTAACTCAAACAAAGGAGTTAGTGGTCGATTTTCATGCGTTCTGATAATCGCTTCTGCTAATAAATTCGAAATACTGATCCGTGTGATTTTATCAAGATCTACTTTCTTTGTTTGCTGTATCGTATCTAAGACAACAAGTTCTTTTATGGCTGAATTTTCAATATTTTCAAGAGCCTTTCCTGAAAGAACTGCATGTGTACATGAGGCATAAACTTCTGTTGCTCCAAGTTCTTTAAGCTTATTTGCTGCAAGACAAATCGTACCAGCTGTATCTATCATATCGTCAATAAGAATACATTTTTTTCCTTTAACCTCACCGATAATATTTTCAATTTCTGCAACATTAGCTTTAGGGCGACGCTTATCGAAAATTGCAATCTTTGTCTGTAGAAAGTTAGCCAGTTTACGTGCTCTTGGAACTCCTCCATGGTCAGGTGAGACAACAACGACTCCATCACCACAAATCCCTACACGTTCAAAATAATCTGCAATCAACGGTGCTCCTAATAAATGGTCGACTGGAATATCAAAGAAACCTTGGATTTGTGAAGCATGTAAATCTACCGTTAAAATACTGTTAACACCTGCTACCGAAATCATATTTGCAACAAGTTTTGAGGTAATTGGTTCACGTGCTTTTGCTTTTCGATCTTGACGTGCATATCCATAATAAGGAATCACAAGATTAATCGTACTTGCCGATGCTCGACGAAGTGCATCTACCATGATTAATAACTCCATCAAATTATCATTGACAGGGTCACTTGTCGATTGGATCAGATAAATATCCTTTCCACGAACGGACTCCTCAATATTGATTTGAATCTCTCCATCAGCAAACCTTCTTGTATTTTGTCGACCTAAGGAAATTCCAATATTTTTAGCTACCTTTTCAGCAAGTTCACGATTAGAACTTAAGGAAAAAACCATTAAATTTGAATAAGACATCTGACCTCCACTTTCTCTTTCTATTTTACCTTTAAGAACAAGTTTTTTCAAGTTTTAGTTTTTATATTAAATCTTTAAACAATCCTTTTACAAAAAATACTTCACTAAAGTCAGCTAAATCGTCTATCTTTTCGCCTAAACCTACTAATTTTATCGGAATTTTTAACTTTTGAATAATAGAAAGAACAATCCCACCTTTTGCTGAACCATCTAGCTTAGTCAATACAATTCCTGTAACAGGTGTTACTTTTGAAAATTCATTAGCTTGTGACAGTGCATTTTGCCCTGTTGAGGCATCTACTACGAGGAGCGTTTCATGAGGAGCTTCAGGCATTTCTCTTTGAATTACTTTTCTAATCTTTCCAAGCTCTGCCATTAAATAATCTTTATTTTGCAAACGCCCAGCCGTATCAATCAATAAAATATCCGTTTTCTTTTCCTTTGCCTGCTTCATAGCATCAAAGACAACTGAGGCAGGATCTGAGGATTTTTCTGATCTTACAATTTCTAAATCTGATCGTCTCGCCCACTCTTCAAGCTGGTCAGCAGCTCCCGCACGGAAGGTATCTGCTGCTGCAAGTAAAACTTTTTTGCCCTCTGATTGATAACGTGCTGCTAATTTTCCAATAGTTGTTGTCTTTCCTGCACCATTAACTCCAACAAAAATAATCACTGTCAAGCCTGACTGTATTTTTATCTTTGTTGACAGCTGCTCTTGGTCAATCTTATCCACTAATTTTTCAATAATCAATAAACGAAGGTCATCTTTAGTCTTTGCATTTTGAAGACGTGCTTCCTGTCTTAAATCCTCTGAAAGTTCCAAGGCTAAGTCCGCACCTACATCAGATAAAATTAACGTTTCTTCTAACTCTTCAAAGAACTCTTCATCCACTATTCTAAAATTTGCAAGAAAACTATTGACACGTGAGCCAAAAGATTGATTCGTTTTTTCTAATGTACGTTCATACTTTTCTTCTAGACTTTCAGTTTCTTCTTTTTTAACTTCAAGTTTTTCTATCGGCTCTTCAAGACTTTCTTCTTTCTCAGCTTCAATCTGAGTTTCTTCAACATCTTCTTCTATTTTATTTTTTTTAAATACCCGATCAAATAATCCCATTTTTTCTCCTTTTACTTATAAAACATATTTTTTTAAGGCATAAGCTACGGCATCTTCCTCATGACTGACTGGTAAAATCTCATCTGCTGATTCTGCTGCTTTTCCTTTTGCATTAGATGGGGCAATCCCTAAACCAGCCCAAGCAAGCATTTCAGCATCATTATCCTCATCTCCCATTGCCAAAACCCTATTTTGGCTAATATTTAAATGACGACAAAGCTCAGCTAAGGCTATTCCCTTGTTGATATTTTTAGGCATGATTTCAAGTAAAATATCTCGAGTTTTTACAATCTCAAATCTTTCTCTAAATGCCAATGACAACTGACTGTAAAATTCGTCTAACTCTTCACATTCTCGTGCAATAATGACTTTATTAAAGTCTACATCCATCGGTAGTTCATCAAAGGATATTTTTTGAAAGTCAAGTGTATTATTAACATAAGTCAATAAGGAAGGCTTTGTACTCTCAAGAGTGTAGGAAATATCATTTGAAATAATCTCACATGGAAAATCAAACTGCCTTACTTTTTCTACTATTTTTTGAATTTCCTCATAAGTTAATAAACTTTTTGAAATAATCTTACCATCATTTCTCTGAATCAAACCACCATTATATGTAATACTATAATTTTCAGCCCCATAAAGATTTAAAGTCGAAAAATACTCCAGACAAGAAATCAGTGGTCGTCCCGTATTAAAGACAATATGAATTCCTTTTTTCCTTGCCTTATAAAGAGATCGGAGATTTTCATCTGAAATTCTTTTTTCTCCATTCAGTAAGGTTCCATCTAAATCCAATGCGATTAATTTAATAGTTGACATAAAAAAATTATAGCATAATCAGGCTATAATTTCATGAAAGGGGAAGAGAAGGATAGGAGTTTGGGATTTGTGTTATTACACAAACTTAAATTTATTTTAAACGATAGAAAAAATTCAGATTCAACTTATTAATTTTCCTTTTTTGAAAAAAATACCTAAACTTAAAGCTATCCAAGATATAATAGAAATAAGAATACTTATTTTATGAAGGAGCGTCTTTTCATATTGGATAATAATATTTTTAGTTGTTTTAGAAGGACTTATAGTTAAAAAAACCTCTTTATCTTTATAAGATTTTAGTTTATTTCCTTCATCATCTCTAACTACAAAACCTTTTAGATAAGTAATTGGTGTACGTACTTTTTTTGTATCTAGCGGTATATCTATTATTTTAAATTCTAAATTTGACTGTGAAAAATGATGTAAAGCAATTTCATCATCAAATTTTATAGCATTTTCCACAAAAATATTTGAATCATTAAGATGGTCTTCTTCAAAATTTAAAATTGGTGAATAAGCATTTTTATTTTCAACTTTAATCCGTTCTAAATTTATCTGATACTTTTTATCTTGTCCTTTGCAGTCACTGGTACATTTGAATCTTTTATCCTAGTTTGTGTAATCT
>JBKECB010000050.1:0-1941 GCA_047974165.1 Lactovum sp.
AGTGGCTAGCCACTTACGAAAAATTGATGAAGCAGACCCTTTTCGGCCTCTGCTTTTTTGTTTCAATTTTTGCTTGTTAGGGAGCACCCTAAGACCCCGATTCAATAAAAAGAAAGGACGATAATATGAAAAACAGACAACGAAATTGCCAGCTTGGTATCCGATTAACCGAGCGTGAATTGGAAATTTTAATCACAACTAGAGATGAGCCAATCTAAAAACATGACTGAATTTCTTATCAGGTGTGTACTAGAAAAAGAAATATTTGTGGTAAATATGCAACTTTTTAGAGAAATTCAACAGTTACTTTCTAACGAAGCAAATAATATCAATCAAATAGCGAAGCATGCCAATGGCACTTGCGAAGTGAACAAAACTGATATTGAAAAAATCTTAGAATCTAACTTGAAGCAATCAAAAGCAATTCTAAAACTCCAACAGATTATCTACCGTAAATCTTATCAGGAGATAGAGTAATATGGCAATCACGAAAATACACACCATCAAATCAACATTAAATTTGTCGATTGACTACATCACAAATAGTGAGAAGACTGACATTAAGTCAATAAACTAGACAGTTAAATGGTTAAATTTCCTTTCTGCCTATGCGGCTAAATTTTTTTGTTTATTTTCAAATTCATTAGGTGTTAAAAAGTTTAAGCCCAGATGAATTCGATTTTGATTATAGAAGCTCTCAATATACCAAAAGACCTCGTGCTTTGCTTGAACAAAATCTTTAATTGAAATTTGATAGAGCCATTCTCTCTTAAGATGACCATGCCAAGACTCAAGACTGGCATTATGATAAGGATAGCCTTTGCGACTATATGAATGCTGGATACAATGCCTTTCAAGAAGCTGGTTATATTCTTGGCTGGTGTATTGACTGCCTTGGTCTGAATGCAAAATAAGCCCCTCATGAGTCCCTCTCACTTGAATGGCCTTTTCTAAGGTTTCAGTAACTAAATCACAGGTCATTCGTCGACGGATTTCCCATGCAATGATTTTCTTAGAATAACGGTCCATTATGGTTGAGAGATAAACCCAGCCCTGTGTCTGAGTATGAATATAAGTAATATCCGTTGACCAAACTTGATTAATTGTCTTTGGTTCAATCCTGATTAGATTTTCTCTTGAACCACTATCTGACTTACTTTGAGTAGCTTTAAACTTCTTAGTAACGATGGACGTCATTCCTTGCTCACGCATGAGTTTCTGCACAAGTTTGAGCCCAACAGTTCTTCCACTTTGAAGCAATTGATGATGGATTTTAGGAGCGCCATAAATTCGGTGAGAAGCTTCATAAATGTTTTTGATTTCAGTGCTTAATTCTCTCCTGCGTTGCTTTGATTTAGAAAGCTTCCGCTGAGTTTGTTCATAAAAACTCACCCGATTAAGACCGAAAAGTCGGCAGGATTGGGTAATATTCATGCCTTCTTCTTGAATCATCTGAATCATTTCTGGAGGACTCATTTCTTTTTTTCTGCAAATATGGTCAATACTTTTTTTAAAAGGTCACGTTCTTCTTGAACACGAGCTAACTCTTTTTTTAAAGCGATAAAATCACCTTTATAGTAGTCTTGTCCACCTTTCTTTGAGTATTTATCTATCCATTTATAGAGCGTTGTTGGTGCAATACCATATTCGCTTGAGAGACTCGAAACTGTTTGTCCCGAATCATAGAGTTCTGCTAAAGTCTCTTTGAAACTTTGTTCATATTGTTTGACCATAAAATAAGTTTACCAAATTACCTAAACAGCTGTCTGGTTTCCTAGGATAACATCACGTCTAAACGCTTTAGAAAGAAACACTCAATATACTCGCCTCCTATTCACAGTCGGGTTATCCTTATGATAATTCTGTAACGGAGGCTTTTTTCAAGTACTTTAAATTACATTGTGCCAATAGCACCTCATTCTCATCAACTGAAGAAGTTCG
>JBKECB010000055.1:0-12658 GCA_047974165.1 Lactovum sp.
TGAATATGTACGGTGTCAATCTTTGACACGAAAGTTCCAATTTGTGGTCGAACAAAGATAAGACCTTCATTTTCTAAACGTGCAAGTCCGTGTTTAATAGGTGTTCTTGAAACTTCGTAAATATTTGTGAGAGCTGTTTCACTAATCCTGTCTCCAGGTTTAATCTCGAATTCTTCAATCTTTTTTTTCAAATCATAATAAATCCTTGCGGATAATCCATCTGTAACCTTGTTAATCATAAAAACCTCTTTGTTAGTTGTTTTTTTCAATGCTCATATTATAGCATAAATAGAAAAAAAAATAATTAGAAACACTAGTATTCTACTTTTTATTGAAAAATAAAGAGAGAAGCTAGAAATAATAAGGATGAGAAGCTAGAAATAATAAGTAATTAGTCGGTATCTATCAGAAAGCCTTTACATTTTCTTGACAAGGGAAATTTATTTTTGTATAATACTTGTATTCAAGAATACAAATTGTATTAAACTAATTTATGAAAAGTAGGAGAGCTATGAAGAAAAAATTAAAAAAGATTCCTGTTGTGTATTTCTTTTTAATCCCGTGGTTTTTAGGACTGGTATTATTAAAAATTGTTCCCTTTCTAATTTCCCTTGTTTTAAGTTTTACATCTTATAACTTAATTGATTCCCCTGAATTTATTGGATTTGGAAATTATACTAAGATGTTTACAGCAGACCCAATATTTATAAAGTCTATTATTGCAACTTTTAAATATTCCTTTATCACAGTTCCTTTAGTTTTAGTTGTTTCTCTTTTGGTTGCAACAATTTTGAACTTTAAAATTAAAGGGGTAAATTTCTTTAGATCAGTATATTATATCCCATCTATTTTGGGAGGAAATGTTGCAGTCGCAATCTTATGGCAATCTTTATTTGCTAATGATGGTATTTTAAATATGGTGCTTAGTATTGTGGGGATTGATGCAATTCCTTGGCTTGTAAATCCTAACACAGCTTTATTTACGATTGGTTTATTAAGAGCATGGCAGTTTGGATCAACGATGGTTATTTTCCTAGCAGCCTTACAAAATGTTCCAAAGTCTTTATATGAAGCAGCAGAAATTGATGGAGCTGGAAAAATTACTCAATTTTTTAATGTGACTTTACCAATTATTACCCCAGTTGTTCTTTTTAACTTTGTAATGGGACTCGTACATGCATTCCAAGAGTTTAATGCTCCATATTTGATTACAAATGGTGGACCAATGCATTCTACATATTTGATGAATATGTACATCTATGAAAGTGCATTCAAAACATATAATATGGGATATGCAAGTGCCTTATCTTGGATATTATTCCTTATCATTATGACATTCACACTCATGGTATTTAGAAGTTCAAAATACTGGGTACACTATTCAGATTAAGTTAGGAGGAAAAATGCCAAATAAACTAAACAAAATTATTCGATATGTTATTTTAACACTTGTAGGATTTATCTTAATCTATCCTTTACTATTGTTATTCTTTGCAACATTTAAAGAAAATAATGAAATTTTTACAACTTTGAACTTATGGCCTAAAAATGGCTTTGATGCAAGTGGCTATAAAGAGGCGTGGGAAACTTCAACAGGGCGTAACTTCGGTTTTTATTTTCTTAATACTTTAAAATTACTTATTCCTAAAGTTATTTTAACAGTTATATCTTGTGTTTTAACTGCTTATGCAGTTGTTCGTTTTAATTTTAGAGGAAAAGCTGCAGTATTTGCCTCCATCATTGCAACTTTATTATTACCAGAAGTTGTTTTACGTATCCCAACTTATTTAATTTGGTCAAATATTGGAATGCTAGATTCTTATGTACCACTTGTTGCTCCCTCAGCTTTTGCGATTGATTCTTTCTTTGTCTTTATGTTAATTCAGTTCTTTAGAACATTACCTACAGAGCTTGATGAAGCCGCAAAGTTAGATGGTTGTAATCCACTTCAAACATTGATTTACATATTTGTTCCAATCTTAAAACCTGCAATTATCTCAGTAGCCCTATTTACTTTTATGTGGGGGATGAATGATTTTCAAGGTCCATTAATTTATGTCTCTTCAACTGAAAAGTACACACTTTCATTGCTACTTCGTCTTTCACAAGATGCAGATTCTGTAGTTAATTATGGAAAAGTTTTTGCAATGTCAATGATGGCACTCTTACCTTCAATCTTAATTTTCTTCTTTACACAAAGATACTTTATTGAAGGAATTGCATCAACAGGAGGAAAAGAATAATTATTATTAAAAGAATGTTAGCAGAATTAGTTGATTTAGTTGTTAATGTTTGCCTATTAATTTTTGAAGTGATTGTTATTCTTCCCTTATACGAGGGACTTGTAAACTATACTTTCCTTTATTTACCTTTAACATTAGCAACTTTCTGGGCATTGATTATCTTAGTGCAAGGTCTCTTTTGGGCACAAGGTGAAAGTATTGGTAAATATTTTATGAGGTTGGAAGTTGTAAATACAGCAGATGAAAGTTTAGTATCTTTTGAAAAAATGCTAGTTCGTGAGTTTTTTATAAAGTATATTAGTTTTTACTTTTCAGGTTTACCGCTTCTTTTTGGAAAACCATCAGTTCAAGAACAAGCAACAGAGACGATTGTGAGGCGAAAACGTGTGGGAAATAAAGTATAACTCCGTTTACAGTTTATTTTTTGAATATCAAGGTCAGTCATTTCATAGAAAAAGCTATAAAGTTTTAGTAAATGGTAAGATTTATCATGAGAAGTTAACAGTTAATAGTTTTTCAATTTTTCAAACATTAAATGGAAAAGTTCATGTTCAGATTATTAATGAAAAATCTGAACACGAATTTGATGAGATAATTTCTCTTGAAGATAAAAATTATTATTTAAATGTTAATACATTTTTAAAACATTTAGATAATGAAGAAGATCATACCCAAGCAATTCAAGCTTTGATATTATCTGTTCCTGATAATACAAGTTTATTCTTTCCAGCTAGGAAATATAATATAACGAGTCTTTTCTTACGAAGTAATCTAAAACTTATATTTGAAGAAGCAGCTATTTTTAATATTTTAACTCAAGATAAAAAATTTCCTGTTCTTCCAGATATTATTGAAAATAAGAACTTTAGTCAGAGAGAGATTATTTCAACTTGGGAAGGAAATCCTCAAGATTGTCATTCTTCAATAATATCTGGATATTATTTAAAAAATGTAGAATTAATAGGACCATTAAAAATTGAGGCAAATGCTTCAAAAGAAAATTGGTGGAAAAATGTAAAGCAAAAAAAAATTGCTTGGCGCCCCAAAACTCTTTATTTTAATCAATGTGAAAATATAAAAATTCATGGATTGAAGATTTATAATTCCCCTTCTTGGTCAATCCATCCTTTTTACAGTCAAAATATAAAGATTTTTGATACTTTTATCTTTAATCCCGCAGATTCTCCAAATACGGATGGTATCAATCCAGAATCATGTCAAAATATTGAGATTAATGGAGCAACATTTGATGTTGGAGATGATTGTATTGCGATAAAGTCAGGAAAAATTTATCAGTCAAAATATCATAATCAAGCTTGTGAAGATATTTTAATAAAGAATTGTAAGATGGAGCATGGTCATGGAGCTATTGTTCTTGGAAGTGAAATATCATCTGGTGTAAAACGCTTAAAGATAGAAAATTGTCTTTTTAATCAAACAGATCGAGGATTACGTGTTAAGACGAGACGAGGACGTGGGGAAAAATCAGTTATTGATGATATTCAACTAACAAATATAGAAATGATAGATGTTAAAGCTGCATTCACAATTAATGCTTATTATAATTGTGATCCGGATGGAAATTCAGATTATGTTGCATCACAAGAAGAAAGGGAAGTGGATGAACGAACACCTTTCTTAGGTCAGTTTTATTTTAAAAATATTTCTTGTAAAAATCTTCAGCAGGTTGTCTGTATGGCTTATGGATTAAAAGAGCAGCCTATAGAAAGTATTACGATTGAAAATTCTTTGTTTGAATTCTCTAAAGAAGAAAGCCCAGGTTATCCTTTAATGATGAGAGAGGCTAAAAAAGTATCGAGAGTTGCTTATAAATTTTTAAATGTAAATAAAGTTAAAGTTAAAAATAATCAATATATAAATGTTAACTCTAAAAATAAAGAATTTAAAAATGTAGAAAGTCTGGAGGAGCTGAATGATGAGTATTGTAGATGAATATATTGACTTAATTATAAAAAAATCAAAACCGGGTTATCCTTATTGGAATAAAGAAGTATTATTACAAAATAAGAGTATGGGCTGGAATTATATTGATGGCTGTATGATTAAAAGTATTTTAGATTTTTATGAGCAGACAAAAAAACAGGAATATCTTAGATTTTCAGATGATTATATTGATTACTTTATCTCTGATAAAGGAGAAATTCTTGGCTACAATAAAGGAGAATATAATCTTGACTATATAAATGAAGGGAAAGTTCTATTTAGACTTTATAAATATACAAAGAAGGAAAAATATCAACTTGCTATTGAAAGACTATATCAACAGCTACAAGAACAGCCAAGAACAAAAGAAGGTAATTTTTGGCATAAGAAAATTTATGAAAATCAAGTTTGGTTAGATGGTGTTTATATGTCTCTTCCTTTTTATTTAGAATATGAAAACCAAAATTCTCTTCAGAGATATGATGATATTTTTCATCAATTAAGAAATATTCAACAAATGATGAAAGATGAGGGAAGTTTAATTCCTAATCATGCAATAGATTCGAGTAAAAAGGTATTTTGGGCTGATAAAGAGACAGGTTTATCACATACAAAATGGTTACGATCAGTTGGCTGGTATACAATGGCACTCATTGATATGATTGATTTGATCGATAAGCAGATGTATGATGAGTATATGTTTTTAGTTAATGAGTTTCGTGATCTTATCAAAGCAGAGCTTTCTTATCAAGATGAGACTGGGATGTTCTTTCAAGTTATTGATCAAATGGAACGTGAAGGAAATTATCTTGAAACAAGTGGAAGTGCAATGATTGCTTATGCAATCTTTAAAGCATGCCGTTTAGAGATATTGCCTATGGAATATCAAAAGTATGCGTTAAAAATTAGTCAAGGAATTGACCGAAAATATTTAAAAGAAACGGAAGAAGGATTTAGCTTAGGTGGCATTTGTCTTGTGGCAGGTTTAGGACCAGAAGATAATCGCCGTCGAGATGGTTCCTTTGAATATTATATTTCTGAGCCTGTTGTTGAAGATGATGCGAAAGGTATCGGTCCTTATATTATGATGAAGATAGAAGAAGAACGTTTGGAGGAAAAATGTTAATTCGAGGCCATGATTTACAAAAGCATACAGTTGAACAAGTTTTGGATCTAAAAAAAGAGTATGGAATTTCAGGTTATCAACTAGCATTAAAAAAGTCATTTCCAATATTGAGTGAAGAGCTTAGCTTTAAAGATATTGAGTTAATCTCTCCTCTAGTTTTTGAAAATACAGCAATATTAGGTGCTTATTTTAATCCAGTAGATCCGAATAAAGATAAGATAAGCATAGGAATTAAAAATTTTATTTTTAATATGAAGTTAGCAGAAAAAAATAAAATAAAATATGTTGCCTCTGAAACAGGATCTAAAATGGGAACACCTTGGGACTACCATCCTGATAATCATAAAAAGGAAACAGTTGCTGAATCGATTGCTGCGTTCCAAGAAATTTCAAGATTAACTCAGGGAATAGAAGTTAAAATTGCAATTGAACCAGCTTATCATCATGTTATAAAAGATATCGAAAGTTTAGAATATCTTTATCAAGAAATAAATGATGAACGCATTGTTTATATTTTAGATATATTTAATCTTTTGAACTCACGTCCATATGAGGATTATTTATCAGTAATAGAGCATTTTCTACAAAACTCAAAAGATAGGCTTGCAATTGTTCATTTAAAAGACTTTATTATTGAAGATAATCAAGTAAAGCAAGTTGCAATAGGAAAAGGAATTGTTGATTTTAAACAGGTTATTCAGATTTTAAAAGATTATAAAAAAGATCTCCTTTTTGTATTAGAAGGTACTTTAGAAGAAAATCTAAAAGTGGCAATGGAGACTGTAAATAAATAAAATAAATGATTTCAAATGATAAAAAAATCTCAGACTACTTAAAATTTATTTTTCCATTATGTTTGTTTAGCTTATTTCAACATATTTATAGTCTGATAGATATTGTAAATGGAAGTCTACTTGGCACAGATGAAATGTCTTATATTGTATATATTGATCAAGTAATGTTAATTATTTTAGCTTTTGCGAATAGTTCAGCTATTGCTATTTCAGTTTTGATTTCAAAGAGAATAGAACAAGGTAAGATAAAAGAAATTAAGTCTGTTATTGTTAATAGTTTTATAATTTTATTTATTGTGGCTTTAGTAATTCTTTTATTTATTAGTTTTTTTGACAGTTTATTTTTGAAGCTTATTTTTGCTCCTGAAAAGTTTTATCAAATGGATAAAATTTATCTACAAATTAGAGCGGTTGATAATTTCTTTTTATTTTTTAATCTAGCGATTCTGGCTATTGAAAAAGCTAAGGGAAATACCAAAAAAGTATTTTATATTAATAGCTTAGGGATTGCAATTAAGATTATAGCCTCATTTCTAATTCAAAAATTAGTTACTATGAGTCTGATGATTTTAGCGATAGTTACAATTACTCCAAGTATTTTTGTTTTCCTATGCTCACTTTATCTCTTTTTTAATTCAAAGAATTTATATAAAATTCAAGTTAAGGATTTAAAAGTAAAAGGTGAGGTAATAAAAGAGTTCAGTGATTTTGCTCTTCCTCTCTTTTTATCAATGTGTGTGTTTAATATAGGGAAAACATTTGCAAATTTTCAAGCCTTACAATACGGTGTGAAAGCTGTAGGATATTTAGGGATTTCAAATCGTTTAATTGGTTTAATGACTGCAGTTGCAAATGGACTTCAGGAAGCTATTTCTATCTTGTTGGCGCGTTATCGTGAAATAGATAAAAAAATTACAAAATTTGTAGTTAAGATTTCTTTTTATTCAAATCTTGTAGTTACGAGTGTAGGGGTTTTTCTTTATCTGTTAACATTTAAAGAGCTGACACTTTACTTTGCCAATCAAGACCCTTATATTGCAAAACAAATTACTGAAATTTTATTACTAGAGCTGATAGGGGCAATATTTTTACCATTTACTAATTTTATGATTGGTGTATTATATGGCTTTGAACGTACAAAAACAGTTTTTATTATTAGTTTTATGAGAATCTTTATTTTTAGAAATTTAATTTTATTTATATTTAGTTTTACAAATTTGGATTCTATCGCGTTAGGACTTGCAATGTTAGTAAGTCATTTAGGAACTTTTATTTTTACATTTTTTATTGTGAGAAAAGAGTTTAAAAATCAAGTTATTATCTAGTTTATTATTTTTATTATAAACTATGTAAAAATAAATAGGTAAAAAGGAGGGTTTGAAAGAGGAAAAAATAATATATGGAGGATATGAGGTCAAATAGACTTCTTAATAAAAATTATATAAAATAAATATCATAAGGAGGATTTATGAAAAAAATCTTATTTGCAATGATGGCACTACTTTTAGTGCTTACAGGATGTTCTTCTAGTAAAGAAGAAACGTCTAAAAAGTCTAATTCTTCAGAAAATGTTGAACTTAAATTTGTTTGGTGGGGCGGTGAAGAACGTCATGAACAAACTTCAAAAGCAGTCGAGCTTTATAATGAAACACATGATGGTGTGACAATTACACCAGAATACTATTCTTATGATGGCTTGAATGAAAAATTCCCAGTTATGATGGTTGGAGGAACTGAACCAGATATCATGCAAGTTAATTATGCTTGGGTTTATAAATTTGCAGGATCAAAAGGTGATGGTTTCTACAATCTTAATGAACTTTCAGATGAGTTAGGTTTGGATAATTGGTCTGAAGAAGACTTAGAGGTCTTTACTATTAATAACAATTTACAAGCAATTCCTCAAGGTTTTACAGCACGTGCTTATGCCTATAATACAAATACTATAAAAGAAGCAGGTATTGAACTTCCTAAAACATGGGATGATGTTTATACAGCGAATAAAGCGTTAAGAGCTAAAATGGGTGATGACTATTACTTATTAGGTGATGCAGCGAACTCAAAGAGTTTAGTATATATGATGATTACTTACTTAACTCAAGAATTAGATAAACAATTTATTGTTGATGGAAAGATTAACTTTACAGCTTCTGAGCTTCAAAAAGGGATTGAGTTTTTAGGAAAACTTACTGAAGAAGGTGTATTACCAAGTATCACAGATGATTCACGTGGTTTTGATGCTGAAAATCCTAACTTTATTAGTGGTAAATATACTGCAGCATTGGAATGGAGTAGTTCAATAGGTAAATATGAAGGTAACTTAGAAGAAGGAAATTCTTTAACAGTTGGTGATTTCATTACAAGTACAGATGATAAAAAAGTTATTTTAAAACCTTCAATGGGATTTGCAATTTCTAAAAATACAGAGTATCCAAAAGAAGCTGCAGAATTCTTAAACTGGATGTATACAGATTCAGAAGCAATTGAAATTCTAGGAACAGAACGTGGAATTCCTTCAAATACAGTTGCTTATGATGCACTTAAAGAAGGTGGTTTATTAACTGAACGTGATATTACAGTAGAAAAATTAATCTCTGAGGCAGACACACTTTACATGTCACCTTACTATGAAGAACCAAATGTGGTAGAAGCTTATAATGCGGCATTAGATAAGTTCTTATATGGTGAATCAACTGCAAAAGAAGCAGCAGAAGAAATGTATACAAGTGTTGAATCAGCTTTAAAAGAGATTCAATAAAATAATAAAAAAGTTAGATACAAAATCTAACTTTTTTAATTTAAAAGAAAAAATAAACCGCTTTACTTGAATACTTGTATTCAATATGATAGAATATTCTTGTATACAAGTTTCAAGAAAGGAAATTTATGGAGAATATAAAAATTATTCAATTTGGAGAAGGTAAATTTTTGAGGGCATTTGTCGATGTGGTAATTCAGCATGCGAATCATAATTTAGCTTATAAGAAATATAGTGTTGATTTAATTCAACCTTTAGAGTTTGATCAACTGATGAATTCGTTAGACAAGAAAAATTATGAATATCATGTCAATGAAATTAATCCAGCTTTAGATATAAACCAAGTCGTAAAGATTGATTGTATTCATTCGGGATTAGACCCTTATAAAGATTTTGAAGCATTTAAAGCTTTAGCTATTGACCCTAAAGCAAAATATGTCTTTTCTAATACAACAGAGTCGGGAATTGTTTATGTTGATGAAACTTTCCAAACAGAGTCAATTTTAGCCTCATTTCCTGGAAAGGTTCTTCAATTATTAAAACTTCGTTATGAGGCATTGGGAGTATCGGGAAAATTAATTTTTGTTCCATGTGAATTAATTGAAGAAAATGCAAAAACTCTAAAGTCAATATTATTAAAAAAAGCAAGTAAAGAAAATCTAGATCAAGATTTTATTGATTTTATTGAGAGCTGTGAGTTTTATGATACATTAGTTGACCGAATTGTTGTTGGTTATCAAGAAAATAAATTTAATGATCCTAATTATATTTTATGTGAGCCTTTTATGAAGTGGGTAATTGATTCAAAAGAGCTAGACTTTGCTAAAGATGCTAATTTATCTGGGATAATTTTTGATGATGTTGTGATTCATCGTGAATTAAAAGTTAAAATTTTAAATGGCTTACATACAGCTTTGACGCCTTTTGCAATTTTAAATAAAATTGATTTTGTACATCATAGTTTTGAAAGTCAATTTATGAATGATAAAATTCAAAAGTTATTAGTGGAAATCTTAGCGACAATTCAACTTGAAAATAAAGAAGAATATGCTAGAACAATTATTGAGCGTTTTAAGAATGAAAAATTAAATCATAAATTTACTGATATCATGCTTAACTCATTAGATAAATATGAAACTAGAGTTTATCCAAGTGTCCTTCAAAATCTTGAACAAGGATTGCTTCCAATAGAGTTACTTTCTTCGTTAGCAGCAATAATTATCCAATATAAATGTGGCTATCCAACAAATGATGCTGGTAATGTAGAACTTTGGGAAAACTTAGATTTAGAAAATCCTGCAAAAACTTTAATTGACTATAAATTTAAAGAATTAAAGAATTATACTGAAGCTATTGAATTTATTAATAAAAAAGTAAAAGAATTAAGAGGAAAATATGAAAAACATAATTAAAATAAATGAATCAGATAATGTTGTGATTGCTTTAGAGGACTTGGAAAAAGGAACAATAATTGATGTTGAGGGTCAATCACTCGAACTTCAAGAAGATATTCCCATGGGACATAAGGTTGCAATTACAGATATTGAAGATATTGTTATTAAATATGGCTTTGAAATTGGTTCTGTAACCTCACCAGTTGCAAAAGGTCATTTAATTAATGAAAAGAATTTACACTCAAACCTAGAAAATAAAAAAGAGTGGCATTATGATCGTTTTCTTGCAGATAAATTTACAAAAATTGATCGAAAAATGAAAATTATGGGATACCCACGTGAAAATGGTGATTTTGGTATTAGAAATGATATTTGGGTAATTCCAACAGTTGGATGCATTAATCAAATCATGAAGCTTTATCTAAAAAAATATGATGATTTAAGACTATATTCTCATCCATATGGCTGTTCACAAAGTGGGGAAGATGGTGAAAATACATTACTTGCCTTAAGTCAAATGATCCAGCATCCTAATGCTGGAGGTGTTCTTGTTATGGGATTAGGCTGTGAAAATACACAAATTAGTATGGTTCAAGAAGCAGTAGGTGAGCATCCCCGTGTGCGTTATGTAACATTACAAGAAGTTGATGATGAGTCTGAAGAAATCGATAAGGCAATCCAGGAATTAAAAGCAATAACAGCACAAGATAAGCGTGTTCCAATTGATGCTTCAAGATTAAGAATTGGTGTTGAGTGTGGTGGAAGTGATGGATTTAGTGGGATTACAGGAAATCCATTACTTGGGAAATTTGGTGAGCATATGGTAACTCAAGAGAATTCTAATATTGTTATTACAGAAATTCCCGAATTTTTTGGTGCTGAACAGTGTGCTTTAAACTTATGTGAGAGTGAAGATGTTTACCACAAGTTAGATGATTTATTCCTTTCTTACCGTGAATTTTATGAGTCCAATGGTATTGAAGTCTATGCTAATCCTTCTCCAGGAAATAAACAAGGTGGGATTTCAACTTTAGAGGAGAAGTCCTTAGGATGTATCAATAAGATTGGGAATCTTCCGATTGTTGATGTAAAAGACTATGGATGTTCTATTGAAAAGCAAGGAACAACTGTTATTTCTTCTCCAGGTAATGATTTAGTTGCAACAACTGCATTAGGAATTGCGGGTTGTCATCTTGTTCTATTTACAACGGGACGTGGTACACCCTTTGGTGGATTTATCCCAACGATGAAAATTAGTACAAATACAAATCTTGCAACACGTAAGAAAATGTGGATTGACTTTGATGCTGGAAGAGTTCTAACAGATGATATTGATGTAATTTTAGAAGAACTTCATGAAGCTGTTGAGGCAATATGTAATGGCAAACTAACACGAAATGAAGAAAATGAAAGTTTTGATATTGCCATCTTTAAAACTGGAGTAACATTGTAAAGGAAAAATATGTATAAGATAACGGAAGACTTTTTATTAACGAACCAATATTCAAAGACTTTATATCATGACTATGCCTCTAAAATGCCGATTATTGATTTTCATAATCATTTGAGTGCTGAGGTAATTTATAAGAATGAAGAGTTTAAAAATATTGGTCAAATTTTACTTGAAGGCGATCATTATAAATGGCGTGTTTTACGTACATTTGGAGTTCCTGAAGAAGAAATTACAACTCATCCAGATTTTGAGCAATTATTTTATAAGTTTTGTGAAATTATGCCAAAACTAATTGGAAATCCACTTTATCACTGGATGTATTTAGAGTTAAAGCAGTATTTTGATACAGATATGTATGTAAATGCTGAAAATTCAAAAGCACTCTACCAACATTGTAATCGAATTATAAAAGAGCGTAATTATACTCCAAGAAAACTTTTAGATATGGTAGGAGTTGAAAGTTTATGTACTACAGATGATCCAATTGATAGCTTGGAATATCATAAGCTCTTGCAAGATGAAGGTTATCAGTGCTTACCAACATTTAGACCAGATAAAATTATTAATATGGAAAAGTCAGATTATATAAGTTATATGAAGAAGTTGGAATCTGTTGTTGGCTTTGAAATTTGTAACGCTCAAACATTAGTTGAAGCTTTAGAAAATCGTTTAAGCTTTTTCATAGAAAATGGCTGTAAGATTTCAGATCATGCACTTGATATTGTAGTATATGATGATGATTTTTCAGATATTGATCGTATTATTGCTGAAAAAGATCTAAGTCAACTTGCAACTTATAAAACTTTTGTATTAACAGAGTTAGCTAAGCTTTATAACAAGTATAATATTGCTCAGCAATATCATATTGGTGCTGCAAGAGATGCTTCAGATTCAAAATTTGAATCTTTAGGTCCTGATACAGGATTTGATTATATTTCAGATCAGC
>JBKECB010000069.1:0-3834 GCA_047974165.1 Lactovum sp.
TAAGTCGTGGCTTAGCACACCATTATGAGGAAGAAAAAAGGTCTATTACTAAGAAAGAATTAACGGGTCAAGAGATTGAGAAGGTAATTTATGTGGATAAGGAACTTAAGAGTTCTTTTGACGCTTTTGCTGCAGAAAGAAATTTTGATATTTCAGAGATGTATCAGATGTTTATGGAACAAATCGTAGAACGGAGATATGTACCACTGGAATATCATGAAATCGAAAGATTGATTGACACTCTCACAGGACGTAAGCCTGAAGAAACTCGGTATACAGAGGAAGAGATTTTAGAGGCTAAGCGTATTAAAGAAGAACTTTCAATAGAAATTGATAAATTCATTGAGAGGAGAAAAGCTGCAGGTACTCTGACTTATTGTAAAGATGAGGATCTTGATGAGAGTTATGACTGGTGAAAGAGTAAGTGAACATGATATTATGATTTCAAAAGTTTATTTTGAGGATGGTAAAAACTATAAAAAACGACCTTCAGTGGTGATTAAGGCAGACGTAGAAGAATTGTGTACTTTCAATGTGACCTCAGAATTTTTAAAACTATCTGGAAAGGATAGTTTTTTTTAATACAAAAATAATTTTAGGGCCTAAAAATAAAATTATGGAAGGTAAATGGTGGAATAAATATGTCGAAAAAAGAATTGTAAAAAGTGTTGCTAGTAGGTCAAGAAGAATTACAAGTAGTTACAGATTATGCTAAGCAAGTTGCAGCTTTAGAAATAACAGCAAATCAAGCATTAGGGAAAATGATCAAAGAGAAAATAATTCTTTAAGTTTATTCCAAACTGGATGAAGATTTGGTGGATAAATTAAGTGATTTTGTGATTTAAGATAAAGAAAAACTATGAAAATATTCTGATAAAATAAAAAATTAAAAACCGTTAAAAGTCTTATGAATACTTAGCTTAGACCATCTTTTAATAGATTATTTTTTTAAAATATAGTATAATTTATTTATGAAAAAGATACTCATTCTTCACACTGGTGGAACAATCTCTATGTCTTCTGATTCCCAAGGAAATGTTATACAAAATAGTCAAAACCCTTTAGTTACAGAATCTTTTAACTTAGATAATATTTCTTTACATACAGAAGATATTTTCAATCTCCCAAGTCCACATATCAGGCTCGAGGACATGCTCATTTTAAAAAATAGAGTTGAAAAAGCTCTTACAGATGAAAATTTTGATGGAGTTGTGATTACTCATGGAACAGATACACTTGAAGAAACTGCTTATTTTCTAGACTTGACACTTCCACTTGGTAACCCTGTTGTTCTAACTGGTGCCATGCGCTCAAGTAATGAAATCGGAACAGACGGTCATTATAATTTTCTTTCAGCCATCCGTGTTGCAAGTCATTCAAGTTCTAAAAATCGTGGAGTTCTAGTTGTGATGAATGGTGAAGTACATGCTGCACGATTTGTCACTAAAACACATACCGAGAGTATTTCTACTTTTCAGACTCCCACTCATGGACCTATCGGTATTCTTACACATCGCTCTATTTTATATCATCAAACGATTGAAAATTTATATCAAGTAAATATTTCTCAAGTGAGAGGCCGTGTGCCTATTATTAAAGCTTACTCTGGTATGGATGGTGAAATTTTTGACCTTTTAGATATAAATTCATTAGATGGTTTAATTATCGAGGCACTTGGTGCTGGAAACCTACCTCCAAAAGCTTTTAAGTCTGTTAAGTTTTTCTTAAAAAAGAGAATTCCTGTTGTTTTAACCTCAAGATGTTTTAGCGGTATTGCAGAACCTATTTATGCTTACTCTGGCGGTGGTGTTGAGCTTAGTAAAGCTGGAATCATGTTTGCAAAAGAAATTAATTCTCAAAAAGCTCGAATCAAGCTAATCCTAGCTCTTAATGCTTCAATTACAAATTTAAAGGACTTTATTGAAAATTAAAAGACTTACTTTAACTTTAAGTAAGTCTTTTTTTTAATTTTTCGATACTACTTTTTTTAATTCCTGCCAAATTTCATCAACTTCCCTCAAAGAATAGGCGTTTGCTCCTGAGGCTAACATATGACCACCTCCATCATGCCTTTCTGCAATTAAATTAATAGCAACTTTTTTACTTCGCATCCTCACACGATAATGACCATCTGGCTGCTCTACAAATAAAATCCAGGCCTTTACTTCTTCAATATTTCCAGCTGACCCTACAATTGCTGCAGTATCATTATCTTTTAAATTAAGTTTTTTTAGAAGTTGCTGAGTTAAGATGATATAAGCAGCACCGCTCTTATCAATTAATAAGTTTTCATACACATAGCCTTGTAGTAAAGCAACTTTCTGACTAAATGTTGATAATTTTCTTGAAATTTCTGAAGCATCAAAGTCATAATTTGAAAGTTTTGCTGCAATTTCCAAAGTTTTAGCTGTTGTTGCAGGATAAAGAAAACGTCCAGTATCACCTACAATACCAGCATACAAAAGTCTTGCAGCATTATCTGTTATTTTTAAATTCTGAGAAAAAGCAAAATCTGCAATAATTTCAGAAACAGAACTTGCCTTCGTTTCTACATATAAAAGATTTCCATAAGGATCAACATTTGGGTGATGATCAATTTTTATTAAAAAGTCTGCCTCTTTCCAAATTAAACCATCAATCCGTGGTCTATTAGCCGTATCACAGACAATAACTAATGGTTTTCTTAACTTCGTTAGTTTGTTCATCTTAGCCATAAAGGACAAGCCTACTTCATCATAACCAAAAGCAAAAATTTCCTTCTCTGGATAATTCTCTTTTAAAATTTCACGTAATCCACACTGTGAGCCTAAAGCATCAGGATCAGGATTTTTGTGTCTTAAAATGATAATTTGCCTATACTCTTCTATCTTTTTTAGAATTTCTTCAAATATTTTCATTTCACTTCCTCACAGCTTCTTTTTTATACACCAAGAAATAGATCCCTGATACAAATATCGTTGCACCAACAATATTTCCCAACCATACAATAGAAAAATTAGATATAAATTCAAGCCAGCTCGCTCCTTTTACAAAAATAGCTGCTGGTAGAATAAATGCATTTGCTATGCTATGCTGAAATCCAATTCCCACAAAAGTCATAATATTAAACCAGACAAGCAAAGTTTTTCCCGCAGCTGATTTAGCCCCATAGCAGAGCCATACAGAAATACCTACAAACCAATTACAACCTATTCCTTGCAGAAAAGTCTGAAGAGGACTTGCTGAAAGTTTTAAATCTGCTCCTTGAATCACTGCTTCACTAAAAGTTCCTGAAGAAGTCAAACCAGATAAATACCCAAAAACATAAGCAACAAAAATAGCACCTAAAATATTAAAAAATGTAATTTGTATCCAGTTTAATAACACTTCTTTTAATGCTATTTTTTTAGCATAAAAAGCTGCAGATACCACCATCATATTACTTGTAACTAACTCACCTCCAGCAAGTAAAATTACAATTAGACCAATTGGAAATACCGCTGCCCCTATTAAATTTGCGACTGGTCCCAATGTTTCAACAGTCGCTCCAACCACACGAACAGAAAATAAAAAACCTAAAGAAATCATTGCCCCAGCTATAAAACCGAGCAAAGCCTTTTGGAGTAAGCTTAAATTTATCTTCTGCTCTCCCTTGTGGATTGTCATTAAAAGAATTTCTTCCGAAGAATACATACTATAATTCCCTCCTAACTTCATATAAATATTTAGAGATAAGATTCAACTCTACCTTAAAATGTTATATTCAATTATAACAGTATTTTTTTTATTTTACAGTCTTGATAAGGCTTTTTGGACTTATTTTTTAAAATTTTCTAAGAAAATAAATTTATGTAT
>JBKECB010000038.1:0-1561 GCA_047974165.1 Lactovum sp.
ACAAGGAATCTCTCCAGAGATTCTTCATTAGGAAATTGTTCTTTTCTCTTTGTATATTTTTTTAACTGTTTATTAAATCCCTCAATCAAGTTAGTTGAGTAGATAGTTCTTCTGATTGATGGTGGGAAGTTATAGAAAGTTAATATAGCAGGATTCAAGAGTAATTTAACTACTCGTGGATACTGCTTTTTCCATTTATCTATCATAAAACTTATTTGATTCATAGCTTCTTCTTTTGAAGCTGCTTGATAAACCAATTTGAAATCATTACAGACTTCTTGTCGATCACTAACACGAACCTTATGAGCAATATTTCTAGAGATATGGACACAACATTGTTGAAATTGAGCATTTGGATAGACACTATGGATACTATCGTGAATACCACTTAAACCATCAGTTACAACTAATAAAACCTCTTCTAAACCACGATCTTTTAAATCTTGAAGTATCTCTTTCCAAACATAAGCAGATTCGGTTGGAGCAATAGTAAATCCTAGAACCTCTTTGGTTCCATCCAATCGAATGCCTATCACAATATAAACGGCTTCTTTTGATACGGTTTGTCTCTTTAAAGGAATATGAGTAGCATCCATAAAAATGACTGAGTATTTAGCTTCTAAAGTTCTTTCTTTAAAAGCTAAAACATCTTCAGATACGATTTTACTCATGTTTGAAATAGTTTGTGGTGTGTAATAATGACCATACATTTTTTCAATTAGATCAGAGATTTCAGACATCGTTATTCCTTTTTTAAATAGCTGAATAATAGTAGTTTCTAAGGAATCATTGGTTCTTTTATAGGCAGGTAATGTTTGTTGGGAAAATTCTCCATTTCTATCTCTAGGAATCACCAAATTTAATTCTCCATATTCTGTTTTAAATGAACGTGAGTAATTCCCATTGCGGGAATTACCTGAATTAAATCCAGCTCTATCATACTTTTCGTAGTCAAGAAACGCTGTTAATTCAGCCTGTAATAATGAGTTGATAGCGAGTTCTAAATGACGACGAAATAAATCATCTAAATCACCTTTATTAATTAGTGTTTCCATTATTTCTGTAGTAAAATGAGTCATGAGAAAGTCCTCCTATAAAATTTCTGTGTCGTAACTTTAATTTTACAGAATGGACTTTCTCTTTTTCTACCCTAAATTTCTATTTACACAAAATATTTTACCCTATCGACTCAATTCACATCATATATTTTTTTATTGATGTAAAAGTTAAAAGCCGGCATAACAATATATACTTATTAAAAATAGTTGAAATAAGGCACTAAGACCCTTACGCCCTTTTTTAAAAAAAATACTTTAATACAAAAATTTTTTTATTAAAATATATATTTTTTTTAGCTAAACTTATAACTTAAACACTTAACAATATTAAATGACAAGTAAATAACATTTACTTACATACTAAACAAATTAAAAGTAAAGCACTAAGTAACTAATTTGTATACTATCAACAGGGGTACAAACTTAAAGTAGTTAAAAAACACCTATGTTTACTTATATTTCAAGTAAACATAGGTGTTTTTATGTTGATTAATTAAGTTAAC
>JBKECB010000058.1:0-3871 GCA_047974165.1 Lactovum sp.
GGGACGGTGATTGATATCAGCATCAATCATAAAAATGCTGACTCTCTTTTAAATGATGTCATTGATAAACTAAAAGAATATGAAATGCGTTTTAGCGCAAATAATAATGAGTCTGAGTTAATGAGTATCAACTTAAATGCGGGTAAAAAATGGGTGAAAGCAGGTCAAGATTTATTTGACCTTATCGAAATAGGAAAAAATCATAGCATTGCAGCAAACAGTTACTTAAATATTGCAATCGGTCCACTGACTAAAGCCTGGAATATTGGATTTTCAGATAGCAGAAAACCTTCTGAGACTGAAATTGAAAAACTGCTCACTCTTATCAATCCTGAAAAAATCCAGCTTAATCCTGAAAAACAGAGTGTTTTCTTAGAAGAAGGGATGGCAATTGATTTAGGAGCTTTGGCCAAAGGATATATCGCTGATTTAATTATGACATATTTGAAAGAGCAAGGAGCTATTGCTGCTTTAATAAACTTAGGAGGCAATGTCATGACTTTTGGTGATGCTCCAAGTGAGCATCGAACAAACTGGCGTATTGGGATTCGAAATCCTACAAAAGACCGAAATTCCTACAGTAAGATTTTACAGGTTAAAAATAAATCTGTCGTAACCTCTGGCATTTATGAGCGAACTTTAAAAACAAAAGATCAAACCTATCATCATATTTTTAATTCATCAACAGGTTACCCGATCAAGACTCCAGTTTTAAGTTTAACCATTATTTCTGATAAATCTGTTGATGGTGAAATTTGGACCAGTCGATTATTTGGTCACGAAGTAACAGAAATTTTAAATGTTGTTGAAAAGCTTGAAGACATTGAGACTCTCATTATTACAAAAGAAAACATCTACCAGTCATCTGGTATGACTAAATATTTATGAAAAGAGGATATAACAAATGAATAAAATTATTGGATTAGTCGGAACAAATTCTGACAACTCAACAAATAGACAATTACTTCACTTTATAAAAAGTCACTTTCAAGAAAAAGTAGAAGTTGAGATCATTGAAATTAAAGAGTTTCCACTTTTTAATAAGCCTGAGGATAAGAAAATCCCTGACCTAATCATGCGTATTGCTGAAAAAATAGATACTGCTGATGGGGTGATTATCAGTACACCTGAGTATGACCATGCTGTACCTGCTGCCCTAATGAATGCTCTAAATTGGCTTTCTTATCATATTTACCCATTTTTAGACAAGCCTGTCATGATTACAGGTGCTTCCTATGGAGTTTTGGGCTCTTCTCGAGCTCAGCAACATTTACGTCAAATTTTAGATTCTCCTGAATTAAAAGCACGCATCATGCCAAGTTCAGAATTCTTACTCAGTCATTCTTTACAGGCTTTTGATGAAAATAATAATTTGAAGGATTCTGAACAGGTAGAAAAATTAGAAATCTTATTTAATGATTTTATGATTTTCATAGATGTTATGAAACAATTGAATAACGCTCATGAAATTAACAAAAAAGAAGTGGAAAACTTCTCTTGGGAAAAATTATAAAGGAGAAAAAATGAAATTAGTAGGAATCGTAGGTTCAAATGCAGAGGTATCTTATAATCGAATACTATTACAATATATGGCTCGGAAGTTTCATCCATTAGCCGAGATTGAGATTTTAGAAATTACGGACATTCCATTATTTAATCAGAGTGATGATCAAACAATGACTGCCCCAATTCAAAAGTTAAATCAGAAGATTTTAGCAGCTGATGGAGTGATCATTGCGACGCCTGAACATAATCATACCATTCCTGCAGCTTTAAAAAGTGTTCTAGAATGGTTATCCTTTAAGATTCATCCCTTAGAAGGAAAGCCTGTCATGATTATTGGAGCTTCTTATTACAATCAAGGAACTTCACGTGCTCAGCTTGACTTGAGAAAAATCCTAGATGCTCCTGGAGTAAATGCTGTAGTATTACCTGGTAATGAATTCTTATTAGGTAAGGTAAAAGAAGCTTTTGATGAAGAAGGAAACTTAAAAGACGACCGAACAAAAGAATTTTTAGCAAGTTGTTTAAAGAAATTCATAGATTTTACCTCTCTTGTTACTCGACTAGAGAAAAAAGAAGAAGTTTTACCTGAAGAAGATTTAAATGCTACTGGAAAAATATCTACAACTATCGAAGGAGTAGATATGAGAGCGGATGATTGGTTAGAAAAAGCAGCTGAAAAAGTTGGAGCTGTCGAAGGAAATACTTATGTTAAACTCGATCGTGGATTATTAACCGTCGACCAGCTTAACTATTTCTTAGCTTCTATGCCGATGGAACTTACCTATGCTGACAGTAATAATCAGTTCCTTTACTATAATCGAACAGCTGAAGCAAAAGATATGCTGGCAGCACGAGTACCTGGTCAGGTTGGAAATCCTCTTGCAAAATGTCATCCTGACAAAGTTCATAAAGGGGTCAAATGGGTGGTACAACAGCTCAGATCTGGTAAAATGGATTGCTTCCGTGTCAACGTTCCTACTCATGGACCAGATAAGTACGTCGTTCATAATTATCAAGCCATCCACGATGAAAAAGGTGAATATGTCGGTATTAATGAGTATATTTTAGACTTTAAACCTATTATAGACTGGTACTTAAAGCAGACCGGACAAAGTCTTGTAGGTGGCGTTGATACAAGTTCTAGTGCCTCTAAGAAAGAGGACGTCGATGCAGACTCTAGTGCTTCTAAAAATGAAGAAAGCAATACAGGCTCTGTAAGTTCACAAAATGTTGAAGTTGATGCGGACTCTAGCGCTTCTAAGAAAGAGGAGGAGAATAACACAAACTCTGCAAGTTCACAAAATGTCGAAGTTGATGCAGACTCTAGTGCCTCTAAGAAAGAGGAGAGTAACACGAACTCCGTAAGTCCTCAAAAAGTCGATACAGACTCTAGTGCCTCTAAGAAAGAAGATAGTAGTACAGCCTCTGCAAGTTCACAAAAAGGAACTAAAACAAAGAAATTTTTAGCAAGTACTGCAAAGACCTTAAAGAAATCTGTCATCCTTGCCACTCGTCTGACAAAATCAAAATCTAAGGAAGCTACTTTAGCTGAAGAGGATTTGAATGCCACAGGAAAAATTTCTACTACTATTAGCGGAGTAGATATGAGAGCAGATGACTGGTTGGAAAAGGCTTCTAAAAAAGTTAAAGCTGTCGAAGGAAAGACTTATGTTAAACTTGATCGTGGATTACTCACCGTTGACCAGCTTAACTATTTCTTAGCCTCTATGCCAATGGAGCTTACCTATGCTGACAGCAATAATCAGTTCCTTTACTATAATCGAACAGCTGAAGCAAAAGATATGCTGGCAGCCAGAGTACCCGGCCAGGTTGGAAATCCTCTCGCAAAATGTCATCCTGACAGAGTCCATCAAGGGGTCAAATGGGTAGTACAACAGCTCAGATCAGGTCAGATAGACTGCTTCCGTGTAAACGTTCCTACTCATGGACCTGACAAGTACGTCGTTCATAACTACCAAGCTATTCATAACGAAAATGGTGAATATGTCGGTATCAATGAGTATATCTTAGACTTTAAACCTATCGTAGATTGGTATTTAAACAAGACGGGACAAACACTCGTAGGAGGTGTTGACACAAGCTCTAGTGCCTCAACTAGTAGCCCAGCAAAAAACGAGGTAGACACAAGCTCTAGCGCTTCAGAAAAACATTAATTTAACAAAAACAATCTATATTAGTAAATATAGGTTGTTTTTATAGCCCATAATATCAGAAAAAAAGTACCAGCAAAATGCAGAGGCTTTATACTTATTAGATTTTTGAGTAAGTTAAGAAATATTTTCAGAAATTTGCAATAAAAATTCTCAAAAAGTTAGAGCTACTCAAGACCACATTTCATAGTTTG
>JBKECB010000060.1:0-8582 GCA_047974165.1 Lactovum sp.
TCTACTATCAATAAGGTTATACCCAATCAACCTAATGTTTCCATATTTTATATTTACCTTCTTTCTTTATTTATTGTCCTTTAATACAACTATATTATACTACTATGATTTTTACATAATATATTTAATTTAAGTTATATACTATTTATCTACTAAAAAAAATCATAGGATTAGTACCTATGATTTAAAATTTATTATTTCTTGAAAATATATTTAAATTTTGTGATTAATATAATTGCTACTGGTACAACAAATATTATTGCAATTGTAACAATGATAAATATATTAATTGATTTTTGATCTTTTTCATGATCAAAGCTATATAGCTTAGTATTATCTGTTGTATAGAATATGTTTCCTGGTTCTTCACTTAATTCAGCTAGTACCTCTTCTGGTTCTTTATCTGAAGTATTATAGAATTTAAATTCTTCATCATTAGAAATATAGTATTCCATTTTTTCAGTTTTACTTTCTGGCTCATATGAGAAATCACCAAAATTAAATTTAACTCTTACAAATGAATCAGAAGCAAATTTATAAGTTAGTGAATCCTTAATAGCGAATGCCGATCTATTTACTGCATAATAATATGTTTTACCGTTATAAACGTATTCATCAAAATCTGTGAATGCAGCTTGAACCGGAATTCTAGTTTCAAGTTCATCATATAATTTTAAACGTCATGCGACAGTAATATCAGATTGGTCAAATCCTGGACTAGCCAATAAAGACTCAGGAGAGAATACTATATATGGAACATAAGTATCATATGGATTTATAGAAAATCCTGTTACGAAATTCATATTTGAAAATAAATCGTATTTTAGTAAATCAGTAAATGCTTTGTTGTCATTAGACACAACTTTATTTTCTGGTGTACCAATTCTTACAATTCTTTCAGTATTTAAATTTTCATGAGTATATCAAACATTTTGACCAACGGCATCTTCACCTTCCGGTATGTTGACATGAACATTATCTCTACCAATGTTCTCTTCATCATGTTCTAAGAAGTCGTCAATAATTTGCTCTTCATCTTTAAGTTTTCATCTTAGTTCAATATTAAATAAAATTTTGTCAACATTTAATACTCCAAGAGAATATAAATCATCAGGAACATTATAGTAATCTGATAAGAAATAATATTCTCCTGTTGAAGAATTAGATTTCAATTCTAAATTAATCTCCTTATAAGGCTCAACTGATGCATCACTCTCTACTCCATCCCCATCAACTGAAGGTCACAATTTAATATTTAATGTTGGTTTTTCTTCATAAAGTGAAAATCCATAATCATCTAAATTTTCTGTTCAATTAATCCTAAAAGCAAATTTATTTTCATAAACATTGATTAAAGTTTTAATTCCGTTGTAAGAGAATATTTGATTTAGTTCATCAATTTGATATGTATATGCGTCAGGATTTTCAGGATCTCCTTCTGCAACTCATTGTGTTGTAGAAGTTTCATCATAGATTGAACTTGGTTCTTCTCATGCGGTTGAGACATATGATGGTAAAATAGAAATTTCTCCAGCTCCATCATAATTACAATCTATTAACGTATTTGAAGGATTTAATGTAATTGTATCACTAGCGTAAATTCCATCATTTTCATATGAAATTCTAGCTGATGCATAAATTCTTCTGTTTACATTTAATTTATCAAGATCTTGAATATAAGTAGTGTCTTTATCATTAGTAAATTCCTCAACATCATTATTAATCATATCAATGAATTCATCTTCTTCAGCTTCTCATATCGCAAGATCATCTGGGTTATTTTGATCTAACCCATCATGTTGAGGAATAAAGATCTCTTCATATGCTAGAGAAGTTTCAACTCTACCAGTCAATTTTGATCATAGTAATAAATTACCTTCCCCATCATATGAGTAGTTAGGATTTTCTCCTTCAGGATCACTAGTTCCATTCTCACCAACAGCAATATAGTATTCGTTGATTGTTCAACCTTCATTAGTGAAGTCTGTATTAAATGTGAAGTTTCAATCTGATTTTCAATTTGAACCAGCTTCACCATCAGCATCTAATCAATGTACTGGGTCTTCAGCTAATTTTAAATCAGGAGATTTAACATTATATATAGGAATATCTGTATCATCTTTAGTAACAACTATAATAAGTGGAATCAATAAGAATATACCAAATGTAATAATTGTTATTAATATATTGATTAAAGTTTTGTTATTATAATAAAATAATCTAATTCTATTCATTTAAATCAACTCCTTTAAAAGATAAGTCGTTCAACATGATGTTGCAAAAATTATAGGACTTAATAATGTACCTAGTTGATAAATTTCAACATTTAATGTATTAACTGGTTTACTAATATATTCTAATGAATCATTTGTTAATGATGATACATCAGTTCCTATATGGAAAATATTAAATATAGCAGGATAAAGCATTCCTGGTGCATCAATACTATCTGGAATTTTAGCTCCATTTTCTATTGTTAAGTAGAAACCTGAACCATCATCAGCAATTAATGTATTTAATAATAGTTGGTTTAATCAGAAAATTGGATTTATTAATTTAATAAATTTAAAGAAATGATTTTTAACCATATCAATAGATTTTATATATTGGTCATCACCAAGTACGAATAGTTCTTTTGAAGTCAGTGAAGAAAACAATACAACTATAATAAAGATTGATAATGAAGCAGCAAGGTATTTAGATGAATCTCTTAACAATTCAGTTAATAAAGTAGAGAATCCAAATACTGAAACTACAATAATTGAGAACGCAAATAGGAATTGCATAAACGTTCCGAAACTATAGAATATTAATAATTTGTCACCCTCAATCCCATACAGATAATGATCTGCAGCTGCATTAGATGTTGATCAATATGCTCATTGAGAATCTAAATATTGATTTAAACCTTGAGTGGAAATCAACATTAGAGAAAATGGAACTGCTATTGAAATTAATAGTACAAATACAGATAATATAAATATTGAAAACATTGCATCAAATTTTTTATTCTCTGAATTGTTCATTTTCTTTTCCATTGTTGGATTTAGATAATCTTTGATTTTTGATCCATAGACAAAGAATGATATAAATAATGATTGAAGAATTAATGAAAAACTAAAAGCAATAAGTGGTCCTTGAAGAGGATTAACTAATATATATAGAAGTAATGGAATAAGTAAATAACCAACGATAGTTGGCGATTTAAATAATTTTTTTGTTTCTACTAAAAATATTTTTTTCATGTTTTTAAATTTCGTTTGGTTTTGGTAAGTCTTGTACCTTAATTCCATCAGCTAATTCTTTTGATAAGAATTTAAAGATAATATCTATATTTGAATCTATTCCGTATTGTGAACCTCTTGAAGCTACATGATAATATTCACATAGTTCATAAAATTCACCAAACTCTAGATCGCTTAAATCCTCTGTACCAGAATAAATTAATAATTCATCTACTGGTATATCAGTAGTGTTATTAACGTATGAATATTCTTCACTACTATATCTAGTTCCCCTATACTCTCAAGCTTTAGATAAATCATATCCACCTTCTAGTCCATTTTTCACATCAATTGAGTATGCATTTCTAATGATGTCATCAGCATATCCATTATCATATAATGAATATAAAATATATTCAAGAGATGTATTAACTATATGCTCTGATTCTTTGTATGTTCAATTTTTCTTTCTATCCTGAATTTCGTAAGTATAATATTTAATCCCTGAATATTTATGAGATAGATTATTAATACCTACTCCAAAGATGAATAGAGAATTAGAACCATCATCAAATAATTGATAAATATCAGGATTCATAGTTGGAGAGTTGTTAGTAACAAATTTTCAGTTATTAAATAAACTATTTAATCCTATAATAACTCCTAATTTAATATTTAGAGTTCTAGAAAAATTAGTTAATGTAATATTACTTCAGTTCATAATACCTTCACATGTGTTACCGTTCTTATCTATTCAACCACCTGTGATTTGATCTCCAATATATTTTCCCTTCTCATCATATGAAAATTGAATTCCATCACTAAAGTCATAATAAATATCGGTTCCGTTTTCATTAACTATGAAAGTTTCATCATATGCAAATAAATCCAGTTTTAATAAATATAAAGATATCTTATTTTTTAAGAATGGGAAAATATCGTAAATAGGAGGGAATATAGAACTTAGATCCGGAATCTTTCCACTAAAGTGTATAAACCCATTTTCTATCCCTTCTGATCAAACGCCATAAACGTTTTTTATTGGAGCAGGAACTAATTGGTCCCTAGTTTTAATTTTAGAAATTGTATTTGAAAAGTTAATATATCTATTATATTCTTTTGACCCAACTTCTTCAGGAGTAATTTTTTTCTCCATTAGTTTGAAAGAACCATTTCCTTCAACGTTTCAACCTTTATCAATTAATATAACTCTTGATATAAAGTATTTACTTGTTATAGTAGAGTCGAATTCAATTTCACTTGAAAAAGTATGAAACAATTTTTCTAAAGTTTTAACTCTAACTCCATCTTGAAATAATGAAGCATCGAATTTATCTACGTTTTCATAAACGTAATCATCTTCAAAATTGGGGTTCACTCACTCTTGAAGTTCATCATAATTCTTAGCTCCTCCGTCAGAAAATTTCTTAGCTGCAGAGTCTCTCGTTAGAGAAATATAAATAGAATTGTTTATTCTATCCTGTCTTGTTGCTGAAGTAATAGTACCTATTAATAATAATATTAATGTAAGTAGTAAAAATATAGCTAACATTAATTTAATTTTTAAGTTTCTCATTAGTAATACACCACCTTAATAAATGTCGGAACTGAAATTAACGAAATAATTCAAGGTATTACATTTGTAACTACAGAATATGTATTTCCGCCAAATGCATATGGTAACCCAGAAATGGAATTTAATCCACTAGATAGATTTCTACAAATTTTAATAACTATTTCAATATCTCCTGCCTGCACACCCTTTCCAAATAAAGAATCTGCAATTAATATAACATTCAGAACAATTGCCATCGATGGTTCGATAGGATTTATATGAAGTGCTGATAGTTGTCCGTCTAATAATCCATTTAATAAATCAGCAGCTGCAAATGCAACAGGTTTTAATCATGGGAACATTGAGAAGACAAATGATAAATCAATAAGATCAGTACCATTTGATAAATCAAGTGTATCTAAATTAGAGAAAAGATAATAATATCCATCAGTACCTTGACATGAAATTAATCAATCCGCATATTCATTAACATAAGTAGTATAACCACCAGTTTGAATAAGTGCCCCTGAATTAATAGACGAAGTAATCATTGAGTTGGTATGGAAATTCGGAATTATATTTGCAATAAATCATGTAAAATCATTATTTTGAATAATACTAATTGGAATTGTTAACCCAGAAATAGTAATGAATAAAATTAAATAAATTATTGAAAATAGAATGTATGATTTAGTAGTCGTTAAAATATTACCAATCATAATCGCAAATAACGAAGTCATAAAAATAGATACGATTAATGAATAAATAAATCAGAATCATTTAACTGATCTAAAAGAGAACGTTGAGAACAGAGCATCATCTTTCATGAATGCTTGTCATAATGCAATTGAATCGATATTAATATTATCAACTGTTTGTGAAAGAACATGGAAACAAGTTGTGAATACTCAAGTTACCAACATTAAAAAAATTGATAGCACTAAACAAACAACAAAAGTTACTATGAAAGTACCTAATATTAAATAAACTAAAGGTAATCTAGTTGATTTCGTAGTTCTAAAGAAATCACTCTTTCTATATTCATTATATTGAATACCTACCGATAGGAAACAAATAACAATTATAGAGATTGAAATAATTTGAGGCAATACTCAGGCAACAGGGTTAACAGAACCAATCAAAAATAGCAGAACAATAGGCACCAGCGCAACAATTATAATAGCTGGTGATTTCGCAAAAATTACGAAGTTCTGATGTAATGAAGTTTTAAGGTTTTGATACATATTAAATTTCCTTTAAAATTTTTGTAAAGTCTTTACCTTGGATTTGTTTGTCATCGTTGCTAATGCTTCCATCTTTAATGGTAATAATTCTATTTGCAAGTCTTTCAATATCTTCCGCTGAGTGAGTTATCATCAATAATGTTGCATTAGTTTTTTCTAAGTATACTTTAATTAGTTCAGTTAATTTTTCTCTGGCTAAAATATCTAATCCAGTAGTTAGCTCATCAAAAATTATTAATGATGGTTGTTTGATAAGATTTAAAATGATGTTTAATTTCTGTCTTTGCCCACCAGAAATTTCATGTGTAGTATTATATTTGTGTTCATGCAATCCGATTGTTTTTAGGATTGTATCAACATAGGATTCATCATATTTAATTCTGTTAGCTTTACAATTGAATATAATAACATCTCTTAAATTCAGTAATGGTGGATAGAATTGTTTTTGGAATTGGATACCAATATTTTCCGATCTCATTTTTGAATTAAACTTTAGATTTGAATGATAGTTCTTCTTAAATTTTCTTATTAAGTTATCAATGACCATCTCAATTCTCTCAGATTCAGCAATGGTGCTGATTTTAACTCTTTCCATTATTTTATTAATTTTAGTTAGATCCTCATTTTCATTTTCTGTAGAGATAACTAGTTTGTTAATTTTTTTAATAACTGGATTTGTGATTTCTGTTTTAATTACATTTCTTTTCTTAAGAAGCTCAAGTTGTTCAAATTGAATCTTATGTGAATCGAATGCTAACTTTCTTAGATTGTCGAAATCATCTGATAAAGGAGAGAATCCAATATCATGTGAATTAATCTTAGTTAGAATTTTTAGATTCTTTTTGTAATATTTATTCTCTGAGAAAATATTAAACTTAATATTTCCTGAAGTCATTTTTTTAGTACCTGCAATAATTTCTGCTAGTGTAGATTTACCACAACCATTCTTACCGATGATTGCGATCCTTTCAGAAGGATCAACTTTTGTTGAAATTCCTTGGAAGTCTTCTCCTGTAAGTACACGAGTAAGTCCATATGATTTTTTAAGGTTTTCTATTTCTAGGTGTGTCCTATTTTCCTCAAATCTAAATTTAGGATCTACTCTGAAAATGTCTTCATAAACAATATGATCATTTTCAATAATAGTTTCCTTCATATCTTTTTCTAAGGCAGCAACGTTTGCATATTCCTTAATCTCTACTTCTTTAAGAATCTTACCTTCCATTAGGAAAATAACCCTATCACAAAGTTTATAAATTTCCTCTGCATTATGGGATACGGTAATAGTAGTTGTTTTACCTTTTATATATTCATTTGAGAATTTGAAGATATCTTCTATAGAAGGTCTATCAAGTCCAGATAGAATTTCATCAAAGAAAATTAACTTAGGCTGAGTAGCCATAGTTAATAGTAAGTTAAGTTTTTGCATTTGTCCACCAGATAAACTTGATGGTTTTTGTTTAACTTGATCTTTTAAGTTTACAGATTCTAGTTTTTCATAAATTGATGCTTTAATTTCTTTTAATTTTCTACCTGAATTCTTTTCGAAAATATATAGTAAATCAAATACCGTAAATTCATCAGGATAATTAGTTGTTTGGAATTGGAAAGAAATTTCTTTCTTTTTAAGATCGCTTTCAAATTCCCCATCAAAGTTTTTATCGTTTCCAGAGATGATATTAAGCAGAGTAGTTTTACCTGCTCCGTTTCCTCCTACGATAGCTATTGATTCATTTTCATTTAATTCAAAATCAATTCCCTTTAAAACATGGAATTTTCCGTAGTATTTATTTATGTTTTTAGCCTTTAATAAAGTCATAGTTATTTAAATTATAAAGGATTAAGTTTTCTATTAATTCATTTTTTAAAGATTTTGAAATATTTAGGTGAAAAATAAAGTGGTCAATATTGACCACTTAATTATTTGTTTTTATTATTTTTAGATTTTTTTCTTTCTTTTTCAAGTCTCTTAACTTCTTTTCTAATTAATAAAGTATTTCCATCTTCATCAAGCATCTTATAGTTTTTTAACATTTCTTTTTTAGGTCAAATTAGTAATATTCCATATAACTTATTAATAAATGTTAATTTCTGAGTTGTAGCAATTACGAACTTTAACCCTGGTCTTGCTCATTTAGGAACTCAAGAAACTGTATGTTGATGTAATAGATATTGAGATTCTCTTTTTCAATATCTATATCTTTTATGAACTAATGAAACTCTTCTAAATTCATAAATAACAAAATCTCCTCTTTCTTGATATTTACCATTAATTTTAATATCTAGATCTCTTTTAGCAACAAAGTCTCAAATTACATTACCCATTATAGTTTTACCTGTAGTAGTTGATTCATATATTGCTTTTAAATCTCTAAAGAATTTATTTTTAGGTGCTGCTGCTGCAAATCCCATTGATAAGGTAGTATTATTCTCAAATGCTAATACTAATGATTTTCCAGAAAACATACCTTCAATAAATTTAATTACTTTCATATCTGCATCTAGATATACTCCACCTTCTTCATATAAGATCTTAGCTCTTAAATAATCAGAAAGAAA
>JBKECB010000083.1:0-15352 GCA_047974165.1 Lactovum sp.
TTAATTTCATTTGACTAAAAGCTATAAAGCCATCAACAATCCAAGCAAGGCCTGTAAAAATACCTACAAAGATGAAAAGAAGGGCAGTTGATGCTGTTAAATTAACAAACATGAATAAACCGACAATAATATTAAGTGCTCCTAATATAAACTGACCAATACGAGAAAAACCACTCTCTACTGGCATTTTATAGGCATGCCATAAAGTTAGAATACCTGTTAATAAAAAGGAAATTCCAACTAAAAGGCTTGCAATTTCAGCCGTTCTTCCTGGCCAAAGAAGAATTAAAAGGCCCATAATAACGGAAATAATACCCGTAACTCCTATTGTTTTACGAAGTTTTGTTGAAGACATTTCTGATAACATGATGTTATCCTCCTTTATTTATATTTTGTTAGCAATTTTAAAGTAGGAAGAATTTTTATTCCTCTAGAGACGAAGCAAAAAGTTTTGTTGTTTTTTCTAATTTTCTTTCCTGTTTTTTCCAGTAAATCTCAGCATAAAATTTTACAATTTCCTTAACAATGGCATACAGCGGAACTGCAATCACCATCCCAATAATTCCATACAAGGGACCAGCTACCATCATAAGAACCATCACTGTTAATGGATGAATCTGAACAGCATCACCAATAATCTTAGGCTGAATCAAATTGGCATCTATCTGCTGAACAACTAAAACATAAACAACTGCAATAGCTGTTACAAGGGGACGCTCCCAAACTGTTGTTAATATTAAAGGAAGAACACCTACATAGGGCCCCACATAAGGAATAAGATTAAATATCGCAGCAATTAATGAGAATAGAAAAGCATAAGGAATGCCTAAAATCATATAAACGATCAAGGCTGCAAAGAAGATAATTGTAACATCTAAAATTGTACCCGTTACATAACGACCAATTAAATAATTAATCTTCTCAATCAAGCTTAATAAATTTTGTCTGTCATGACGAAGAAAACTCTGACGAATAAAAGGAACAAACTTTTCAGCATCCATTAACATATAATATAAGAAAATCGGAATCATAATAATAATCATTACAAAATCTGCAATCACAGTCACAATAGAGCCAACACTTCCAGTTAATCCCTTTAAAATATTTTCTAGAATATTTGTATAAGAAATATTTAAACTTTCGAGTTGTTTATATAAATCTATTTTTTTAGCAAAATTCTGAAAGTCAGATTCTTTAATAATCTTATCTAACCAAAGTTGTTGTTCTGATAAATTAGAGATACTTGAGTTGATAAGAGAGGTCAACTGGCTAATAATTTTAGGTAAAAATGAAGCTAAAATCAGTGAAATTCCAAGAAAGGAAATAATAAATATTAACCAGATAGCTAAACTTTTTTTCATTTTAAACTTCTCCTCCATAAAATAAAGGATCGGCTTAAATACATAATAAAGAAAACCAGCAATAAGGAAGGGAATTAAAACCATTGAAATTAATGTCTTTATTGGAACAAATAAGAAAGATATTTTTGTCAATAAAAATATGAAGAAAGCAAGTAAAACAAGTATTGCCGAGATAATTAATAATTGTAAAAGTTCTGAAGAGAGCTTATTTTTTTTCAACATATAAACCTTCTAAATTATCATTTTTTATATAAAGCTTGCTCAAAGTTAACTCCGTAACGCTTATCAGCAGTCTTATCTGTTTTCTTAATAGCTGATACTACAAAATCACAAGCAAATTGACTGGCTTCCAACAAACTTTTGCCATTTGCCCACTCAGCAGTTAAGACAGAGCCAAAAATATCACCCGTTCCATGATAAGAGTCTGGCATTTTTTCAGCCATTGCATACTCAATATCTCCACTTTCATAAATAACTGCAGCACCAATTTTTTTATCATCAAAACTCACTCCTGTAATGACAATATTTTTAACTCCTTCATTTTGTAAATTACTTGCTAAATCTTCGATAAAGTCTTTACTAATTTCTTTAGGATAAGCAGTATCTGTTAATAGACAAGCTTCTGTAATATTAGGAATTAATAAGTCTGCAAAAGATAAGACTTTTTTCATACGTTCAACATAAAGTTGATCAAAGATAGGATAAATTTCACCATTATCTGCCATTACTGGGTCAATAATAGCAAACTTTCCATAGCGCTGAATAACTTCTTCTAAAAGATCTAACTGATCAGCACTTGCCATAAATCCACTATAGACAGCATTAAACTCTAAATCTAATGGCTCCCAAGCTTCTAAAATTTTCTTCATCTCACTAGTTAAATCTAAGTAAGTAAAATCTTTAAATCCACCTGTATGTGTTGAAAGTAAAGCCGTTGGCAACAAACGACACTCTACTCCAAACGCACTAATAATCGGTAATGCAACTGTAAGAGAACAACGTCCAACACAAGAAATATCATGAACTGCTAATATATTTCTATTCTTCATTATAAATCACTTCCTTTAAGTACAGTCCCTCAGGATGAGCTGTTGGACCTGCGTATTTTCTATCTCTCGTTGAGAGTATTTTATCTATTTGTTCGACTGGCATTTTTCCATTACCAATCTTGATGAGTGTTCCCACCATATTACGTACTTGCTTGTAAAGAAAACCATTCCCTCGAAAACTTATTTTAAGACTTGTTTCATCATATCTTTCAATTTGAGCTTGAGAAATAATCCTTACCTTATCTTCTACCGAGCTACCCTGAGCTGTAAATCCTGTAAAATCATACTCTCCTACAAGTTGGCGGATCGCCTCTTGCATTTTTTCAAAATCTAAAGGGTATCTAAACCAAGCTTGACTTCTCCGTTTAAAAGGACTTCGGCTGTAAGAATTATCTAAAAGATAATCATAAATTTTTTCATGTTTTGAAAATCTTGCATGAAAATCTTCTGAAACTTCTTCAAGCTTCCAAACAGAAATATCTGCAGCTGTCTGAGTATCTAACGCAAAGCGAATTCGCTCTACTGGACGCTCATCATCCATATCAAAGTGCAAGACTTGTCCATAAGCATGAACCCCTGCATCAGTCCTACCTGAGCCTTGTATTTTCACTTGCCGTCCAGAATGAATACGTGTTAAGACCGACTCTATTTCTGACTGAACAGTTCTTAAATGAGGCTGTTCTTGAAAGCCTGCAAAGTCAGTTCCGTCATAAGCAATTGTCGCTTTAAATCTTTTCATAATTTATTATAGCAAATCTCTATTAAAATATTTGTTTAGAATGCTTGGCTTTTACTTTATTATTCTTTCCCTAGTGATGAAACAAGTTGAGAAAATAACTTATTTTTCTTTGTCAGTGTTTTTATTTGTGTTAACATTGACATTGCTAGCTCTGCTGTTTCTTGACCCTTTTCAATTAAGTCTAAATAAAAGTTGTCTTCTACAACTAAAATTTCTCCTTTTTCATTTATCTGTAATTCACCAAAATCATGTGAGCGTGTATCTATAAGCGTTGTCTCTAAAGTAAAAGGAACAATATACTTCACTCTCCCTAACTGTTCTTGAAAGGGCTTCTCACGATTTACCATACTTATAATATCAAAAGGATTAATATAATAAATAATTTTTTCAGAGATTCTTTCAATCTGCTCCTTAGAACAAGACATCTTTTCTAAACTCTCCCAGCAGTCAGGCCCATTAAAAAGAACAAGACGACGAATTACTTTAAGTTCTTCTTCTGTTAATTCAGCCAAAGCTTGAACAGCAACAATACTCCCTAAAGAATGACCTGTAATATCTAAATAAGCTTCTTTTGTTTTTTCTTTGATTTCTTTAATATTTTCTTGTAACACATGCTTAGCTATTTTAGCTTGTGGGATATAAGCGACTTTTAAAGCAAAATTTGCATTATTCATTAACCAATCATTCATATGATCAAACTTTATAGGATCACTTCCTCGAATTGCCAGATAACATTTTTCTGTTTCACGATTAAGCTCTAAAGTTTCTGTCAAGAAATAAGCATTAAACCCAGTTTTCTCATCTGTCAGTGTCTGATTTAAGTCTGCTTGAAGATAAAGTTTACCCCCATTTACTAATTTCTCAGCTCCATATTTTTGAGAATAATCAATTAATTCTACCTTACATACTGCTTTTTCTTGATGATCTGGAAAACTTATAGGGCGACCTCTATAAGCTGATTGTGACATATTAGCATAAATATTGGCATAATTCGTAAGATCATTAAATTTATATAAAGACATCCTTTCTCCCTTCTCATCTTTGGATTATTATAACAAAAAATCGCTAAATAAAGCGACTTTTTTATTATTCAACAGTAACAGCTTTTGCTAAATTCCTTGGCTTATCAACATCTAAACCACGTTGTAAAGAAGTTTCGTAAGCAATTAACTGAGTTGGGATAATCATCGAAATAGCTGAAAGATAAGGGTGGACAGAGTCGACAATAATATCATCACCTTCACGTGCCAAAGCTTCTTCTACAATTGTAATTACAGAAGCACCACGTGCAACAGTCTCCATTAAATTTCCACGTGTATGGGCTGCAACTTCTTCATTACTAGAAATCAATGCCAATACTGGAGTTCCAGTTTCAATCAGACTAATTGTTCCATGTTTAAGCTCCCCTGCAGCAAATCCTTCACACTGAACATACGAGATTTCTTTTAATTTTAAACTTGCCTCAATAGCAACATAATAATCTTGCTTACGACCAATATAAAAAGCATTCCTTGTTTCTAAAAGAGAATTTTTTACTATCTTAGCAATCTTTTCTTTATTTGAAAGACTTGATTCTATAGATTGAGCCACTAGTGAAAGTTCCTTAACTAAATTAAATTCTTTAGCTTTTAGGTTATTTTTAGATTCTCCTACTGCCTTAGCTAAAAAGGCAAGACAGGCAATTTGACCTGTATAAGCTTTTGTTGAAGCTACTGCAATTTCTGGACCAGCACCAATTAAAAGTGTATGACTTGCTTCCCTAGAAAGCGTTGAACCTGGAACATTTGTTACTGTTAAAGAAGGAAAATTCATCTCATTTACTTTTACTAAAACTTGTCTTGAATCCGCTGTTTCACCTGACTGACTCAGAAAAATAAAGAAAGGTTTTTTTGAAAGTAATGGCATCCCATAGCCCCACTCACTTGCCAGTCCCAACTCTACAGGGATATTTGTCATTTCTTCTAGCATTAACTTTGAAGCTAGTCCTGCATGATAAGAAGTTCCGGCTGCAATAATATATAAACGATCTGCTTCTTGGACAGCTTTTACAATGTTAGAATCAACAACTACATCACCAGAAGAATCTCCATAAGTTTGAATCAAGCGACGCATTACAGCTGGTTGCTCATCAATTTCCTTCAACATATAAAAAGGATAGGTACCTTTTGCAATATCTGTTAGATCAAGCTCTGCAAGATAACTTTCTCTTTCAACACTATTTCCTTGTTCATCTTGAATAGTTACACTACTTGCAGTTAAGATAACTAATTCTTTATCTTGAATTTCCATAAAATTATTTGTTTCACGAATCATCGCCATTGCGTCAGAACAAATAACATTGTAACCATCTGCTAAACCAATCAAAAGTGGTGATTTATTTTTAGCAACATAGAGCGTTTCAGTTTCTAATCGATCCATTAAAGCAAAAGCATAACTTCCTTTAATAATAGATAAAGCTTTTTTAAATGCTTCTAAGGTTGACATTTTTTCTTCTTCAGCAAATTTTGCAATTAAATGTACTGCAATCTCTGAATCTGTCTGTCCTTTAAACTGATTATTTGCTAAATATTCCTCACGAATTTCAAGGAAATTTTCAATTACACCATTATGAACAAGTACAAAACGTCCACTTGTTGAACTATGAGGATGGGCATTAGCTTCTGTGGGTTTTCCATGAGTTGCCCATCGGGTATGTCCAATCCCTACATTCCCTTCTAAATCATCCTCTAATTTATCTTCTAAATCACGAATACGACCAATTGCCTTCACAAGTTTAGAATTTCCATTAGGATGACTGATAAATATTCCAGCTGAATCATAACCACGGTATTCTAATTTCTCTAGTCCTTGTATCAGAATATCCTTTGCATTAGGATGACCGATAACACCTACAATTCCACACATATTTTCTCTTTTCTAAAAATTGGTATAGTTCAATTTTATTATAATTAAACCTACAATAATCATTGTAATACTTATACTTCACTTTGTCAACACATAAGATTATTTTAAATTGGTATAGTTCAAAAAGCTCTTAGGACTTTCTTAATTTATTCAGTTGTTCTTGAAAAACTGATGGAAGATCTACTTGAAACTCTAGATATTCTCCTGTTCTCGGATGGATAAGACCTAACATTTCTGCATGAAGGAACTGCCCTTTATTAGGAGTTAGAGTCTTTGTTGGTCCATATAAACTATCAGCTGCTAGTGGATGACCGATATAAGCCATATGTACACGAATTTGATGTGTTCTTCCTGTCTCAAGCTCTAAAGATACAAAACTATAATTTCCATACCTTTCCAATACTTCAAAATGTGTCCGTGCTGCCTTTCCATCAGCAATAACTGCCTGACGTTGACGATTTTTAGGATCACGACCAGTTGGTGCTTCTATCAGTCCCTTATCATTTTTTATATCCCCATGAACAATTGCCAAGTAACGACGTTTATTTGTCTTGGCTTTTAATTGTCCAGCAAGTGACTCATGAGCTTTATCATTTTTAGCAATCATCAACAAGCCACTCGTATCTTTATCAATTCGATGAACAATACCAGGACGAATACATCCATTTATTCCAGATAAATCCTTAATATGATACATCAAAGCATTGACTAAAGTTCCTGAATCATGACCAACTGATGGGTGTACCACCATTCCTTGAGCTTTATTGATAATCGCAATATCCTCATCTTCATAAACAATATCTAGAGGCAACTCTTCTGCTAAAATATCTAAAACTTCAGTTTTAGGAATTTCAAAATCTATCTGATCCGCTAACTTAACCTTATATTTTGCTTTTTTTATCTCAGTATTTACTCTCACCTTATCCTCACGAATTAATTCCGTTAAAAGACTTCGTGATAAATTAGTCATATTCGATAAGGCTTTATCCAAACGAAGACCCACATTTTTTTCATCAATAATTACTTGCATTATTTACTCTTCTTTCTCTAATAAAATGGATAACATTAAAACTGAAAAACCAATAAAGAGATAGATATCAGCCAAGTTAAAAATTGCAAAATTTATAAACTCTGTCTGAAACATATCTACAACAAAGCCCTGCCGGAGTCGATCTATCCAGTTCCCTAAAGCTCCAGCTATAATCAAACTAATCGCTAAATTATAATTTAATATTTTATATCTCTTCCATAAAAAATAAAAAGCTATTGCCAAAGCTAAAGGTGTCAAAATATTAAAAATCCACTGCTGTCCTTCTAAAATCGACCAGGCAGCCCCATAATTTTTTAAATAAGTTAAACTCATAACTTTAGGAATAAATTCTTTTGTTTCATTTAAATCAAAAGAACTGACAACCCAAAATTTTAAAAATTGATCAGATAAAATTCCAAAAATAATAATAAAGGCCGAAAAAATTTTCTTCATTTGAATATTATAACATACACCAAAGATGTCACTAAAAAAGACGATCTAGACCGTCTTATTTATCCTCAAATATTTTCTTACCAAAGGTATAAGCACTTGCTCCTAAACCTAGGTGTGTCGCAATAACTGAGCCAAAATCTAAAATTTCAACATCTGTATAGCCTTGTGCAATAGCAAAATCATAAAATTCTTTCACTTTATCTTCTGCTCTCGCCTGTAAAATAAAAATCTTATGACTTTTTGGATCTGTATTTTCTAGTAGTAACTCTTTCATCCGAGCAATAGATTTTTTATTAGTACGTACTTTCTCAAAAAGTTCAACTTTTCCAATCTTTGAAAAAGTTAAAACTGGTTTTACACCAAATAAAGTTCCTAAAATAGCTGCACCATTTGAAAGGCGTCCAGATTTAGCCAACCACTTCAAATCATCTACAAGCATAAATGCACCATCTGTGTCACGCATCTCTTCAAAAATTTTATAAATCTCATCAAAGCTTAAATTTCTGACTGCTGCTTCGAGCATTGTCTCAACCATGTACCCTAAAGGACTTGAGGTAATAAAAGTTTCTGGAAAAACAACCTTCATATCTGTAAATTCTTCCTGTAGATAATAAGCATTTTCATAAAACCCTGAAATACCAGATGGAAGAAAAAGACCGAGTACATGACTATATCCTTGATCACGTAAATCATTTAACAGTTCTTCTAATTTTGCAACACTAGGCTGAGCTGACTGAGGAAGACCTTTAGCTTTAGCCATTAAATCAAAATAATCTTGAGCTGATATTTCTGAAGACTTATAAGTTACCTTATCCAAAGTCAATGGAATATCTAAGACGTGAAGATTATCAAATTTTAAATACTTTTCAGACAAAGTTGCTGAAGAATCTGTTATTACAGCAAGTTTCATCTTTTAAAACTCCAATCTCAAGCCTGGCTCATCGAGAGCTACTTCTGTTATTTCATAGGCAAGGTCTTTTAAAATTTCAAATAAAGGAGAGGCTAATTCCTGCATTTCTTGTTGTGTTAAATCTGCTTGATTTTTAATTTGACGATCAATAACCTGTGTCACTTGGCTAAAAGCACTTGACAACACAAACTTATTTAAGACAATTAAAGAACTTAAATTTATTTGAACTTTTGTATCAGGTAAATCTTCTTTGGCATCTGTCAAAATATGAAGTTGGACATTAATTCGTGTCTCTGGAGTTCCATGCTCCTTTTCATATTCTAAATTACGTGCATCGTAGTGGAAAAAATTTACCACTTCCTTACTTCTCATTAAATCCATCTTCTCACTCCATAGTTTATTCTCTATTTATTATATTATAGCAATTTTTCAACTTTTCTGCTTACTTTATGCGGATTATTTCTTTAATTTTTTTAAAATTTCTGCTTCTTCTTGAGTAAAATTATAGTTCTTCAATAAATCAGGCCGTCTTTCAAGCGTTTTTCGTAAACTTTCTGTCAATCGCCACTTCCGAATATTCTCATGATGCCCACTCATTAAAACTTCAGGAACTTCCATTTCCTGAAAGTTTCTTGGCCGAGTATATTGAGGATACTCTAAGAGACCTGTTGAAAAACTATCTTCTTGATGGCTCACTTCTTTTCCTATAACTTCGGGTAATAAACGTACAGTCGCATCAACCACAACACTTGCTGCTAATTCTCCTCCTGTTAAAATAAAATCACCTAAAGAAATTTCATCTGTTACACAAGTTTTTATTCTTTCATCATAACCTTCGTAATGACCACAAATAAATATTAGCTGTTCTTCTTTTGAAAATTCTTCAGCCTTTTTTTGATCAAATCTTTCTCCAGCAGGATCTAGTAAAATAACCCGTGATTTTTCTAATCTAGGTAAACTATCCAAGCATCTAAAAATTGGCTCTGCCATCAATAGCATTCCCTGACCACCGCCATAAGGTTCATCATCAACTCGTCGATGCTTATTTGTAGTATATTCTCTAAAATCATGAATATTTAAATCTAAAAGTTCACGTTCTTGTGCTTTCCCAATCAAAGATTCTTGAAGTGCTGAAAACATTTCTGGAAAAAGACTTAAAATGTCTATTCTCATTCATCTAATCCTTCAGGTATCTCAACATCTACTCGTTGTTCTTCGATATTCACGTGAAGAATTACAGAGGCAATATAAGGGAGAAGTAAGTCTTTTTTTCCTTCTCTCTTAACCATCCAAACATCATTTGCACCTGGTTGTAAAATTTCTGAAATAATCCCTATTTTTTCTCCCTTCTCAAAAACCTCTAAGCCAATAATTTCATGATAATAAAATTCATTTTCTTCTAGCTCTGAAAGTTGTTCTTCCTTAATCTTTAAGTTAAAAAATTTATACTTCTCAACTTCATTAATCGAATTAAGACCTTCAAACTTTATAATCCACAAATTTTTTTGTTCCCTTGATCGACTTACCTTTAATTCGGATACAAATTGATCCTTTTCATCAAAAAGAGAAAGTAAAGAGTTTTTTTTAAATCTTTCATGTGAAAAATCTGACAAAGATTTCACACGAACCTCTCCTTGCAATCCTTGCATATTTACAATTATACCAACATTATAATAATTCACTATATTTATTTCTCCTATTTTTCATTCATCTCTTGCAAAATAAGTAAATCATTGATTATTTCTTGATTTTCACTATATTTTTCCAATAATTTTAAAATAAACTTTTGCCGCTCATCTTCTTTTTTTAAAAGATTTAGTATTAATTCAAAATTTTCTAACTTCTTTTCAGATCTCTTTAACAAATCTGATACTGCTTGCTTTGTCATTTCTGATAAATCAGCAATCTCTGTCAATGAAAAATCCTCTCCATAATATTGAAAAAGCACTTCTTTTTGTTTCTTACTGAGTAAATTTGCATAAATATCTAACAATAAATTGATTCGGTTTGTTTTCTCTAATGTCATTCCTTTTATTATAGCAAATCTTTTGGTAAAATTAAAAGCATGAAACTACTCAAAATTAGTTGGAAAACCTTTTTGGGAATTAGCCTACTTTATATCTCAATTACAGCTTTGACGATATTTTTTGTCAATCAAAATTACCGACAATTAGATAGCAATCGTATACTCAAAAGAGCAAATGAAATTAAAAGAAATTTAAAAGAAAGACCAGAAATAATTTTAGATCGCTCCATTAAAGAATATGATTTAGATACTGATAATACAGCTACTCAAGTTATTCTTGAAGGAGCTGCTTATGCACGTAATTTTACAACTAATTCAATCACCATTACACTTCCAATCGTTGAAAATGGAAAAATTACTTCTTATCTAGCCGTTACAGATACGAGAACTTCTGGATTTTTTACGACCGTTGCAATCATCCTCCTCTCTTTAATCCTTTGGACTCTTTCTGTTTTTGAAATTGCTCGACGAGCTATTGGTGCTGAACAACATACTAAAAATACGATTGCAAAAATTAAAAATATTGAACGTTCTCCTCTAACACAGTCTTATCTTATTACCAAAGATGACGATCCTGTGACTATAGCACTCAACCATTTAGGTGATAATATCCAACAAAGGATTCTTTCTAATCAAGAAACAAAAGAAAATCTTTATGAATTCATTGAATTTTTCCAATTTCCTATCTTTGTCTACGACGGACGTGGACTTCTTCACCGAAGCAACGCTGCCTTTCAAAATGAATTTTCAAATGCAAAAGGAATTGATGTTTTTAGCCCCTTCCCAGAATTTTTAAATTTTCTTGTTGAAAAAATGGTTCATCCTGATATTCAAAATACAACCTTTTATTTCGAAAATATTAATTGTTACTATAAAATTTCATTTAATCCTCTAGAAATGATTAATAATCGCTATCTTGTAGTCATGAATGATGTCAGTCAATATCATCAGATTATGCAAGCACATCGCGACTTTACAGCCAATATTTCAAGTGCCTTTATTCCACCGCTTAGTCGCATTAAAGAAGATATATTACAGTTAGAACGAACTGAAACACAAGAAGAGATATTAAAAGAAATTGATTGGCTGAATGAACTTATCACTGACACACTCGCCTTAACTCGAACAAACTTAAAGATTAAAAAGTCAAAAGTTCAAGCTGATTTACTTATCCAAGAAATTTTAGAAAGTTTTAAGCTCGATTTAACAGATAAGGGTCTTAAACTCGAACTTAATATTCAGCCTCTTTCTTTTCATAGTGACCCTAAAAAAATACAAATTATATTTAAAAAATTAATCGGAAATGCTATCAGTTATAGTAAAAATACTGGAACTATTAGAATTTCATTAGAAAAAGATGGGAAGAAAACAGTTTTCTCTGTTAAAGATTCAGGACCCGGACTTTCTGAAATACAAAAGTCAAGAATCTTTGAAGAATTTTATAGCGTTGATCTTAATCGCTCAACCGTCTCAGGAACTGGTTTAGGTCTTGCAATTGTTAAGAAAAATGTACAGGAGCTTAAAGGTAAAGTTTATATTCAAAGTGAATTAGGGCAAGGTTCAACCTTTATCGTTAAATTTTAAATACTAACCTCAAATTAGAGGTTAGTATTTTTATAGAAAAATAAAGTCAAATAATAATCGGAGAGACTTTAAAAGCTAAAAAAGATAAAAGCAAACATAAAAATGCATGGTTTATTCACCATCACATTTTTATAAATTTTTATCATCGCTCTAAATAAAATTCAAAACGATCTCCAGCATATGAAGAAAGAACATACTCAAAAGCACAATCATCACTAAAATAAGAAACCTGCGTTACAGATAAGATGGCTGCTCCTGGCTTTAATTCTAAATAATCTATTAATTCAGGACTCGCACTTTTACTTGATATAACCTGCTCACTTCTTCCAATTTCATAGCCGTTTTTTTCTAAACTCGCAAAAAAATGAAAACTTATCTCTTCTTTTTTAAAACCAGAAATTATCTTTGCTGGAATACAAGTTACCTCAAAACAAATCGGGAGATCATCTGCAAAACGAATACGTTCCATTTTTATAATTTCACTATCTTCTTTTAAATTTAACTTTTCACACTCTATTTTATTCGCCATAACTTTAGTATAGCTGATAATTTTACTAGATGGCGTCTTCCCTTGTGATTCTATAATTTCCGTAAATGATGTTGTTCCTCGCATACGTTCACGTACACGTTCACCGACAACATAAGTCCCTGAACCTACTCGTCTTTCTAAAATTCCCTCATCGCATAAAGCACTAACTGCCTGCCTAAGTGTCGTTCGTGTTACTGAAAACTTTTGTGACAACTCTCTCTCAGAAGGAAGTCTACTTCCAACAGGATAGATTTTACTTTCAATATCACTCTTTATTGCATCATGAATACTAATGTATATTGGTTTTTCTGTTTTCAAAATTTAATTCATTCTTCCTTGCTGAATATTATTCAAATTCGTATCTTGTTGCTGAATAGAATTTAACAATTGATTTAAGCGTTGTTCAGAATTTTCAAAAGACATGAGTACAAAGCTTTTTAATGAATGCAGCTCTGAAAGCTCCATTTCTAATTCAGCACGAATTGATTGTAAATGCCCAATTGACATTGCTGCTAAAGCATTTACCTCATGGTAAGCATCCATAGGAACTACTGATGTATCAAAAGGTGCAACTGGACTAAAGGAAGGACTAGGTGATGGTGGTGGTGGTGCCGGTATCTGATTTATTGGCTCTGGAATAGCTGCTGGGGGAGCAATTGCTGCACTTGAAGCTGGAGTTACTGGTTCAAGTCCTGAAGAATTAATCTGATCAACTGAGAAGTTAAAAGCTGCTGAACTTACAGGATCTGCTGGAAGTTCAAAGAAAGACTGATTATCCATTGGACCGGCTTGCATATTGTAGGTTGCTTGTTCTTCAGCCGAAAATCCCAAGTCCATTGAAACCATCTCTACCGGTGGTGTATTTAGTATTAAATCTGCTGACTCTTCAAAATTAATTGAACTTACAGAATTTGCAACTTCTGGTTCCATGGGATAAACAGCCATTGAACTTTCTAAAGTTAAAGGACTACTTTCTACATACTGGGTATTGGGAGTTGGCATTTCTGTAACTGGTATCTTTTCTTGCGTTGAAGCTACTGGATTTGCAAAATTAAAAAGATTAGAAGAACTTTCCTTAGGCTCTTTTGATTTTTCCAATATTGTTGATTTACTCTTTTTTAGTCCAAAGATATTTGTCGAATCAATAACAATCGACTTCTTTTGTTTTTCTTCGTCCATAATAAAATCCTACTTTCGTTATTTATCATTAAGGTATGAACTTATGGGTGAAAAAGTTTTTCTATGAATCTCTGTTATTCCCAATTTCTCAAGTCCTTCAAGGTGTTTTTTTGTTCCATATCCTGAATTATGCTCAAAGTCATAACCAGGATATATTTTATCATACTCTTGCATTATATTATCTCTCGTTACTTTAGCAAAAACAGAGGCTGCTGCAATCGTCATTGACTTTGCATCTCCTTTTATCAAGGATAACTCAGGAATTCCAAGATCCAAAGTTATCGCATCAACTAAAAGGTAATCTGCTGATACTTTAAGCTTTAGAACAGCTTCTCTCATTGCTTTTTTACTTGCCTGATAGATATTTATCTCATCAATTATCTTCTCATCACAAATTGCAATCTCAATCGCTAATGCTTTTTCTTTTATCTGCTCATAAATATCTAAATGCTTACTTTTAGGAATTTTTTTACTATCATCTAAATGCTTAATCTTACAATTTTTAGGAAGTATCACTGCTGCAGCTACAACAGGACCAGCGAGTGGACCACGTCCAACCTCATCAATACCTGCAATATAATGAAAATCTTTTTCATAAAGAGAGCGTTCATAAACTAAAAGATTTTCTAATCTCTCTTCTTCTTTTTTATCTGCAAGTAATTGCTTTTTTTTAGAGAGAAGTGCCTTTTGTACTCCCTTTCTTTCATCAGATAAAAAAGGAGAAAAATCTTCCAAATCAAGAGAGTCAATATTTTTAATTTTCTCTATAATTTCTTTAACTGTTTGCATCTGTGACCTTATCCAAACAATATTTCCCTAACTTCCCTTTACGAACATCATTGATAAATCTTTGATAAAATAAGTCGTAGTTTTCCCTAAAACCTAACTTTCGAGTCAATGTCATAATATAATCTGGAATTGTTCCATCAGGTAAATAACCATAAACTTCTTTAAGTCGTTCAGGATATTCACGATGAAAGAAATCTAAAGCAAAAATGACCACTTCATCTTGTGGGTAAATATCATCTTTTATCGCACCTGTCAAGGCTAATTTAAAACCTATCTCCTGACTTTCAAATTTAGGCCAAAGAATACCTGGCGTATCAATAATTTCTAGTTCTTTATTAGAACGTATCCATTGCTGAGCACGAGTCACTCCTGGTGTATTTCCCGTCTTTGCAGAGCTTTTCCCAGCTAAAGTATTAAGTAAAGTAGATTTTCCAACATTGGGAATACCTACAACCATTGTTCTAAGTACAATATTTTTAATTCCACGCAATTTATTTCGTTCAATCTTATCAGAAAGTAAAGACTGTGCTGCTTTGATAATCCGCTTTGTTGTTATTTTTTCATGACTATTTACTGCTAAAGCATAATCAAAATAGTCTAACCATTCCTTGCTATGATCAGATAAATCTGCTTTATTTAAAATAATCAGTCTTGCTTTATTCCCAATAATTTTATCAAGCATTGGGTTTCTACTTGAAAGCGGCAAGCGCGCGTCTACCACCTCTATGATAAAATCGACAAACTTTAATTTTTCTTGAACTTGGTTTCTCGCCTTAGCCATGTGGCCTGGAAACCATTG
>JBKECB010000094.1:0-4120 GCA_047974165.1 Lactovum sp.
CACTTCAATTTGGGTATTTTTTATTTATCGGTGCGAATTTAATTTAAAAATCGCTACTCAATTTATATTTTAAATGGTGGTGAAATCAAAAAGCTCGAAAAGAAAGTGATAGATTGCACAGGAGAAACGTATACAAAACCCCCGTAAGTGAATAGAAGTATTGAAGTTTTTGATAGTGAGCAGCAAGCAGTACATAAGAAAAACCCCTGACTTTTTTATAAATACAGAGGTTTCTTATTTAAAACTATGTAGCTGAAGTAAACTATCAAAGAAAAGAATTCACTTTTTATAATAAACACACAAAAACTTTTTAGTTAGAGCTTTAGGTAGAAAGGATTTTTTTACGCTTTTGTACAGCAATCACAATTAATAAAGCCAAGCTTATTAAAAAATAAACCAAGCTCCATGTCAGATGAAATTTTCCTTCCCAAATGAGATTTTGAATGTTCCAAAAAGGTAATATTTTGCTTAATAGAGCTAACCAAAATGGATAAGCTGTTATTGGAATGAGGGTTGCTGAAGCAATTGGCAAAAGTCCCATTAATAGATTGGAATAAAAATAAGGATTGTTTCTCGTAAGAGAAGCAATTCCAGCGAGCATAGCAAAAATGGAGGAAAAAATGACAAGCATAAAAATTAGCAAAAAAGCAGTATTCAACTCTATCTGAACTTCAAAATTCAGAAATCGATAAACTCCTAATAGGATGCCAGATTGCAAAAGGCTAACAACTACAGCAATCAACAACGCCGACGCATTAAACCGAAGAAATCCTTTGATATCAATAAAAATTTCTTTTAAAATATCAATATTTCCTGCTAAGACTAAAAATTGGGCGTAAATGCCAATAATACTTGAACTTGCAGTTAGAACAAGAGCAGTTAAAATTAGCTTCTCCACTTGAGTTTGTGGACTGACCAAATAGAAGAAGAGGACGACAAAGAAAGGCTCTAAGAGGAAGGTAACCAGTAAAGTTTGCCAATTATCAAATAGTGAAAGATTTTTTAATAATGTTCGTATCATTACATCACCTCCACTTTCCCTTGAATACGAATTTTATAGACTAATGATCGGAAAGCTTTATAAGCAAAACCGAACCAGCAACACAAAATCAGAAACCAAGTGAGTAATTTTAGCCATGAAAAATGAGTCTCTCCAGTAAGCAATGCAACAGGAAAGCTAATAGGAATCAGGTGTTGCAGAAACTGCAAGAAAGAATTATTCGCTAGACTTATAGGAAAAAGCCCTGATAAAATCATGAGTGGCGTGACAAACAAATCTTCATAAACAAAAGCATTTCTTGTTAAAAGAAATATCTCCGCTATAAAATAAGTAATGGACAAAGCTGAAATCCAGAAGAGCAAAATATAAATAAAAGAAATCATTTCAATTTCAACAAAATAGAAATTATTCAACAGGCCAGCAGCTACATAGGTCAGAGGATAGGCGAGTAAGCCAAAGCTTGCTGGAGCGCTTACCAAAGCCATGAGATTTAGTAGGCTAGAACTTGGGCTGTTTACCAAATAAACCAGCACACCCTGAGAACGTTGAAAGTGTAAAATTCCAGCAGCTGTAACAGCAGCACTCCACATACCAAAAATTGAGGAAATCATCACATCTTGTGAGCTAATCGGTTGACCTTGCGAATAGGCGGACAAATATTTATACATCAACAGACTTAAGCTACTGATGACAAGCAAACAAAGAAAATAAGAATTTCTAAAGTATTGCCTCAGGTGAAAGCAGTACATCCTCCAAAAGCTAACCATGGGTTCCTCCAAGCTTCTTCATCAATTCTAGATAAGATTCTTCAAGTGTTGCTGGTCTGTCAATATAAGTGACCCCCGACTCCTCAACGATACTCTCCAAATTCCCAGAAAAAGCAATGTTTCCTTGATTGATGAGGATAATTCTATCTGCCAAATCGCTTACCTCATGCAGAATATGGCTGGTAAGAATAATTGCCCGTCCTTGCTTAGCAATTTCTTTTATCAATGCGCGAATATCCTTTGACATCTCTGCATCTACTCCATTGGTCGGCTCATCCAAAAGTAAAATCGGACTATCTTTGAGTAAGCCTCTTGCAATATGAAGGCGTTGTAACATTCCCATTGACAGCTCTCCGACTCGCTTCTTTTGATGATTACTAAGCTGTACGATATTTAGAACTTCCGATATTTTTTGCTTCCGAATAGATTTTTTCAATCCTGCCAAAGTTGCAAAGAAATCTAGATTTTCTTTTACACTCGCGTTTTTGTAAAAACCTGTTCCACCACCAAAAACAGTACTTACGAGCTGATTCAGCTGATTTAAGTCATTTGTTCTATCTACTTGGTTAATCATTACTTTTCCTGAATCACTCGTCAAAAATCCAGATAGAATCTTCAATAATGTTGTTTTTCCAGCGCCATTAGGGCCAATAAAAGAAAGTATCTCGCCTTGATGTAGCTCAAAGGAAATGTCTGAAAGTGCCGAAAAATCTTTATATTTTTTAGAAATATTTTCTACAATTAAGATTTCAGCTGAATCTGTTGTCATAAGAAAATGTCCTTATCATTATTTTTTAATTGCAAAGCTAATTGTTCAGCTCTATTTTTGTTTCCGCTCTTTGAAAGTGCACCAATTAAAACCTTATAAGCCTGTTGAGCAGCAACTATATCGCCAGTACTTCTGTATAAACTAATCGCTTTTTCAGAATGTTCAATAGCTTCATTATACAAATTATTTCTATATTCAAAAGTAGCTAATATCCCATAAGTTTCGGCAGCATACTCAGAGTTGTTTCTAATATTGCGAGAAAGGCTACTTTTTAATACTAAGATCCCCTTCTGCCAGTTATCAGAAAACATTTCAAGTTGAGCGCGATTTATAGCAACTTGTCCAAGATAACGCAATATCATATCCTTACGTTCTTCGTCTTGCTCGTTCATAAAAGCAACATTCAAGATAACATCTGCATTTGTCATTGTTAATTTCAAGATCGCATCAGAACTCTTTTGCTCCGACTGTGCTAAACCAGATAAGTTATTCAAAAGACCTAAGATAACTAGAAATTTTATGGGGTTATCCATATCATATTCTGAAAGAACATTTGTTACTATTTCATCAAATTTCGTGTAGTCTTGGCTTCTTTTCAATTCTGATACAGCTAATCTATGTTCTAAGATACACTTTTCTTCAAAGTTTAGATCTTTCATCTGCTTGGCTTTTTGGAAGAATACGTGGTACTGTTCATCATTGATTGCCGCTAATGCTGTACCACAAAATAAAAAGAGCTGAAAATCATTTAATTGGAGTATTTCTTCTTTCCTTGTTATTGAAACTTCTGCAACGATCTCATAATTACCTAGCAATAACATTTCAATATCCAACCAATTTTTCAATTTATCAATAGGTACATGTTCTAACTCTTTTTTAACTTCTTCCTTGCTTGGTAAGCTAGTTTTAAACTCTTGAGCAACTAACTCAGCATACAGTCTGGGACTTTCTTACTCCTAAATCGCTTAAGTAGCGTGGGGCATTAATTTTTCTGCTTTTATTAAAGCTCTCTTCCCCTTTTAGGACTCTCCGGGCTATATTTAATCTAGTAAAAAAGGCAGAATAGGACTCTAGCCTAGTTTTTTCTGCCTTATCATACTGATTAATGTACTCTGAAAGGTTCATTAATCTACTCCTCTAGTTTTCTTAATTATCATTATAGCATATCTATTAGTTTTTTGTCAATTATTTACAATTTACTGAAAAGTCAGAAAGTTAAGTTATTTTGTGGATGCTTAATATTTTTGTTTTATAATCATCTTTCATTTTTGAATAAATAAAAAAACCTAGCCGTCTTGGCTAGGTATTTCTTCTTTGTTCACCTATTTTATTTTCAAAAAAGGAAGTGAAAAAGGAAGTGTTTCGATTGATTTTTAATGAAATGTAGTGACATTCAAATTTTCAAGAATCCCATTAAATCAATGCTTTTGGGCTCTACTGAGCTGTATTGAAACCCTTACTTTACTTCTTTAAAGATAACGTGTTTTTTTAATTTTGGTGAATATTTTTTTAATTCAAGTTTGTCTGGTGTGTTACGCTTATTCTTTTGTGTTAAGTAAAGACGTTCACCAGATTCTTTGTGCT
>JBKECB010000007.1:0-2918 GCA_047974165.1 Lactovum sp.
GTGAGAATTATAAACTCTACAAAGTAAATACAGATATTCTTGGTAACCCTCACTATTTAAGTAAAGAATCTGACTTACCAAAGTTAGATATAAAAATGTAGTAAAAAAGTTTACTTTATACTTGCAGTAGTTCTATTAATTTGATACAATTAGTATGTAGTTGACGAACTACTGCATCTCGACGGAGATGTAGCTATTCAATCTTTTTATTGATAGGAAAGTGATTGAGAATCTGCAAAGATAAGGGTTTATCCCGAAATCAAATGAGTCTAGATTACTAGGCTCGTTTTTTTATTTTAAAAAATTAGAAAGAACTTATTATGACTTGGCGAAATTTAATGATAAAAGATGGAGAATATCTACGATTAAAACTTAGTAACTTAGAAGTTGAAAAATTAGGACAAAGATTTACAATACCCTTGTCTGATATTGCAACAATTACGCTAGAAGGTGATATCATGTCAGTAACAACAAAACTTTTAGCGAAGTTGGCAGAGCATAATATTGCAGTAATTATTTGTAATAATAAATATATCCCCTGTGGTATTTTTATGGGCTTTGGACAGTATCATAGAACAGCAAAGAGAAATATTGAACAAGTGGCTTGGAAAGACTATAGGAAACAAGAGATTTGGGCAGATATTATTCGGCAAAAGATACAAAATCAAATTGGAGTTTTACAAACTTTTCAAGCTCAAGAAGAAAGGCTTGTTAAAATGAAAGAATTATATAACGATATTCAAACTGGGGATTTATCAAATCGAGAAGGACATGCTGCTAAGGTATATTTTAATACACTTTATGGGTTAAAATTCACTCGTGATACAGACTGTTTTGAGAATTCTGCAATGAATTATGGTTATACAATTATTCGAGCATATATGGCAAGGCTTGTCACAAGTTTAGGCTTAATTCCAACACTTGGTGTTTTTCATCATAATGAATTTAATTCCTTTAATCTTGTTGATGATTTGATGGAGCCATTCCGACCTTTAATGGACTGTTATATTCGCGAAAAAGTTTCAGTAAAGTTTAAACAATATTTAAGTTGGGAGGCACGCTGTATGTTAATTGATTTTTTACACCAGCCTTATTTGTATAATGGTAAAAAATCAACAATAGATTTATTTATGCTGGACTATGTTAATTCATTTATAAAGTCAATGCAGGATGACTCCTCTCATTTAGTTGAAGTTAGTTTAGGAGGGTTTCGAGGTGTATGAAAAATTGAGATTACTATGTTTTTTTGACCTTCCTATGGAAAGTTCAAAAGAGAAAAAAGCTTACCGTATTTTTAGAAAAAGACTTTTAGAACTAGGCTTTGTAATGTCACAACAATCAGTATATGTGAGAACTCTTCCTAATCGTAGCCAACTTACTAAATTTGAACAGCAATTAAAACTTGTAACTCCTAGGAGTGGTTTAGTTGAGTTATTATATGTTTCAGAAAAGCAATTTAATGATAGAAGATTTTTGATTGGAGAAAAAGCCCCACAAGAAGTAGTAGTTGGTAATAGTAAGTTGGTAATTATATGATAAAAATAGAATTAGAAGATAATAAATTTATTGAATTTGATGAATATGATCGCCTTTTTTTCTATGCAAATAATTATAAAATGAAGCAGAAACTTATCAGAAGTCTGAAAAGATTTGCTAATTCTAAATCATTAAATGAATTAGAAGAAATTATTTATGGAGATAATGGATTAGAAATTTATAGAGGGAGTCAACGCTTAAATTCTAAAAATATTGAGGTATATTTTTTGCAGGATAACTTATCTATTTATAGAGAAATTGAGCTTTCTAAGAGTAGTCTTATGAATAATTATATTCAAACATTTAAAGAACAAGTAGCAGTTAATATTGAGCTGGGAGAAATTAAAAATAGTTTTTTGAAGTTGGAGTCTATTTTTAATAAAAATATAAAAACAGTCTCGGATAATCTCTCAGTTAGTTTTTCAGATTTAACATTTGATAATTTATTAAAGAATTATTTATTCCTTTCTTACTTTGATGAATTTCATGATTATCCTTTAGAAATGATGGATGCTGAAATTTTACTCGATGAATATCTTAACTTACTTGAAAATCAATTATTGATTAAGTCTAAAGAAACCTGGATTGTTTTGAATAATCCAGATAGTTTTATCAGTAAAAAAGAATTAGAAAAATTATTAGTAGGCTTTCAGCAGATTTCAAAAAAGACAGGGCTATTAAAAGTTTATTTTATTTCAAATACGCCTCCTAAAGTTAAACTTTCATGTGAGGATATTCCTAAAACCATTATCCTAGCAGATGAAGCACATCAAATGCCTGACTTTGATGCATTTAGAAAAAATATAGAAAGTTACTATCCTACTGAATTGCCAATGTCAGATTTAGAGCTTTGTCAATCTTTTTATAAAATCGTAACTGATATTGGTATAGAAGATAAAAAAACTAGAAAAATATCTAGAAATATGGTATTATTAAAAGTGATAGATGAAATTTTAGGTTATGATTTCAGGGTCTCATTTGAGAACTCTGAGTTATCAGAACTTGAAAAAACTTATCTTTTAACTAAAAACTGACGAGTGATTAGCTAAAATTAAGTCTTTGCGAAAGTGAAAATCTAAATTATTTTTTAATTTGAGGTTTTTGCACTCTCAACATTTTCCTATCAGTAAAACTATGACTTAATCGAGGACTTTAAAGTATATGTTTTTGCACTCTCAACATTTTCCTATCAGTAAAACTTTTAAGTGTTGCACTAAACTATGAATATGGTTTTTGCACTCTCAACATTTTCCTATCAGTAAAACATGAATGTAATCCGACAATATCTGCTCATCGTTTTTGCACTCTCAACATTTTCCTATCAGTAAAACTACAACATTGAAACAAGTAAGATACTTAAAGTTTTTGCACTCTCAACATTT
>JBKECB010000013.1:0-2046 GCA_047974165.1 Lactovum sp.
GAACTCTCTGGAGCAAATCTCAGTGCACAGACTGGAACTTTCCACGTGGACTTACTGAAACAAATAGAAATTTCAAAATCTGCAACTGCTCCCTTGCCTGACTTTGCAAGCCTTATCCAAGCAGCAAATAGTGGAAGTATTGATGGTTATATTGCTGAGTCAACAACAGCTGTAGTACAAGCTGAAAGCAATCCAAATCTTAAAGTCTTGGAACTCTCAGATACATTCGAGATTGACCCTTCAGCGAATACAAGTGCTATCGGCGTGAAAAAAGATAATGGTCTGCAAGATAAACTCAATAAAGCTTTGACAACAATTGATAATCAAACACGAATCAACTGGATGGCAGAGGCTTCCGAGCTTTCAGGTCAGGAATAAAGCTTATGAAATTAGTCGAAGATTTACTTTATTTACTCAATAACTACCCTTCTCTTTTACTAGAAGGTATTCAAAATACTCTTTTAATTTCTATATTTGGTACAATTACAGGAATCTTACTGGGTTTGGTTTTGGCCACTATGCACAGCCAAGAAATCCATTACAAGGATAATTTTTTCACAAAGTTAATTAAAAAAATACTTATTTATCTTGCGATAATCTATGTCGATATCGTAAGAGGTACACCTATGATGGTACAGGCTGCTGTCTTCTTTTACGGTTTTGCCTATGCTCAGATTAATCTTAATCCACTTTTAGCAGGATTTATCATCGTATCATTTAATACTGCAGCTTATATTAGCGAAATCATCCGAAGTGGGATCAATGGAATTAATAAAGGTCAGATAGAAGCTGCACGTTCTTTAGGTCTATCACATTTTGATACGATGCGTTATATTATTTTGCCACAAGCTTTTAAAAATACCGTCCCTGCCTTGATGAATGAACTTATCGTCAATGTTAAGGACACTTCTGTCTTAAGTATCATCGGAGTGTCAGAGCTTTTCTATATGACCAAGGCTGCTGCCAGTGAAAGTTATCGTATCTTTCCTGCTTACATACTGGCAGCCATTATCTACCTTATCCTAACAAAAACTTTAACAGTCATTTTTCAGTTTATTTTGAAAAAATTTGAGGATAGAAATGTTTCTCTTCCTCAAAGTCAGACAGTACCGGAGGTGATATCATGACAATTTTAAGCTTAACTAATATTCATAAAAGTTTTGCCCAACATGAGGTGCTTAAAGGGATTGATTTTTCTGTAAATGAAGGTGAGGTTGTGACTTTGATTGGCTCTAGCGGGAGTGGAAAAAGTACACTTTTACGTTGTATTAATTTATTAGAGCAGCCTGAGCAAGGAGAGATTAACTTTCAAGGACAGGAAATCCTCTCTGGAGATTTAAATCTGGATCAATTTCGAAGTCAGCTGGGAATGGTTTTTCAAAACTTTAATCTTTTTGAAAACATGACTGTTCTTCAAAACTGCACACTCGCTCCGATAAAGGTTTTAGGACTTTCATCAGAAGAGGCAAGAAAAAGAGCAATAAAACATTTAAAAAATGTCGGTCTTTCTGACTTTATCCATGCAAAATCCCTAAGTCTTTCTGGTGGACAAAAACAGCGTGTTGCCATTGCTCGGGCTTTATCTATGAATCCTAAACTTCTTTTATTCGATGAACCTACTAGTGCTCTTGACCCTGAAATGGTCGGTGAGGTTTTGACGGTTATTAAAGCAATCGCTGATAAAGGAATGACTCTACTTATCGTCACTCATGAAATGCAGTTTGCTGCTGAGGTTAGTGACCGTGTTGTTTACATGAGAGAAGGACAAATTGAATACATTACTGACAGTCAAACAATGTTTAATCAGCCTGAAAATGAGAATGCCAGACAATTTTTAAAACGAATTTTATAAGATTAAATAAAAAACAGTCTTCAGACTGTTTTTTATTTCTTCAAATCTAAGATAATCTCACACATCTCCCAAACTTCAGGGTTGTGTGTGGCGATGATGATGATTTTCTCTTCATCGATCAGCTCCAAGAGGAGCTTGGTAATTAGCTCACCATTTTGAGGGTCCAAGGCACCTGTTGGCTCATCTGCCAGGAT
>JBKECB010000016.1:0-8740 GCA_047974165.1 Lactovum sp.
ATAACTTAAAAAATATAAGAAGATTTGATAGATAAATTAAGTGATTTTGTAATTTGAGAGAAGTAAAAAACTAACTAAGAAAATAAAAACTAGATAATATAAAAAATATAAATAGTTAAAAGTCTTATGAATACTTAACTTAGACTATCTTTGAATAGATTATTTTTTTAAAATATAGTATAATAATAGTTATGAAAAAAGAAGTATTATTTTTAAAATCTTCCTTACATGAAAAAATCTGGGGTGGAGCTCATCTTTCAGACTTTGGATATAATCTACCTTCAGATAAGGTAGGAGAATATTGGGCAATTTCAGGTCATAAAAATGGAAAATCAATAGTAATTAATGGTGACTTTGCTGGAAAGTCTATTGAGGAGCTTTGGTTATCAAATTCAGAACTTTTTGGGAATTATCATAAAGAGGAAAAAGTCTTTCCTCTTTTGACTAAAATTTTAGATGCTAATGACTGGCTTTCTGTTCAAGTGCATCCCGATGATGATTATGCAAAAAAGCATGAAGGTCCTTTAGAGCTTGGGAAAACAGAGTGTTGGTATATCATTTCTGCTGAAGAAGGAGCAGAGATTATTTATGGCCATAACGCGTCCAGTCGTGAAGAACTTGAAGAGAAAATCCAATCTGCTGATTGGGATCATTTACTGCGTAAAATTCCAGTTAAGGCAGGTGATTTTTATTATGTTCCTTCGGGAACAATGCATGCAATTGGTGCGGGTATTGTAATATTAGAAACCCAGCAGAGCTCAGATACGACCTATCGTGTTTATGACTTTGATCGCAGAGATGAGTCTGGAAACCTACGTGACTTACATATCCAGTCATCTATTGACTGCTTGACGATTCCAGGAAATAAAGTCCCTAAGAATGAAATTAAGGTTGAGAGTTTTGGAGCAAATAAAATTACAAACTTTATTCAATCTGACTTTTTTAGTGTTTATAAATGGGATATTCAAGATGAACATGAATTTACTAAAATTGCTGATTATACATTAGTTTCAACACTTGAAGGTGAAGGTGAATTAGAAATTGAAGGTCAGATTTATCCGGTAAAAAAAGGAGACCATTTTATTTTGCCAACAACTATAGAGAAATGGACTTTAAAAGGGAATTTAAGTATGATTGCCTCTCATCCATAAATAGAAAAATAAAAAGACAAGTTTTAACAACTTGTACAAATTGTATTTTTTTGCTATAATAAAATTATAGTTATAAAATTATTTTGGAGATTATTTTGAAAAAAATATTAATGATATGTTCAATGTTTTTCTCTCTTATTGCTTTAACGGCATGTAAGAGTGAAGAAACAAAACAAACAAGTACTTCCTCAACTTCTATGCCTTCTTTAAGTGGTCAGCTACCAACAGATAAGGTTCAGTCGAAAGAAAAGGCAGAAGCAGCATCTAACCTCTCTTTAAAAACTTATATAGAGAAAGTTAAACCTCAACTTACAGATATTCAAAGCCAAGTAGCAGAATCTTATAGTGATATTAGTTTAACTCAAGATGATGCACATTCAATGACGATTACTTATACTTTTGCAATTCAATATACTTTGTCAGAAGCTGATTTGACAACTGTAAAAGATAACTTTAAGGATTTAAATAGCTCAATCTATAAAGGAATGACAACAGCGAAGGTAACTAATCCATCTTTACATTTAGTTTTTAAACTCCCAGATGGAACAGTTGTTATTGATGAGCCTTATACAGAATAAATCTAGTGTTTACTAGATTTTTTTCTTTTTTCTACCCACTCTAGATAAGCTTGATGAATGTTTCCTGCTTGAATAAGCTTTTCTTTTTGTGGACGCTTAAGTTTATTCTTAAACCACCATTCACAAGAGTAAGCATCGTGTTTATCATCAAAAGTGACAAAAGTTAAAAGCCTAACAGGCCGACGAGAACGAGTGTATTTTGCTCCCTTTCCTTCTTGATGTTGTCGTAATCTTTGCTCTAAATTAGAGCTAAAGCCACAGTAATAACTTCCATCGACACACTCCAAAATATAAGTAACATAAGATTTTTCCATATTTAAATGATAGCATAAAGTTAAAAGGAATAATAGTCAAAGTATGATATAATAAATCGTTATGGCACAATTTTATTTTAGATATGGCACAATGAATTCAGGGAAGTCAATTGATATTCTGAAGGTTACACATAATTATGAAGAAGAGGGTAAGGAAGTTCTTTTAATGACCTCAAGCTTAGACACTCGTGAAGGTGTAGGAGTTGTTGCTTCACGTATTGGTATTTCTCATGAGGCAGTTGCAATTGATGAACAACTTGAAGTTTACGATTATATTGCTGCCTTAACGGTTAAACCTTTTTGTGTGTTGATTGATGAGGCACAGTTTTTAACAAAGAAAAATATTTATGATTTTGCACGTGTAGTGGATGATTTAGATATTCCGGTGTTAGCTTATGGTTTAAAAAATGATTTCCAAAATGAACTTTTTGAAGGGTCAAAATATTTATTGCTCTTAGCTGATAAGATTGAGGAAGTTAAAACTATTTGCTGGTATTGTAGTAAAAAAGCGACGATGGTTATTCGTATGTTAGATGGTCGTCCGGTTTATGAAGGTGAACAGCTCCAAATTGGAGGGAATGAAAGCTATATACCTGTATGTAGAAAACACTATATAAATCCAGAGCTTAAAATTAATAAAGAAAAGGAGAAAAATGTTTAATCAACTAGAATCTATTTTAGGAAGATATGAAGAGCTTTCGGAACTACTTTCAGATCCTGAAGTTGTATCGGATAGCAAACGCTTTATGAGTTTATCTCGTGAAGAGGCAAATTTGCGTGATACAGTAGAAACTTATAAGTATTATAAAAAAGTTTTAGAAAGAATTGAAGAATCTCAAGAAATGCTATCTGATCCAGACTTGGGTGATTTGGCAAAAGAAGAGTTGGCTGAAGCTAAAAATGAAAAAGAAAAGTTAGAAGAAGAAATTAAGATTCTCTTATTGCCTAAAGATCCTAATGATGACAAGAATATTTTCTTAGAAATTCGTGGAGCAGCAGGTGGAGATGAGGCAGCTTTATTTGCTGGAAATTTACTCAATATGTATCAGCACTATGCTGACTCGCAAGGCTGGAAATTTGAGGTGATGTCTGCTTCTATGTCAGGAATAGGTGGTTATAAAGAAGTTGTTGCTCAAGTTTCAGGCTTGAATGTTTACTCTAAATTAAAGTTTGAGTCAGGTGCTCATCGTGTTCAGCGTGTTCCTGTTACAGAATCACAAGGGAGGGTTCATACCTCAACTGCAACAGTTTTAGTGATGCCTGAAGTTGAAACGTTCGACTATCAGCTTGATCCTAAAGACTTGCGTATTGATATTTACCATGCGGGTGGAGCTGGAGGACAAAATGTCAATAAAGTTGCGACAGCTGTTCGTATGGTCCATCTCCCAACAGGTTTAAAAGTTGAAATGCAAGAAGAAAGAACACAGCAAAAAAATCGTGATAAGGCTATCAAGGTAATTACAGCTCGAGTTTTTGATCACTATCAACAAATTGAACGTGATAAGCAAGATGCGACAAGGAAATCAACAGTTGGAACAGGAGATCGTTCAGAGCGTATTCGTACCTACAATTTCCCACAAAATCGTGTTACTGATCATAGGATTGGTCTGACAATACAACAGCTAGACCGTATTATTGCTGGAGCTTTAGGTGAAGTTGTGGATGCGTTAATCTTAGCTGATCAGACAGAAAAGTTAGCAAACTTATCAGAATAATATGAAGTTTATAGAAGTTTATCGTCAGTTATCTAAAGAATTAGACGAGCCTTATGAGTTGGAGTTTGTTTACCGACAAATTCATGAACTGTCAAAGTTAGATTGGCTTAATAAAATGTCAGAGGAAATAAAAAAAGATGACATTAAAGAACTTGGAATGATTAAATATCAGCTGAGTCAACACTATCCTGCTCAGTACATTGTAGGCTGGGAAGAGTTTTGTGGCCGGAGATTTAAAGTTGATTCAAGAGTTTTGATCCCACGTCCTGAAACTCAGGAGTTAGTTCAGTTGATTTTAAAAGATAATGATCTTGGAAAAAAAGTATTAGATATTGGGACAGGTTCCGGAGCAATTGCGATATCATTATCAGATAAATTTCAAGTAACAGCATCTGATATTTCTCAAGAAGCATTGGACTTGGCAAAGGAAAATGCAAGAAATCATCAAGTTCTTGTAAATTTTGTTCAATCAGATATTTTTGAAAATATTGAAGGTCGCTTTGATATTATCGTATCTAATCCACCTTATATTGCTTATGAAGAGGAAAATGAAGTAGATATTTCTGTAAAGTCTTATGAGCCCAAACAAGCTTTATTTGCAGCTGAAGGAGGTTTAGCTTTATATCGAAAAATAGCTGAAAAAGCAAGAGATTATCTGACAGAAAATGGAAGAATTTATTTAGAGATTGGCTATAAACAGGCTCAAGAAGTAAGTTTACTTTTTGAAAAAGTCTTTCCAGAAAAAAGAATCACTATTATTAAAGATAGCTTTGAAAGAAATCGGATAATCACAGTTATTTAATTATAAAATGAGAGAAAAATGAAAGAAAAAGAAGAAGCAATTCAAATTTTAAAATCAGGAGATCTTGTTATTTTACCTACTGAAACAGTTTATGGAATTTTTGCAGATGCAAGAAATCAAAAGGCTGTAGAAAAACTTTATAAAGTAAAGGGGCGCTCTCTTGATAAGGCTTTAAATTTAAATGTTGCAGATTATGAGACAATTCTTAACTATTCAAAAAGTCCGCCTGATTATTTAAAAAAATTAGTCCAGTCTTTTTTACCTGGACCATTAACTTTAATCTTGAAGGCTAATCATAAAGTTCCAGACTGGGTGAATTCTGGAAAGACAACAGTTGGCTTTCGACTCCCGTCAGTTTTGATTAGTCAAGAGATTATTCGAGAATTAGGACTTTTAGTAGGTCCAAGTGCAAATCTCTCTGAAAGAGTAAGTCCTCTTTACTTCTCAGATCTTTCAGAAGAAATACTAGCTGAGTCTAAACTTGCAATAAAAGATGACAGCATTCAAGGTCTTGATACAACAATCTTAGATTTGACTCAAATTCCAGTTAAGATTTTACGACAAGGTGCGATTACAAAGGAAGAATTACTAGAAAAAGTTCCAGAAATTAAAGAAATCAGATAAAAAATTTTATCTGATTTTATTTTAAGCAAAATCTTCTCATATTTTTAATGAGAGTGATAGAATAAAAGTGTTATAAAGGAGGAAGTGAATGATAAAAAATAATTATGAAAAATTGGATTCTGAAGTCTGGGAGGTAATCCATGCTGAAGAACGTAGACAAGAAGAAAATATTGAGTTGATTGCTTCTGAAAATATTGTCTCTCAAGCAGTTCTTGCAGCTCAAGGTTCTATTTTAACCAATAAATATGCCGAAGGTTACCCAGGAAGACGCTATTATGGAGGGACAGAGTTTATTGATAAGATTGAAAACTTGGCAATTGAAAGAGCAAAGCAACTTTTTAAGGTTAAATATGCAAATGTCCAACCTCATTCAGGCTCATCTGCCAATATGGCCGCATATATGAGTCTTGTAAAGCCATCTGAAAAAATTTTAGCGATGGATTTAAATTCTGGTGGACATCTTACTCATGGAGCTTCTGTTAACTTTTCAGGTAAAAATTATCAGTTTTTTTCTTATGGTGTAAATGAAGAGACGGAATGTTTGGATTATGATGAGATTTTGAAAATTGCTAAAGAATGTCGACCAGATTTAATTGTTGCGGGAGCTTCAGCTTATTCACGAAAGATTGACTTTAAAAAGTTTCGAGAAATTTCTGATAGTGTTGGAGCGAAGTTAATGGTTGATATGGCACACATTGCAGGGCTTGTGGCAACAGGATTGCATATGTCACCGATTGATTATGCCGATATTGTTACGACAACAACGCATAAGACCTTGAGAGGACCACGTTCTGGAATGATTTTAACAAACTCTGAAGAACTAGCAAAAAAAGTCAATCAGGCAGTATTTCCTGGAATACAAGGAGGACCACTTGAGCATGTTATTGCTGCTAAAGCAATTGCTTTTCAAGAGGCTTTACAGCCAGAATTTTTAAACTATCAAAAACAAGTTTTAAAGAATACATCAGTAATGGCCAAAGAAATGATGAAGTCAGGTTTTCATGTTTTAACAAATGGTACAGACAATCATTTATTTAATATGTCAGTGATAGAGTCTGGATTAAATGGACAAGAAGTACAAGATTTGCTTGATAGTCTGCATATTACTTTAAATAAAGAAATGCTTCCTAATGATCTTTTACCAGCTTCTAAAACTTCAGGAGTTAGAATTGGGGCAGCAGCAATAACAAGTCGAGGAATGAAGGAGAAGGAATCAAGACAGATTGCAAATTTTATAATCCAAGCACTAAAGAATTATAAAGATAAATCAAAATTAGAAATTATAAAGAATGAAGTCCTCACTCTAACTAAAAACTTTCCTCTTTAAATATTTTTAAAGAAAGTAATATGATTTGACGATAAAGTAAGTAATTGTAAGCGTAATAAATGTGTAGTCTTTTGATTTTCAAATATTTTTTGTTACAATAAATATTGCTTTTAAGTGTAGATAAAATTCTAGGTGGTTATTTTTTGATAAAACTAATAAAAAGATTATTTTCTTTAATCTTTCTCATTTTCATTTTAGGAACGGTATATTATATTTATCATATTCATCAGGCAGTTCTCAATGTCAAGGAATATGAGCCAGTAGTTGTGAAAGTTATAGAAGACGAAACGATTGATAAAGACCTCGTTCTTGCGATTATATTTCAAGAAACAAAAGGTGGGAAGGTAGATGTGATGCAATCTTCAGAGTCTGTAACAGGTTCGACAAATACAACAGATGATAGCACAACCTCAATTGAAAATGGGGTGTCTCATTTAGCAGAAGTTCTAGCTTATGCTGAGGAAAAAGAAACAGATATCTGGACGGGAGTTCAAGCTTATAATTTTGGAATTGCTTATGTAGATTATGTGGCGTTACATGGTAGTATTCATACAATTACTCTAGCTGAAAATTATTCTAAAGATATCTTAGCCCCAAGTCTTGGAAATGCAAATGCACAGACTTATAGTTATAAAACAATAAAGTCAATGAAATATAATAAAGGAAAATTATATGTGAATGGTGGAAATTTCTTTTATGCAGAAGAAATTAAAGTAAAAATGCAGTTTATGAAATGGTTAGATTGGTAAATTAAAACAAGCTCTTTAAAGAGCTTGTTTTAATTTTTTATTTTAAAATCATTAAAGTTTTCAGAGTTGTCTGTTTCAATATTAAGGTAAGTAACTTTAACCCATTGATTTCCCTTTCGAATCTTCTTCTGAAAGAGACTTAGAGTTTCCGAATCAGCTTGTGCTAATATAGTAACTGTTCCATCTTCATTATTCCAAACAGCTCCTTTAATATCAAGCTCTTCAGCAAGCTTTAAGCAGTAGTATCGAAATCCAACACCCTGCACTCGACCAGTTACAGTTATTTTAACTTTTTGCATTTGTCCTCCTCGTGTTATAATAAGTCATATGGATATTATAACATCTCGAGAAAATTTACGTGTCAAAGAAGCAAGGAAACTTTTGAAAAAAAAGTATCGAAATCAATCTAACAGTTATCTGATTGAAGGTTTTCATTTATTAGAAGAAGCAATAAAGGCAAATGTAAAAATTAAAGATATTTTTGTGGATGTGGAAAAAATAGATAAACTTCCGAAGGAAATCTCAAAGTTTACTATTGTGAACTTTGATGTTCTTAAAAGTTTATCAGATACAGGAAACCCCCAAGGACTTGTAGCCTGCCTAGAAAAAGAAGAAAAATTTTTTCAAGATAAAGGGAAAATTTTAATACTTGAAAATATTCAAGATCCTGGAAATCTTGGAACTTTAATCCGTACAGCAGATGCAGCAGATTTTTCTTCAGTTATTTGCTTAGGAGAGACAGCTGATATTTATAACTCTAAAGTTTTACGTTCTGCTCAAGGCAGTCATTTCCACCTTCCGATAAAAGCAGTAAAGGAAATAGATTATCATCAATTTGAAAATCTTTTAGTCACGACACTTTCAAAAGACTCTCAAGATTATCGCGAGATTCATCTGACTAACTTCGCTCTTGTTTTAGGAAATGAAGGGGCAGGAGTATCGGAACAAGCAGTTCAAGCAGCAGATTATTTGATACATATCTCAATGCCTGGGCAGGCTGAATCATTAAATGTTGCAGTTGCTGCTGGTATTTTAATGATTAGCTTATAAAATGCTAATAAACTTTAAAGAAAAGAGATTTAATCTTAAAAGAAATATATGAAAAAGAAAGTTAGAAAAAACAAGAAAATTAAAAAAAGAGCAAAGAATAAAATTTTGAAATTTATATTTTCTGTTATTTTCTTATGTCTTTTTCTTTTTTATAGCCAAAATATAAAAAATTTTCCCTCCTTTTCTTCTCCCTCCTTCCCCTCATTTGAGCAAATTGTAAGAAAATTACACCATAAATCTCTTAGCCAAGCTCAAACCTTCTCCATCGAGCAAGCTCCCTTGTCTTACTTAGAAGATAAACAGCTTGTAATGGCTGATTTGGACGGATTAGGACGAGCGACGAATGCCCATATTCAACTTCAATTGAGTGATTTGCCAACTAAGGAAAGAGAAAGTCGGATTGGATATGACCCTGTAGGTTGGCATAATT
>JBKECB010000021.1:0-20395 GCA_047974165.1 Lactovum sp.
TTATTCTATCAAACTTTTTTGAGCTTGTCAACTATAAAGTCTTACTTTTTTTATTTTGTTGTCGCTCGTTCGTTTTCTTTCTCAAGAGACAACTTCACTATTCTATTATTTTTTTTTGACAATGTCAAGAGCTTTTTTTAAACTTTAGACAGGTTTTGTGTTTTTGTTTGGTTTTATATTCTACTTCTGGAGTTTATCCCAAAGAATTAGTCTCTTTTCTTTTAAAGAAGTTTTTACATCAATAATACGCTGATTACTAGAACCTCTAAACTGAAGGCTTAAATCCTTTTTGGCCAATTCAAAGCGACCATCCACTAATATATCTATTAAAGAAAGAAGTTCTAACTTATCTTTTGTTTCATTCATCATTTCTTTCCATGTATAGCCTGTTCAAGACCAGATATCTTTTTCTGGAAGTTCCTTTCTAATCCTTTTAACAAGAGGTATTAATATAGAAGTATTTAGAAAAGGTTCGCCTCCTAGCAAAGTCAATCCTTGCACATATGTCTGTGCAAGGTCTGACATAATTTGCTCTTCTAACTCTTGGCTATAAGGATAACCATTAGGAGATAAAGTCTTTCTATTGAAAGAATTAATTTCATTTAAAATATTTTGCACAATAATTTCTATATTTCCTCTCAAGCCTATTTCTAATAAATCTTCTTTAATCTTTTCAATATCGAAATCAACCAGACTTCCATCCTCTTTTTCAATTTTAATTTCTACTTCTTTTACTTAAATAGTCATCATATTCTTCCTTTTTCTTTTTTCCTAAGAGCTATTTTGTCACTTTCAAATAAAAAAATCTACCATATTTAGTAGATTTTTTATTATTACAAACTATATGTAGTTTCTGCTTATTTAACTAACTTTCTTTGTATAAATTTCACAATTTCTACAACAACAACAACTGAAAGACTTACAACAAGAACCATCAACCATTGGTAAGCATCTAAATGACTTACATGGAAAAGTTTATTAAATCCTGGGACAACAATCGTCACTGCAAGAAGGAGGAAACTGATTGGAACTGCCCAGTTAAAGGTTTTATTTCTAAAAATCCCAACTGTAAAGATTGATTGATTCACAGATTTTACACTAAAAGCGTGGAAAAGTTGAATTAATCCTAAAGTTGCAAAAGCCATAGTTAATGCGTCTGCATGTTGAAGAGCATTTAGAAGTTCTCCATGGTTACTCAAAGATGCATTTGCTCCTTCTCCAATATTTAATAGAAGTTCTTGAGCTTTTTCTGCAGTTGTATTTACAACTGTATGTGCTGGAAATTTTAGAGCAAGGCCATAAATACCTAAAACAAGAACTGCTTGTAATATCCCTTGATAAATGATAGAACTTAGAACACCATTTGAGAAGAAACTTGCTTTCTTTCCACGAGGCTTTTGATTCATAATTCCTGGCTCAGCCGGTTCAACCCCTAAAGCAATCGCTGGGAGAGTATCTGTCACGAGATTAATCCAAAGGAGATGAACAGGAAGAAGAACACCCCAACCAAATAAAGTTGCAATAAAGATTGTAAGTACCTCTGCGGTATTAGCCGATAAGAGGTATTGGATTGTTCTTTGGATATTAGCAAAGACTTTACGCCCTTCTTCAACTGCTGTAATGATTGTTGCAAAGTTATCATCTGCAAGAACCATATCTGAAGCTCCTTTAGAGACCTCTGTACCTGTAATTCCCATACCAATCCCGATATCGGCAGTCTTTAATGCTGGTGCATCATTAACACCGTCACCTGTCATAGCAACTACTTTTTCTTCCTTTTGCCAAGCTTTTACAATACGCACCTTATGCTCTGGAGAAACACGAGCATAAACTGAATATTGCTCAACCTGTTTCTGGAATTCTTCATCAGAAAGTTCATTTAACTCTGCACCTGTTAGGACATGATCTTCGTTGTCCTCGTCCGTAATAATACCGATACGTTTTGCAATAGCCTCAGCAGTGTCTTGATGATCACCAGTAATCATAATTGGGCGAATACCTGCCGCTCTTGCAACACGTACAGCTTCTGCAGCTTCAGTACGCTCTGGGTCAATCATACCTACAAGACCAGCAAATACAAGATTTTCTTCAAGTTGTGTCAAATCTGAAGGAATATCATCAATTTCTTTATAAGCCATCATCAAGACACGTAAGGCTTGTGTTGCTAATGATTTATTTGTTGATAAGATACTTTCACGATCTGATGATGTGAAATCTACAACTTTTCCATTTGATAATTTCTTTGTTAAACGTTCAAGTAAACGATCTGGTGCTCCTTTTACAGTCACTAAATAATGACCGTCCCAATCATGAACTGTTGACATAAGTTTACGGTCTGAATCAAAAGGAAGCTCAGCGACACGGGGGTGTTGGATTAATTCTTCTGTTAAATCATATTTTTTATCTTGACCAAACTTCACCAAGGCGGTTTCTGTAGGATCACCAATCAGACTACCATCTGATGAGATTTTTGTATCATTTGCAAAGTTCATGACACGTAAGGTCATGTCTGATAAACTGATTTCATTTGATGAATCTTGTAGCTGATCATTTGTATATACTTTTTCAACTGTCATTTGATTCATCGTCAAAGTTCCCGTCTTATCTGAACAGATAATATCAGTCGAGCCGAGTGTCTCAACAGCTGGAAGTTTACGGATGATTGAGTTTCTCTTAGCCAATACCTGAGTTGATAAAGACAAGACAATAGTTACAATTGCTGGAAGACCTTCAGGGATGGCTGCTACTGCCAAGGCTACTGAAATCATTAAGCCTTCAAGTACACCTTCTGTAGTCAATGTTTCAAGTCTGAAAAGATGAACAAAGAAAGTTACTAAGGCAATACCTAAAATTGCAAATGTTAATACTTTAGACAAACGATTTAGATTACGTTTTAATGGTGTTTCTGTCTCATCAGCACTTTCAATCATTTTGGCAATTTTACCAACTTCTGTGGACATGCCTGTTGCTGTTACAACACCGACTGAACGTCCATAAGTTACGTTCGAATTTTGATATGCTGAATTTAAACGATCTCCAATACCTGCATCTTCAGGAATATTGACTCTTGCATCTTTTTCTACAGGAACAGACTCACCTGTTAGTGCTGCTTCTTCAATCTTTAAACTTGCTGACTCTAATAAACGGAGATCAGCTGGGACAACGTCACCTGCTTCGAGAAGAACGATATCTCCCAAGACTAAATCTTTTGAATCAATCTCTACAACATGTCCATCACGACGTACACGTGCGGCTGGACTTGACATATTTTTTAAAGCTTCAATTGCTGCTTCAGCTCGACCTTCTTGATAAACACCAAAAACAGCATTAATAATCACAACTGATAAGATAATCAAGGCATCTGAAATTTCATGACCACCACTTGTGATTACTGAAAGAGCCGCAGCAATCAGTAATATGATAATCATCAAGTCTTTAAATTGCTCTAAAAACTTAACAAGAAGAGTTTTTTTCTTACCCTCTGATAACTCATTACGCCCATATTGTTCTAAGCGTTTTTGTGCCTCAGCTGTTGTGAGTCCATTTTCGTTGGACTTTACAGTTTCTAAGACTTTAGCAACTGTTTCTGAATATAATTTTTCCAATTTATTCTCCTTTTTGGGATATTAAAATAAAATAAGACCTATGGTCCTAGCCACAAGTCTCGCAATTATGATAAATCCGGGTTGCCCGTATTGACGACTTTATCACGGCTTTTTACCGCTGCTACTCCCTTGAGTCTTGTATATTTTACCAGATTTTTTTAATAATTTCAAGAATTTGTTTCTATTTGTAAGAGTTAAATAAGACTACTTTTTATTTATTTTCTGCTAAAATAGTTAGTATGACTCAATTTGATAAAATTTTTATTTTTAAAGAAAATCCTTGGTTGAAAAAAATTATTCTTCTTGAAGAAACGGCTTCAACACAAAAAGAACTTGAAGAGCAAGATATTTCTACTCTTTGTATTGCCAAAAGACAATCTGCAGGCTATGGACGTTTTCAGCGTCAGTATTTTTCAGCTAAAAATGGGGGAGTTTACATGAGTCTCACTCTTAGTACTAAAGATTTTAAAAACCCAGCTCAGCTAACTCTTTTGGCTGCTGTTGCTACTGTTTCTGCTATTCGCTCATTAACGAATAAGGAGGTTCTTATCAAATGGGTCAATGATATTTATCTAAATAATAAAAAAATAATTGGAATTCTCTGCGAACAAAGAGGAGGGAATTTAATTTTAGGAATGGGAATTAATTTTCATATCACAGATTTTCCTGATTATTTATCAGATGTTGCCTGCTCTATATTTAATGAAGAAAATCCAACAATTAGTGAATCTGAACTTATCAGTAAAATTTGGTCTGAGTTTCAGCGTTTAAAAGATGAAGATTACTTATCTTTTTATAAAAAGTATTGCTTTGTTTTAGGAAAGAAAATTTCTTTTTCTCAAAATTCATCACATTTTGATGGCATAGCTATCGACCTTACAAGTAAGGGTGAACTTATTGTTAACTGTACAGATGGAATTACACGAACTCTTAATTCAGGTGAAATTTCACTCGATAAACTTCAATTTTAGTGGTAAAATAAGGTAAAATATTGTAAAATAAAAGAATATAACTTTTTTGAAGGGAGGCTCATGGCTAAGTACACACCAAAACATCTTTCTGCTATAGAAAAGGGGGAGCAGAAGGTAACTAAAAAAACAATGGAGCGTGGAATTGTTACTGGAACAATGTTAGCTACTGCAATTGTTCCAACGGTTTTCAATCCTCAAACAATCGCTTACGCAAATACAGCAACTGACCGAGAAGCTTTTATTTCTGAGGTCGGTACTTTTGCTCAAGAGATTGCTGATAATAACGGTCTTTATGCTTCTGTTATGATTGCACAAGCCATCCACGAGAGTAATTGGGGGCAAAGCCAGTTAGCAAGTGCACCTTATTATAATTTTTTTGGCATTAAGGGTTCTTATCAAGGACAAAGTGTTAACTTTCCTACACAAGAATATCTTGATGGACAATGGCTAACCGTAGATGCTAACTTTAGATCTTATCCTTCTTATCGTGAAAGTTTAGAGGATAATGCAAAGCTACTTAGAACAACAAACTTTGGAGATGGCTATTATTACGCTGGTGCTTGGAAGGAAAATACCAGTAGTTATTTAGATGCAACAAGTTATCTAACAGGACGTTATGCAACAGATCCTAACTACGCCAATGCTTTAAATTTATTAATTGCTTCTTATGACTTGACACGTTTTGACAGTCCTAGTTTAATAGAGACTTCTGATAATATTTCAAACGCTGAAAGTTTTAACTATACCGTCAAGGAAAATGATACACTTTCAAAAATTGCTGAACTTTATCAGCTTACAGTTAAGGATATAAAATCTTTCAATCAGCTAAGCTCTGATGCTATCTACAGTGGACAAGTTTTAAAAATTCCTGGAAGTCAAGCTGAAACTGAAATAAGTCAGCCTTCAAATTCAAATAACTCCCTTTCAATCGATACTAATTCTGGAGAATATTCAATGTACACTATCGTCGAAGGAGATAGCCTTTGGAAAATTGCCTTGCAGCATCAAGTTTCCATTGAGCAGATTAAGAACTTAAACAATTTAAGTTCTGATACTATTCATGTTAATCAGACCTTAAAGATACCTACTAACAAGAAGCAAGAAGCTGAGATTCCAAAAATCGATTTAGACCTTTCATCTGATACGAAAAGTAATGAGAACACTTCTGAAGTTCCACGTATTGATTTAGACCTCTCAAATTCTGCAAAAGCTACTGAAGAAGGAAAAGCTGAAAGTAGTGATGAAGACAAAATCAATATTGAACTCGAAGAAAAAGTTGAACAAGATAAAATAGAAGAGACAGTTGAAGAAATTATTCCAGAAGAAATTATTCCGGAAGAAATTATTCCGGAAGAAACAAAGCAAGTAGAGACTTTTAATTATACTGTTAAATCAGGCGATACTCTTTGGAGCCTTGCAAATTACTATCAAACAACTGTTGAAGAAATTAAAATTCTAAATATGCTAACCTTTGACACAATTTATAACAATCAAAGTTTACGAATTCCTAAAAGTCAGGCAATAACTGAGGTAGAACAAGAGCAAACAACTCTTGATTATAGTGAAAATATATCTGAAGATGAGCTCTTTAACTATACTGTCCAAGCAGGCGATAGCCTATGGGCTCTTGCTGAAACTTATGACAGCACTATCGCATTACTCAAACAGCTCAATGGACTAACTAAGGACAATATTTATGTCCATCAAAAATTAGTTATTCCTAAAAACTTTAAATTATTAAACTCTTCACCTTTAGAGCACACTGTTAAAGCAGGTGATACTCTTTGGGATTTAGCTCAACGTTACCAAACAAGTGTCGATGAGTTAAAAGAATTAAATAATCTTTCAAGTTCACTTATCTTTGTCGGTCAAACATTAAAAGTTCAATAAAATTAAAAAAATGAGATAAAATATCTCATTTTTTTAATGATTTCGCTCATCTGGATTTGAGGCCAAACCTGCAAGGCCATGTAAGCTATCAATGTAAGAAATATCTGACGTTTCTAGCTCAAAGTCAAAAATATCTGCATTCTCAATAATTCTCTCTCTTGTTACCGACTTAGGTAGGGGGAGATATCCGTGAGCAAGAGACCAGGCAAGGACTATCTGAGCCACTGTTTTATTGTATTTCTTTGCTAAATTCTCTAACTCTATAAGAGAAAATATCTTTCCTGTCCCTAGAGGACTATAAGCTTCTATTAAGAGGCCGTGTGCCCGACTAAAATCCACAACTGCTTCTTGCTGATCTGAAGGATTAATCATAATTTGATTAACCACAGGTTTTATTTTAGCGATCTCAAGAAGGGCTGATAAGTGATGCTCTCGAAAGTTAGAGACACCAATCGAGCGTATCTTTCCTACTTTAACTGCATCTTCCATCGCTTTCCAAACTGCAGCATTTCTCTCAGAAAAATGAGGACGAAAAGCTTTTGGATTAGGCCAATGAATTAAATAAAGATCGATATAATCTAGGCCTAACTTTTCTAAACTTTCATCAATCGCTTTTTCCGCCTCTTTTGTAGTTCCAACTGCCCAAAGTTTTGTTGTCAAATAAATCTCTTCACGCAGAATTCCTGAGTCTCTAATTGCTTGACCTACCGATTCTTCATTTCCATAGATAGCTGCTGTATCAATATGACGGTATCCTGCTTCTAAAGCAACCTTAACTGCCTGATAAGCTTCTTCACCATCTTTTGACTGCCAAGTTCCAAAGCCTAAAATAGGAATTTTAAAGCCATTCGATAATGTATAGTTTTTTGTAATTGACATTTATATCCTCCTTCTTTTATTCTATTTTACCATGGAGAAAGAAAAGTGATAAAATAAAATAAGCATAAAAGGAAGGAAAAAAATGGGAAAATATCAACTTGATGCTAAAGGGCATGCCTCTGTTAAAAAGTTTCATGAAAAAAACTCTAATCCTGATGGAAAAAAGCGAAATCCATTGGAAGAGCAAGCTCAAAAAATTGAGCTCTTAAGAAAAAAAGTAAAGGAGAAAAATGGAAAGAAAACTTAATGTCGCTTATGTTGGTTTTGGAAAATCAACAAATCGTTATCATATCCCTTATCTCTTAACACGAGATAAGTTTAATATCAGCCGGATTGTCAGTCCTCATCTCAATAAACGTATTGAGCAAAAGATACTAGAGATGAAGGGAACTATTTTTTCGACAAGTCTTTCAGATATCCTCAAAGATGAGACAATTGATTTGGTTGTCATTGTCACTCCAGCACAGACACACTATGAATTGATTGAGCATTGTTTATCTGCTGGAAAAAATGTTCTTTGTGACAAGCCAATTGTTGAAAAGTCTGAGGAATTAAAAAATCTCATTGACATTGCAAAAGAAAAAAATCTTTTCTTCATGCCTTTTCAAAATCGACGATTTGACAGTGATTTTTTAACACTGAAAAACATCATTAAAAAAGGCTATCTAGGAAAGTTAACAGATCTTACGGTTCATATGGACCACTATCGTCCTCAAGATATCAATCCTTCAACAAAGAATTTTGATGGTGCCTGGTACGGTCACGGTGTTCATTTGGTCGATCAAATTATCTCTCTTTTTGGGAAACCCAAAGAGGTCCAATACGATATTCGTACTGTTCGAGGCGAAGGAGCTGATGATTATTTTTCTGTTAATCTTATTTATGATGACTTCAGAGCAACTCTTTCAGCAAGTGAAACAGCAGTGATTCCTCATCCTAAATGGACCTTATATGGAGAGTCTGGTGTTTTTATTAAGTCAACAGTCGACCAGCAAGAAAATGATTTAAAGTTAGGAATTTTACCTGCTTCTAAAGGATTTGGACTTGATAATCCAAATGATTATGGAAAAGTAACCTATTTTAATCAAAATGGAGATCGGATTGAAAAGACTCTTCCTACAGAAAGAGGAGATTATGCCAGGGTGTACGATAGCATTTATGATACGATTGTTTTAGGAAAAGAAAAACTCGTTTCTGACGAGCAGATGCTCCAAGTGGTTGAAATCTTAGAAAATGGATTTTTAAAAGTATAATTTTAAAAAAATTATGAATTTCCGAACATTTAATAAATAATCCGTTGTTTTTAACGGATTTTCTTGTTTTCTTTTAATTTTCTCGCTATCATTAGAAGTAACGTGTTTTAAATTAAATAAAAAGGAAGTATTAATTATGCCAGCTATTGTTGTTGTCGGCTCACAATGGGGAGATGAAGGAAAAGGAAAAATCACAGATTTTTTAGCACAAAAAGCTGATGTTGTTGTTCGATATCAAGGAGGAAATAATGCCGGCCATTCTATTGCCTTTGCTGGGAAAAATTTCGCCTTACACAGTATTCCATCTGGAATTTTTGATTCTAAAAAACTTTCAATTATTGCCAACGGAGTTGCATTCAACCCTAAAGCTGTTTTAGAAGAGCTTTCTTATTTGAAAGAAAACGGTATTGACACTAGCGGTCTTCGCATCTCTGATCGTGCACAAGTCCTTTTTAGTTTTCATAAAACAATAGACTGCTTACAGGAAGAAGCTAGAGGTAAGGCAAAAATTGGGACAACTAAAAATGGAATTGGGCCTGCTTATGTTGATAAATTTATGCGTTCAGGTCTACGAGTTGCTGATTTACTCGACAAAGATTATCTAAGAGAACGATTAACTGAAATTATTGAGGAAAAAAATCTTATTCTGACAAAAATTTATGGGGTTGAAGCTTTAAAAGCTGAAGCTTTAGTTGAAGAATACTATAACTATGGCCAACAGCTTTCTAGATATGTCATGGATACAAGCTATCAAATTGAAAAAGAATTACGTAAAGGGAAAAAAGTACTTTTTGAAGGAGCTCAAGGAGTTATGTTAGACATTGACCACGGAACTTATCCTTATGTAACTAGCTCAAATCCAATTGCCGGTGGTGCAACGGTAGGTGCTGGAGTTGGGCCTACAGCAATAAAAGAAGTACTTGGTGTCTGTAAAGTTTACTGCTCACGTGTGGGAGAAGGGCCATTTCCGACAGAGTTAAACAATGACTTGGGAGATAAAATCCGTAACATCGCTCATGAGTATGGTGTAACTACAGGTAGACCACGCCGAATTGGTTGGTTTGATGCCGTTGTCATGCGTCATGCTGCTCGTGTTTCTGGACTTACACAACTTTCTGTTAACTGTTTAGACGTTTTTTCTGGCTTTGACAAAGTAAAAATCGCCAGTGCCTATCGCTTAAGAGGAGAAATTATTAAGTATTATCCTGCTTCTCTTAAAGATTTATATGATGTTGAGCCTATCTACGAAGAATTGCCAGGATGGACTGAAGATATTACAAAGGTTGAACGATTAGAAGATCTTCCAGAAAATGCTCTCAATTATTTAAAACGACTTTCTGAATTAACTGGTCTTGAAATTGCAACTTTTGCTGTCGGTCCTGATCGTGAGGCAACTGTTGTCCTTAAAAATCTTTGGGATTTAGCTGAAAAAGGAGAAAAATAAATGCTTGATCGTTATAGTCGACCAGAAATGCAGAAGATTTGGGCTTTAGAAAATCAATATCAAAGCTGGCTTACTGTTGAAATTGCTGCCTGTGAAGCTTGGGCTGAAATTGGCGTCATTCCTTTAGAGGATATTAAAAAAATCAAAGACAAGGTAAAGTTTTCCTTAGAAGCTATAGAAAAATTAGAAAAAGAAACGCAGCACGATATGGTCGCTTTCACACGCTGTCTTTCAAACTCTCTAACGGATGAAAAAAAGTGGATACATTACGGCTTAACCTCAACAGATGTCGTAGATACTGCTCAAGGCTTACGATTAAAAGAAGCAAATCAGGTAATTCTTGAAAGTTTGGATCACTATATCCAAAAACTAAAGGACTTAACAATTGAGCATAAGTATACTGTAATGATTGGGCGAACCCATGGAGTTCAGGCTGAGCCTACAACTTTCGGACTTAAAATAGCAAGATTTTATCAAGAAGCCTTACGAAATCGTGAGCGTTTCATACAAGTTTCTCAGGCTATTGAAACAGGAAAGCTATCTGGAGCTGTTGGAACTTTTGCCAATGTCCCTCTTGAGGTTGAAGAACTCGTCATGCAAAAATTAGGCTTAGAGTGCCAAGCAGTTGCCTCTCAAGTTTTACCACGAGATTTACATGCCGATTATCTATCTACACTAGCTTTAATGGCTAGTTCTATGGAAAATCTTGCGGTAGAAATGAGAAGTCTTGCACGCTCTGAAATTCATGAAATAGAGGAAGGCTTTGCAAAGGGACAAAAAGGAAGCTCAGCCATGCCACACAAGCGTAACCCTATTGGTTTTGAAAATATTTCAGGACTTGCGCGTATTGTTCGAGGTTATACAATACCAGCCTTTGAAAATATTAGCCTTTGGAACGAAAGAGATATTTCCCACAGCTCTGCCGAGCGAATTCTTTTGGCAGATTCAACAAGTCTTATCGACTATATGCTTCATCGCTTAACTGGCTTATTGTCTGAGCTGGCTGTTTTTCCTGAACGAATGCTTAAAAATATGGATAAAACTTATGGCTTGATTTATAGTCAACGTCTTCTACTTCATTTAATCGATAAAGGACTCAGTCGTGAAGAAGCTTACGATTGTGTACAGCCTCTAACTGCCAAAGCTTGGGATGAAGAACTTCAATTTCGAAAACTTGTAGAAAATAGTAGCACTATTTCTAAATACTTAAGTAAAGAAGACATCAAGGATGCCTTCGACTATCACTGGCATCTAAAATCTGTTGATGCTATCTATAAGCGATTAAAGCTTTAAAAGGAGAATAAAAAAATGAATATGACCGTTGATATTTTTGACTATGAAGATGTTCAACTTATTCCTAATAAGTGTATCATTAAGAGTCGCTCTGAAGCTAAAACAACTGTATCCTTAGGCCAACATCAGTTTAAACTTCCTGTTGTTCCTGCAAATATGCAAACCATCATTGATGAAAAGATTGCTGAAATGCTTGCCAGTCAAGGTTATTTTTACATCATGCATCGTTTTGAGCCAGAAAAGCGACTTAATTTCATTCAAAAAATGCAGGAAAAAAATCTTATCAGTTCTATTTCCTTAGGAGTAAAATCTGAAGAAAGAGAATTTATTCGTGAATTAGCTGAAAAAGCTTTAATTCCTGATTATATTACGATTGACATCGCTCATGGCCACTCTGAAACTGTGATTGAAATGATTCAGCTTATCAAGCGAGTAATGCCTTCAACTTTTGTTATTGCTGGAAATGTTGGAACACCTTAAGCAGTGAGAGATTTAGAACGTGCTGGAGCTGATGCCACAAAGGTTGGCATTGGTCCAGGAAAGGTGTGTATTACAAAAGTAAAGACTGGTTTTGGAACAGGTGGATGGCAATTAGCAGCTGTTAAATGGTGTGCCAAAGCAGCAAGTAAGCCAATTATTGCAGATGGTGGCATTCGAACACACGGAGATATCGCAAAATCAATTCGTATGGGAGCAAGTATGGTCATGGTTGGAAGTCTTTTTGCTGCTCATGAAGAATCTCCAGGATTGACAGTTGAAAAAGAGGGAAAACTTTTCAAGGAATACTATGGCTCCGCCAGTGAGTATCAAAAGGGAAAACATAAAAATGTGGAAGGGAAGAAAATCTTACTCCCACATAAAGGCTCTCTCCAAGAAACTTTACAAGAAATGCAAGAAGATTTACAGTCTGCAATTTCTTATGCAGGTGGCACGGATATTAATTCTTTACGCAAAGTTGATTATGTGGTTGTTAAAAATTCAATTTGGAATGGAGATAGTATTTAATTACTTTTTTTCACAAAAAGTGTTATAATGCTTATTACGACAGTTTTTAAATTATTTAAAAGTCTTCCTGCTTTATTTGGGAAGAACTTTTTTAAATATTAGGAGTTTTATGAAAAAATATTTTGATCAGGCATTTTTTAAATCTGCACTTATTATTGCAATGCCAATTGTCATTCAACAATTGGTTTCTTCTTTGGCCCAGCTTATTGATAACATTATGGTTGGAGCAATTAATGGCGCAGCAATTGCTGGAGTTGGAGCTGTTAACTCTATTTTTCTTGTACTGATGACCTCAACGTTTGGAATTAGTGAAGGAGCTTCTATTTTTATCGCCCAGCAGTATGGAGCTAGAAAAAAAGACAAGATGGCAAATAGTCTTGCCATTAGTTTTATGATTATTTTAGCTATGGCTGCCATCGCCCTTACCTGTATCAATATCTATGACGAAACTTTATTATCTTTATTTATTAAAGATTCAGATGCAAGCTCTATTAAGGCTTTAAATTATGGGCTGGATTATTTAAATATTTTAGTCTGGGGTTACTGGATATTTATGGTAAGCACTGTGATTGGTTCAGCCTTTCGAGCAATTGGACGTACAAAAATCCCAATGTTTGCAGGGATTTTAGCCGTAGTCTCTAACACACTTCTAAATTTTATATTAATTCCTAATTGGGGAGTTAAAGGTGCAGCTGTTGCAACTGTAGTTTCTCGGCTTTTAGAGTTTACATTACTTTTTTTTATCCTTAAATATAAACAAAAAGCCTTTGACTTCAATCTTAAAAGTTTCACAACGATTAAATTAGAACAGTTTATACTTATGATTAAGAAGATGTTTCCACTCACAGTTAATGAGTTTTTATGGGGATTTGGGACCTCAACCTTGATGTCATTTTATGGGGCTAGAAATATCATTGACTTAGCCTCAGTGCAGATTACTTATACCATTGCAAATATTTTATTCACAGCCTTAGCTGGTTTTGGAGTTGCTGTTTCTGTATTAATTGGACAAAAGTTAGGACAAGAACTTTTTGATGAAGCTTTGATTAATTCTAAAAAATTACTCCTTTTAGGAACTTTTGTTGGGATTAGCTTTTTACTCTTAGCACAAGTCATCTCATTTATCATCCCTTCTTTATATGGAAATGTAGAGAGTATTATTCAGATTCAAGCCGCAATACTCTTAAGAATTATTGGTCTTGTCTATCCTTTATACGTTATCACCTCAACATTTTTCTTTGTCTTACGGTCTGGTGGAGATACCTTGGGAGTTTTAATCATGGATGCTGGAACGATGTGGTTACTTTCTATTCCAATGGGTTATTTTCTTGTCAATTATACAAGTGCTCCTGTTTATCTCATCTTTATTGGTGTTCAAAGCCTTGAAATCTTTAAATCACTAATTGGTTTTCTTCGCTATCGTAAAAATAACTGGATTAAAAATATCGCTTAAATTAAGGAATGAAAATGAAAAAAAATATCCTTTTAGGAATTACTGCAAGTATTGCAGCACATAAACTCCCTTCTATTGTTGAAAAATTAAGAGAGGATTACAACATTTATGTAGTCATGACTGAAAATGCTTGTCAGTTCGTCTCGCCTCTAACTCTAGAAGTCTTATCCCAAAATAAAGTAAAAATATCACTTTACTCAGGTGAACAAACAAAAGTTGACCATGTGGAGTTAGCACAAAATACAGACTTAATCCTCATCGCACCAGCAAGCACAAATCTAATCGGAAAATATGCTAATGGAATTGCTGACAATCTCTTAACAAGCATACTGATGGTTGCTAATCCAAAAAAAGTTATTCTTTGTCCTGCAATGAATGATAATATGTACCAACACCCTATTGTACAGGAGAATCTTCAGAAATTAAAAAGATTTTCTGTAAAAGAAATCGAACCTATTGATTGTTTGCTAGCTTCTGGAAAAAGAGGAAAAGGAGGACTTGCTCCCTTTGAGATAATAAAATCTGGAATTGATGATCACTTCAAAAAAAATAAGAGCTTATAATGAAGTATCTCTCAAAAGCTATAGACTTTAAATTTTTCACTCAGCAACTGATAGCTAAGGATTGATTCCTGTATTGAACAGGGGTCAATCCTTTTAATTTTACTGTGGTTCTTTTATGATTGTAATAGAAAAGCTAATCTCTCACGGCAAGTTCAAGCTCATCTAAAGTTCTAAATTCATATTTATGACTATAAAACTTTCCCATTTTCATCCTGCTAAAGAAATTTTCCATAGGAGGATTGTCTAAGTAGTTACTCTTATAAGACATAAGAAAAGACCTCCCTTTAGTTAGATTTATTAGTCTAAATAATGGGGGTGCTTCATAATGAAGTTCTTATTTTTTAAAAAGGATAATAAAAAGTCCTTGGCTTGAACATGAAAAAGAGGACAAAAATAAGAAAAGAAAGACAAAGAATCAAGAGAACAAGAGAATCTCTTTTTTGATATTTCTTATACTGATACCAGCTTCTTTTTTTCTTATAAGCAAAGCTACGCAAGTCCATCGCATCAGAGATTGTGTCAATTTTTTCAATTGAATTTTTCATAAGAGGAATTAAAAGACTAATATAAAGCTTTAATTTTTTTAATTTATTTTTTTCTTCATCAATATTTATCCCCTTTATCATCAAAGCGTTTTTTATCATCCAGAGTTCTTGAGTGATGGTCGGGATGTAACGTAAGGTTAAATTAACAGAATAGGCAATTTTGTAATGTACACCGATACGATTAAGACTTGCAGCAAACTGGGTGGGATGACTGGTAAATACAAATAAGAGAGTGATTGGAAGTAAGGCTAAGTATTTAAAAGAGAGAGTCAGCATAAAAAATACTGTCTCATAACTAATCGCATAATAGTCTGTCTGAAAAAGATAAGTATAAGTTCCAGTAAGCTCTGAGCCGTATAAAGGTGTAACAATCAGTAGAAAAAGAGAATTAAATAAAGTAAAAAATAAAATGAAGAGAAAAGGGGCGGCAATTAACTTTAAAGGGATTTTTGAAAGAAAGAGAAAAAATAAGCCTAAAACTAAGAACATTAAGAAAATACGTATGTCTTGAAACTTAAAAATAAAAATAGTCCAGATAATTACTGCCAATAACTTAACACTGGCATCTAACTTATGAAAGAAGGAGTCACCATGGAAAAATAACTTTGAAATATTCATATCTGCTCCTTTCTTAATAAGGCTTGACCTAGCTGATAGGAAGAAATCTGATGATAGTGACTAAAATCTTGTATTGAGGTGGTTCGTAAATGTGCAGCTTTTAAGAGTTCTTTCTCTTCATATAATTTTTCAATTTTACCATTAAAAATAATCTTCCCCTGATTAAGTACTAAGGCACGTTCACTATACTCATAAGCCAGTTGCATATTATGCGTGATAATTAAAATACTAAGATTATATTTTTTACGTAAGCTTTTTACAATATCCATAATAGCTTTAAAATTAGCAAAATCCTGACCAGCTGTAGGTTCATCTAAAATTAAGAGCTTGGGTCTTTTTAATAAGCAAGCAGCAATTGTTACCCGTCTTTTTTGACCATAGCTTAGCATGTTAATCGGCCATTTTTTATACTTAGTCAGTCGGCAACTCTCTAAACTTTTATCTATTTCTTCTTCTTTTTCCTTAGTTGAAAGATTTTGGTCCTTTAAACTAAATTCTAGTTCTTCTTCTACTGTCGTCTCTGTAATATAATGATTAGGATTTTGCATGACATAAGCAATCTGTTTTGCTCTTTCAAAAATCCCCATTTTATCAATTGGCTGAGACTCTAGCTCAAAAGTTCCTTGATAGTCCTTATAAATCCCTAAAATTGAATGGCAGAGCGAGGATTTTCCTGCACCATTTGATCCTAATAAAGAAACAATCTCAGACTTATAAATATCAAAGCTTAAATCTTTGAGTACCTGATGCTCCTCAAAAGACAATGAGAGATTACAAGCTGAAAAAGCAAGCTCTTTTTCAAAATCTTTTTTTGACTCCTTTACTTTAATTATTGGGAGTTGAGGCTTACAAAACTCTGAAAAATCTAGGATATTTTTAATCCCTGAAAAGTCATAGTTTAGATTATCCAAGGCTTCAATATATAAAGGACGCTGAATTCCAATCTTCTTTAGAATGTCAGACCTTAAAATAGCTGTTGGACAATCATCAGCAATAATCTTACCTTGATCCATAACAACAATACGGTCAAAGTCAATACAGAGAGCATCTTCTAAGCGATGCTCAATCATAATAATTGTCTTTGAAAAATCCTGATTTAATCTTTTGATTAACTGCATAACCTCAACAGCTGTTTCAGGATCAAGATTTGCCAGTGGTTCATCTAGCAAAAGGCAATTCACATCATTTACCAAAACCCCTGCCACTGAAACTTTTTGCTTTTCTCCACCACTTAAATAAATAGGCTCAATATTTTTTATCTCTTCTAAGCCAAGCTGCTGGATTATTTCATCAACACGCATATGCATCTGATCCACCTCAACATTTAAGTTTTCTAAATAAAAGGCGATATCTTCTGCAACCGTCAATCCTACAAATTGAGCATCCTGGTCCTGCATAATGGTCCCTATCTTCTGACTTAACTCAAAGATTGAACTTTCTCCTAATTTTAAATCCTCTACAAAATTTTCACCTTCAATCTCAGCTAATTGAGAATTAGGGATCAAGCCATTCAGTAATTTACCAAGAGTACTTTTTCCACTTCCACTTGGACCAACAATTAGAATTTTTTCTCCAGATTGAATCTTTAAATTAATATTTTTTAAGCTAGGATTATTTAACTGTCGATACCTAAGATTTAAGCTTGATAAATTAATCATTAATTTTCTAGTCCTGTATGTTTTTTATTATTTTTAGCAAGAAGAATAATGGCCGGGATACCTAAAATTACAAGAACAGCAGCATTACTAATGGAAGCAATAATAATTTGAAGCCAAACCTTATCAGCTGGTTCACCATAAAAGAAGACATCGCCTACATAAGCAAATAAACTTGCAACTACTAGTCCTACAACTGTTAAAACAAGCATTTTAACAATATGTTGATTTTCAACACTTCCTTCCTTGATTGAGAAATCTTTATCTAAGAAAATAAGACCAATCACTAAGCCTAAAATCGCTGATAAAAATACCCAACTCCACCAGACACTTCCATACATCAAGGCATCATTTAAAGCGTGACCTATAAAACCTACAGAAAATCCTGCAATCGGCCCATAATAAGCAGCAATAATTGCTAGGATAGCAATTGCCACACGAAGAGAAGTATTTGGTCCTATCGGAATTTGTATATAGCTTAAAGCCGCATAAAGAGCTGAGCCAATTCCAATTGCAACAACTGTTTGTGTTGTTAATAAATTTTTTTTCATTTTTTCTCCTTTTTATACTTTTTCAAACTTTATTTTCCAATCACATCCTGTCCCTATGCGATAGGCTTTTGAAAAATTTCCTTGATTTATTGCTACAGCAACCATCACTAATGAATTAATATAAAGCAAGCGATCACCTATCGCCACATCTGTAAATGATACTTTATAGTTCACTCGGTTTTTGAATACAATCTGATCTTTATTTAGAATCGTCATTTGAATCTGATCATCATAGTTAAAACCTGCCTTTACAAACTCTACTTTTGAGATATTGGTCCAAAGCGAGCCAAAGCGATTATCTAAAACATCAATGGCACCTGTCACTTGTCCTTTTGAAACATTAACTTCTTCAGTTTTTAATAAAACAATATCTGTTAAAGGAAGTTTTTCACCCACTTCCTCAAAACAAATCTTTCCACTAGCAAGTTTTGCACCAGTATAAGCATAAATATCTCGTCCATGAAAAGTATGTGACTCTGCACTTCCTTTAAGACGATGTTTACTTTCATCAATCAGACGAATTTCTTTAATTCCGATAAAGTTATGAATATGAGTCAGACTCCCATTATTAGGCGTTACGATATAAGAGCCATTTTCTGTTTCACAAACCACCGACTGACGAGAGGAGCCTACACCTGGATCTACAACTGAAACAAAAGTAGTCCCTATAGGCCAAAACTTAATCGTCTGGAAAAGGCGATAAGATCCTTCCCAGATATTAAAAGGCGGAATATCATGAGTCAGATTATAAATCTCTAATTTAGGCGAGACTTGCTTTGAGACTCCATACATCACTGCAACTGCACCATCTGCCAATCCAAAATCACTTTGTAAAAGTAATAAGTTATTCATATCAATCTCCTTCTTTTTATCAATTTAATCCAAGTTCTTTTTTTAACTCTACAAGCTTTAATTTACTTTTCTCAAGCCTTCCTGTTCGATGAATTTCAAAATTTGGACTTTCTTTAAATAAAGGGATAAGGTGAAAATGAGTATGCTTAATTTCTTGAAGATAACCATAATTTTCAATCAGACTAAGTCCATCTGCTTGATAAACAGAAACAAGCACTGGATAAATTTTCTTTACCATTTGCATCATTTCAAGAATTTCTTCATCTGGAACTTCTTTTAATTCTGAATAATGCTCTTTACTAATCACTAAACTATGACCTGGACTTATTGGATTAATATCATAAATTACTTTACAATAGTTTCCTTCTAAGATTTGAATTGATTGGCTTTTTCCTGTTACAATATCACAAAATACACACATTTTTCCTCCTTTTTTTTCATTTTATCATAGGAAAATTTAAATTTTTCAAGCTCATAAAAACTTTTATTTTTAATTCTTTGAATATTCGTCTTTTCCTTTTTTCACAACAAATAAAAAATCTCACTCCCAAAATATCTTATGATATTTCAGAAACGAGTTATAATCGTGTTACCATTCTGCTTCGTGTTTTCTTAAAAACACCTCTGTCACATCTCTATCATTTACAAATCTCCTGCAGAAAAATTTATAATCCTTTAATGTGCAGTTCAATAACGAGAACTAATCCGACTTGAGTTCAATCACTCTCACTCAAGCTAATCACGGGTCATTTTCATTCATAGTGTCAGTCCTGCTTTCACTCAAATACAGGCTCTCTAGGCTAACAGTAATCACTACTTTTCCGCTCAACTTATTTAATATTTATTGTTAAAGTTATTTTACACTATTCTTTTTGACTTGTCAATAAAAAATAATATTTTCTGAAAATTTCGTAAAATACTTGACAGCTTTTCTGAAATATGATAGACTAACCCTCAAGTATAAATAGAGGTTGCTTTATATCATAAGTCAATCAACAGAGTAAGCCAATTACGATGACGTTGATCAAAAGGGATATAGAGCCGAAGAAATTAATTGGCAATTAATTTTCTGGTATACGTTACTAAGAGGACGGATACTCCCACAGATATTTTCCTGTGGAGGCGCTATTAATTATAAGGAATGTAAATGACTATAATTAAAAGGTAGCCTTCTTTGCTACCTTTTTCTATTTATGCCAAAATAAAATTTTTTAGGAGGCAACATGAACAGAAAATTTAGGTTTTCATTACTGGCTTTAGCTACAGCTTTTTTACTCGTAGGATGTGCAGAAAATAAGTCTGAAAATAAAAGCAATGATCCACTTGCTGACGGCGTCTTAACCATCGGGATGGAGGCAGACTATGCTCCTTATAACTGGACGACAAATAAAAAAAATGCCAGTGACTTTGCGTATCAAATCTCAGGTTCTGAGGCTTATGCTGATGGCTACGATGTTCGAATGGCTGAAGCTTTAGCAGATGAGTTAGAAGTAGAGCTCGAAATTAAAAAAATTGCCTGGGATGGATTAATACCTGCTGTACAGTCTGGAAGTATTGACGGCATCATCGCTGGAATGAGTCCTACAGATGAACGTAAAGAACAGATTGACTTTACAGAGGCTTATCATGAGGACAATATCAACATGGTCGTCGTTGTCAACAAAGACAGTGACTTTGCAAATGCCAAGAGCTTTTCTGAACTCTCTGGAGCAAATCTCAGTGCACAGACTGGAACTTTCCACGTGGACTTACTGAAACAAATAGAAATTTCAAAATCTGCAACTGCTCCCTTGCCTGACTTTGCAAGCCTTATCCAAG
>JBKECB010000062.1:0-5700 GCA_047974165.1 Lactovum sp.
GCTTTTGGTACAGCAATGAATTTACCCACTTTAATTACTGCAATCTTCTCAATTATCCTCTCACCTTTTACAGGATTCTGGGGAATGCTTGCCTTAGGTTTAATTGCGGGTATGATGTGGATTTTTGGTATTCATGGAACAATGATGGTTGTTGTTGTATTGATGCCATTAATGATGCAAGCTGCAACAGCTAATGCTGAAGCTTATCAAGCAGGTGGTGTTGAAGCTCTTGTTTATTATCCTGTAACATTATTTGGAATGATGGCCTGTGCAGGTGGCACTGGAAATACATTTGCTTTAGCTATTTTAGGAATGAAAGCAAAGTCAGAACAGCTTAGAGCAGTATCAAAAGCAGCGATTGGTCCAGGTTTCTTCAATATTAATGAACCTATTATCTTTGGTTTTCCAATTATGTATAATGCTTTTCTTGCAATTCCATTTTTACTTTCAATGATTGTACCTATGATTTTAGCTCATATTTTCTATAGTTTAGGGATATTAAGACCAGGATTTGTAGCTTTAGGATCAGTCATGCCGATTGGAGTGAGTGAATTTATTACAACGGGTAGTATTATTAATGTCTTATTTGCCTTTGCAATGATAGGAGTTACTTTAGCTATTTATTATCCTTTCTTAAAAGCATATGATAAGCAACTTTATGAGAAAGAACAATCAGTAGTGGAAGACTAGGCTAATAAAATAAATTATGATAAGGAGAGAAGAATGAATTTTGAAGAAGTAAAAGGATTTCCTAAAGGATTTTTATGGGGTGGTGCAATGGCTGCCAATCAGGTTGAAGGAGCTTATAATCAAGATGGTAAAGGCTTAAGTGATCATGATTTTAAAGAATGTAAAGGAAATGTTCCAATGTCTGAGATGAGCTTAGATGATTTCCATAAGACATCTTTTGAAGAAAAGGAAGGGACATATTATCCTTATCGTGGAGCAGTCGATCATTATAATCGCTATAAGGAAGATATTGCTCTTTTTGCAGAGATGGGATTTAGTTGTTTAAGGACTTCAATTATGTGGACACGTTTATTTCCTAACGGAGATGAAACTGAAGTAAATCAAGCAGGCTTACAACATTATATTGATTATATTGATGAGTTATTAAAACATAATATTGAGCCTATTATTACACTTAATCATTATGATACTCCAATTCATCTTATAGAAGAATATGGTGGTTGGGAGAATCGAAAATTAGTTGAATTTTTCACTCGTTTTTGTAAGGTTGTATTTGAAAGTTTTAAAGGAAAGATTAAGTATTATACAACCTTTAATGAAATTAATAGCTTGTCATTCTTTGCTATATTTGATAAGAGTGGAAAAGGATATCAAGTAGCTTACACAAAAGCTCATCATCAGTTTATTGCTGCAGCAACAGCAGTAAAAATGTGTCATGAGATTGATCCTGAAGCTAAAATTGGAATGATGCTAGCAGGTGGCTTAGGTATTACTTATCCAGAAACTTGTCACCCAAGTGACACAGAAAAAGTAAGATTGAGTCAATGGCCAAGTGAACTCTTCTCAGATGTTCAGGTTCGTGGTGCATATCCTTACTATGCTCAACGTTTCTTTGCCGAAAATAATGTTGTCCTTCCTATCGAAGAAGGAGATGAAGAGATTCTAAAAGCAGGAAAAGTAGACTTCTTATCTTTTAGTTACTATATGAGTAGTGTGACCTCTAGTGGTGAAGGTAAGGATATGACTGCTGGAAATATGATGTTTGGAGTGAAAAATCCTTATCTGAAAGCTTCAGACTGGGGCTGGCAAATTGATCCTCAAGGTCTAAGAACTTCATTAAATTATATGTATAATAAATATCAAATTCCATTAATGATTGTTGAAAATGGTCTAGGTGCCTATGATAAAGTTGAAGAAGATGGATCTATCCATGATAATTATCGTATTGACTACCTTCGTCAACATGTAAAGCAAATGAAAGAGGCAGTTAAAGATGGAGTAGATCTTCTTGCTTATGCACCATGGACAGCTATGGACTTAGTCAGTGCAGGAACAGTTGAAATGGAAAAACGTTATGGATTTGTTTATGTAGATTTAGATAATGAAGGTAAGGGTAGTTTAGAAAGAAAGAAAAAAGATTCTTTTGAATGGTATAAAAAAGTGATTGCTTCTAATGGAGAAGAATTAGAATAAAGAGAAGAATAAATAAAGAGAAGAATAAAGAGTTGATAAATAAATTTTTTATTCTTTCTCTTTTAAATAAAATAAGAAATAGAGGTGAATATGGGTTTTTCAAAAGATTTTTTATGGGGTGGTGCAACAGCTGCAAATCAGCTAGAAGGTGCCTATAATGAAGGTGGAAAAGGATTATCTATCTTTGATATGGTAAAGTTTGTTCCAAAAGAAGAACGAACAGCTATGATAGAAATGGATGTTAAAAGTAAAGAGGAGCTTGAAAATCTTCTTGCTCAAGGAGATGAAGGAAATTTCCCTAAGCGTCGTGGTATTGACTTCTATCATACTTATAAAGAAGATATTGCACTTTTTGCAGAAATGGGTTTTAAAGTTTTCCGTATGTCGATTTCTTGGCCACGTATTTTCCCAAAAGGAGATGAAACTTTGCCAAATGAAGAAGGCTTAAAGTTTTATGATAATGTTTTTGCCGAACTAAAGAAATATAATATTGAACCTTTAGTTACACTTTCTCATTATGAGATGCCACTTCATCTGGTAAAAGAATACAATGGATGGGTAGATCGCCGTCTGGTTAATTATTTTGAAAATTATGCAAAAACAGTTTTCGCACGTTATAAAAATCAAGTGAAGTATTGGCTGACTTTTAACGAAATTAATGTGTCAGAGTTTTCACCCTATATTGGTTCAGGTATTTTGATTGATGAAGTTGAAAATAAAGAAGAAGCAGTTTATCAAGCTTTGCACCATCAGTTTGTTGCGAGTGCAAAAGCTGTGAAAGCTTGCCATGAGATTATTCCAAATGCTTTGATCGGTTGTATGCTCGCCCGTATGGAAGTTTATCCAGAAACTTGTCATCCATTAGATGTACTTGAGGCTTTAAAGTTAGAGCAAAATAATCTTTTCTTTACTGATGTCCAAGCACGAGGCTACTATCCAAGTTATAAATTGAGCTATTTTAAAGAAAATAATATTCATATCCAAATGGAAGAAGGAGATGAGGAGCTTTTACTTAAAAATCCAGTTGATTTTATTTCCTTTAGCTATTATATGACCATGGTGGCTAGTGGACAAGAAGATAAAAAAATGACTAAGGGAAATTTCTTCTCAGGCATTTCTAATCCTTATCTTGAAGCCAGTGACTGGGGTTGGCAGATTGATCCTGTAGGCTTACGGACAACATTACATAAGATGTATGACCGTTATCAATTGCCTTTGTTTATTGTAGAAAATGGACTTGGTGCTTATGATAAATTAGAGGAAGATGGCTCTGTAAATGATGATTATCGGATTAACTATATGCATGAACACATTAAAGAAATGCGTCAGGCAGTTGATGAAGGTGTTGATTTATTAGGCTATACCTCTTGGGGCTGTATTGATCTGATTGCAGCAAGTACTTCTGAGATGTCCAAACGCTATGGCTTTATCTATGTTGATCAAGATGATGAAGGTAATGGAAGTTTGAAACGTTCAAAGAAAAAATCATTTGACTGGTATAAGCAAGTAATTGCCTCAAATGCTAAGGAATTATAAAAGAAAGAAGGTAAATATAAATGGGATTTCCAAAAGATTTTTTATGGGGCGGTGCTACAGCTGCCAATCAGGCTGAAGGTGGATGGGACCAAGGAGGTCGTGGTCTGTCAAATTCTGACCATGTAACGAATGGCTCTCATACAGTTGCCCGGCGTTTTACAACAGTCTTATCTGATGAAAATTATTATCCAAGTCATAAGGCAATTGATATGTATACATATTATAAAGAAGATATTGCCATGTTTGCAGAGATGGGATTTGGTATTTATCGCATGAGTATTTCATGGTCACGTATTTTTCCTACTGGAGAAGAGAAAGAGCCAAATCAAGCAGGTGTTGATTATTATCGCTCTGTATTTGAGGAATGTAAAAAGTATGGTATTGAACCTTTAGTAACCATTAATCACTTTGAAAACCCTTATTCTCTCTATGAAAAAATAGGAGCTTGGGCATCTCGTGAGATGATTGAGCATTTCATGCGTCTTTGTCAAGTTTTATTTACAGAATACAAAGACCTTGTCAAGTATTGGCTAACCTTTAATGAGATTAATTTTATGACTTTACCATTTGGCTATCATATGGCTGCAGGAAAGCCAACAGATTACGAAATGAAATTTGGAGGCAATAAAGATCATGATATGTCTTTAAATTATCAAGCCCTTCATCATATGTTTGTAGCCAGTGCAAAGGCAGTAATCTTAGCTCATGAGATTAATCCTGAAAATAAAGTTGGCTGTATGATTGCAGGAATGACTTCCTATCCAAGAACTTGTCATCCTGATGATGTCCTTTTAAATCAAAATTCAATGAAGATGATGAATTTCCTTTGCGGTGATGTGCATGTCAGAGGAGATTACCCAAGCTTTGCTAAGAAATATTTTGAAAATCATCAGATTAAATTTGATATTTTAGAGGGAGACAAAGAAACTCTAAAAGCAGGAGTTGTTGATTTCTATTCCTTCAGCTATTATTCTACAAACTGTCGAAGTGAAAATCCTGAGTTTGCTGAAACTGGTGGTAATCTAGCCATGGGACTAAAAAATCCATATTTAGAAGCTAATGAATGGGGCTGGCAAATTGATCCTAAGGGATTACGCTATTATCTAAATGAAGTCTATGGTCGTTACCAAATCCCATTGATGGTGGTTGAAAATGGACTTGGCTTTAATGATGAGTTTGTTGATAATACAGTTCATGATGACTACCGTATAGATTATCTGCGTCAGCACATCAAGCAAATGGAAAAAGCAATCAATGAAGACGGCGTAGAACTGATTGCTTACACCATGTGGGGCTGTATTGATTTAGTCAGTGCTGGAACGGGTGAGATGAAGAAACGTTATGGCTTTATTTATGTGGATATGGATGACTTAGGAAAAGGTAGTCTGAAACGTTATCCTAAAGATAGCTTTTACTGGTATAAAAAAGTTATTGCTTCAAATGGAGAAGATTTAAGTTAATTTTAAAGGGGATTTATGAAAAAAATATATTACTGGTTTGTTCCGATTTTACTCTTGATGTTAGTGGGCACATTTTTTGACTTACAGATTTCAGAGTGGCAGGATAAAATTAATCAGAATCTGATTATTCATTCCTATTATCGTTTCTTTGAAATTTTTGGAGAATTTGCCTTTTCACTTGTTCCAGCAGTAGTTTTTGCCTTCTTTACTAACTTTGGCTATCGAAAGACTGGAGCAAAAAAATGGATACAGATAATCTTAAATGGCTTAGGATTAGTCTTCTTCTCATTTATGGTCTTTTCAGGATTTGCCAGATACTTATTTCCTGAAGGAGGAAATTCTCATGGAACAGTGACTCCTTTGATGTATGTCATTAGTATAGTTCTAGGACTCCTTTTAGCTGTGACACTCTTCTTCTTAATGACTAAGATTAAGGATGAGGACTATAAGTATTATCGTAAGATAGCAGTTTTGTCACTTATTTATATTATTTTATTGACTTTGACAGTAAACGTAATTAAATTTATTTGGGCACGTCCAA
>JBKECB010000071.1:0-14205 GCA_047974165.1 Lactovum sp.
CAGCTGTAACATCTTGAATTAAGTTAAATTCACCTTCTCCAACTGGATATTCTCCTCCACCAATCCAAATTGCAGTTAATTTCTCAGCAATTTTAGGTTCTTTCAAATAAGCTACTGCAAGATCTGTAATACTACCAAGAATTGCAATATATAAGGGCCTATCATCCTCTCTCATTGCCTCTTCAATGATGAAATCTACTCCTTCACTTTGCGGTAAATTATTCAAATCTTGAATTTCATAGTTAGAACCTCTAAATAATGATACATCATCAATATTAGCTAGTTTTAGTAATTTATCTCCAACTTCATAAGATAAGTTAACTGTATTTCCACGTAATGCAAATAATTGTTTTACAAAATCATCTTGTAACATATCTGCCATTACTGGATCTTTTGCTTTCTCTTCAAACATTCTAGGTGTCCACTCATAATGAGAAGCAACAATTCCTCGCACATCTGTACTAGGTGTTAATAAATGATGCATTACTGCAAAATGGTCATCTGCTTCATTATTAATATCTGAAGAAATAATCACACGTTTCTTTTTTGATTCTGCTACTGTAAAATCTAATTTTTTTAGTAAATCTGCTCTTTTCATTATTCGCTTCTCCTAAAATTTTTTTATTTAACAACAACCGCTGCATAGAATCCACGATTCTTTCCATCTACATACTCATTATCTAGCACTTTATAACTGTCTGTCAATCTAATGTCATATGAAGAACTACCTATTTGAATTTCAACTTCTCCTGATTCAACTTTCCACTGCATTGTTCTATCTAAGAATGCTAATTGGCTAAGTTTCACATTAAATGTAAGATTTTTTGTTTCTCCTGGTTCAAGTATAATTCGTTTAAATCCTGCAAGTTCTTGTACAGGTCTTGTCATACTTGCAAATAAATCTTTTATGTACAATTGAACTACTTCTTCACCTTTCACATTACCTGTATTTGTAATATCTACACTTACAAGCAATGTTTCATTTGCATGTAGTTCTTTATTTTCTAGTTGTAGATTTAAATATTCAAAGCTTGTATATGATAAACCATGTCCGAAGTAATATCTTGGTGTATGTGGCATATCTACATAATCAGGGAATGAGATACTATCCCCTTGGTTATAACATGATCCATATGGATGGTTATAATAAATAGGAATTTGTCCACCTACACGTGCAATACTTACTGGAAGTTTACCACCTGGGTTATAGTCACCTTTCAGTACTGAAACAATTGCCTCAGAACCAGCCTCTGACGGATTCCATGCCTCAAGAATTGCATCTAAATATTTATCAGCAACATCACTTGAAATTGGACGTCCATTAAAGTGTACCCCAACAAGTGGTTTATTTAATTTAGCAACTTTCTCAATGAAAGTATCTTGGCAAATTGGTAAGTTGATATCTGTACTATCAATTCCTTCACCCATTGATGCTATTGAACCTACACCATGTTTACCACCAAGTGCAAGGATTACAATATCTGCATCTTTACAACTCTCAAGTGCCGCATCGTGCTTTGACATATCATCACCTGCAAAGTGGAATCCGAAAGAGTAGTCTACTTCAGCATTTGGGAATTCTTCTTTGATTTGTTCGTACAAGCTTTTGGCTTCAGGATTTTGTAGGTAGAGTACTTTATCAAAAATACCAGTATCCTCTTCAATTTGCGTTCCTGGAATAGTTGTCATTTTATTCGGATCCTTCTCAGATTGAACACCTGCCATTGTATTTGTGACTGCATGCATCACTTCAGCCATGCTAAAGTGAGTATAACCGCCATACATAATTTTAGCAGTTGATGCCAAATAGCCGACAACGGTAATTTTCTTTACTTTATTTGAAATCGGTAATACATTATTCTCATTTTTCAATAATATCAGCGATTCTAATGCTGATTGCTTCGTTACTTCCTTATGTGCTTTCTTTCCAACAACAGTTTTAATTACTTCTGATGATTGAGCAAAAGGATTCTCAAATAATCCCATACGGAATTTAGCAGTTAAAATTCTTCTTACTGCTGTATTTAGAATTTCTATATCTGCCTTACCTGACCTGAACCATTCTGCTAACTCATCATTAAAAGTCTTCTTAAAGTGTAACTCTGCATCCATACCAGCATCCATCGATAGAAGTCCAGCTTCTGTGAAGTTCTCAGCACCATGTTGTACTGTCACAATATTCATTACTGCACAATAATCAGAAACCGTCAAACCTTCAAAGCCCATTTCTCCACGTAACATATTTGTCATAATTTCTTTATTAGCAGATACGGCCTGTCCATTTATAGAGTTATAACAAGGCATAATTCCTTTCAAGCCTGATTCTGAAATAGCAGCTTGAAATGGTTTACCATATATTTCTCTTAATTGACGTTCAGATATATCGCAGTCTCCTCCATGAATTCCACCAAATGCTGCATGAAAGCCTAAGAAATGCTTTGCAACAGCATCTGTTTTTAGTCCAGTGATTGTATCTTCTTCATCTTGAAGACCTCTTGTGAATGCAGAACCTAGTGCAGCAGCAAGTACTGGGTCTTCACCATAAGTTTCACCTTGTCTCCCCATTCTTGAATCTCTTGAAATATCTAGTACTGGTGCAAATGTTTGAGTCACACCAATCATTCTTTCTTCCCTCCCAACAATACGTCCAATTTCTTCTTCTAGTTCTGGATTCCAAGTTGAAGCACGCCCAATTCCTGATGGAAAGCTTGTTGCTCCTTGGAAAAAACCACCACATAATCCTTCCATATGGAATATTGCAGGAATATTATGCTCACTCATATCCATAACAAGCATTTGTACTTCTTTTTGAAATTGAACTACTTCTTCAATTGTTTCTAAAGTACGCATTTCAAGGCAACTAATCATCCCACAACCATTTGGATTATCTTCTTTTATTTTTTCATAATTACTATGGTCATTTGGTAAGTGACAGACCACTTGTCCCATCTTCTCTTCAACACTTAACTCTGCAAGTAATAATTCTGCACGTTCTTCAGCTGTTAAGTCAATATTCATATATCTTTTAGCCATAATTTTTTCCTAATTTTTACACAAAGAACAGGTAGATCACACGAATACATCTACCTATTCTTTTTTTATTCTACAATAACTCTCACTCGATCGATACTTTTCATTTGTGTAAAGATATCTTCTTTATTTCCATGACGCTCTGCCTTTACTCTGACAACTGCAAAATAAGTTCCTTTTTCTTTATAGGCATAATCATAGTTAGAAATTACTTTTCCAGACTTTTCCTTAAAGTTTGATTGAATTGGAAAATCTTGCTCAGACTCAAAGCTCCACTCCACAAAAGTTACTTTTCCAGACTCTAGAGGGAATTCAGTGACAGCTTCAAAGTGAATCAACTCACCAACTTTTGTACGAATAACATTTTCACCATTTGCAGTAAGTTTAACAACGTGTTGGAGAGCATTTCTATTGCTGATATCTTTTTCTAGGATAATCTCGCCTACATTAACCTCATAGTTAGAACTTTTACGTGGAGCAATATCTTTTTGAATCCAGTCAGCCATATCAAGAATCGCTTGGCGTAATACTCCTGTATAAGAAGTAAAGTGTAGTTCATCTACTGTTTCTTCACGGTCATCATGCAGACTATTTTCTACATACCATAATCTAAACATCTCCTCTTCCTTATCAATAACAGAATTAACTGCATTTCGATACCAATCAGGTTGCCAAGGATAAGCTGATTCATCATGAACAGATGCGACAACAATAACCTTACCTTGAATATTTCCATCCTGAACAGCTCCTGAAGCTGACACTGCAAAGTCAAGACTGATATGATTTTCAACTTGAGGATAAATAGGATCTCCTTTATCATCCCTAAATTGATCCCAAGCCTTATAGTCTTTCGGGGGACATATATGACGATGAAGAGTTTGAATCGCAATATAGTTGGAGTTATCAATTTCCAACTCATCTCCAGCTTGGATTTTTTCTAAAATATCTGTAATACTTATGACACCAAAGGTTGGACCAACTTGAACTGTTTTTCCTATAATCTTTCCAAGAGTAAGAGAACTTCCAACCGCTGCTCCAGTCTTAATATTTATTTTTGTTCCTTCCAGATAAAGATTTTCACCAGTTGGCACCTCTTCAAGCTCTAAGTAACAATTATCTCCCGTTTTCATCATTTTTTTAAATGACTCATCCGCACCATTAACTGCATGAACTTGGACAGATTCATCTAAGTCTTTTTGAATAAATACTTCTTTTACTTTTGTTAAAAATTTTATTCTATCTTTCTGTGCTGTTCCACCTTCAACTGCTCCTAAAAATCCTTCTTTCTCCCAGAAATCAATAAAATATTGAGGGTTTGTTTGCTCTACTGAAGGTGCCAATACAGGAAGTGCTCCTGAATCCATTGTCTCCCAAAGCCAAGATTTTAGTGGCATTCCCATCAAGGTCACTTCTTTTAAGGCAGCCTTTTCTTCCTCATTTAAAGTTGCATAGACATCTCCTGACCCTCCTGGCTCTAAAGCCTCTCGAATATCTGGCATCACATTTCTAAGTACTCGCATGGCATGAACACGTGAGGTATGACAGTTTGGCATAGCCATTGGTGAACCAATGATGTAAGGTACTGCACCATCAAAAGCATTGGTATTTTCAATACAACCAATAGACTTAAATCCACCACCACTTCCACCGTAGATAATCCCTACTGGGCGTTGACAATCATACATCTCTTTAGCTACAATTCGAGAATATTCTGCAGCCAAGGCACTACTTTTATATTGGATACTCGGATCTGCAAGTGGTGCAAACACTTGCTGGCTTCCCATATTTGTCTCTACATAGTAAGCACCGTGTGAAATAGCAAAAGCAATTTTATCATTTTCATCTTTCAAATTAAAAGATGCCAACTCCTCATCTGGTCCTGGAAAAGGTGATACAAAATGAAAGAATCTCTCTTTAAATACTTCTTTTTTTGGAAAGCAGAAAGAAAATTTAATATTCGTTTCTTCAAAGCCTCCATGTACATTTCTAAAATCTAAACTCTCTCCAGTTTTTAACTCTCTTGTTTGCCATTCATCTTTATCAATAAATGGCTTATAGTTCTTTAATTCTTCAATGGCATTATAAATTTCTTTTTTTATCATTAGTTACCTACTTTCTTAAATTTCATAGCAAATACATAAATAATAATATTCACGTATCTTATTTATAGTTATCTAAACTTAAGTTTTTTTTTAATTAAATCTTTAAATCTCTTCTTTCTTTAAGCTCTTTTTTAATCGTAGGTAACATCTTATCTAACTTATAAAAAGAGAAAGTAATACCCGATAAAATATATAAAATCATTGGAACAATTGAGAACATAAGTTTAATCGTTGTCAAAGCTGTAGACGAAAGTGTCTCTGCTCCACCTACATAACCACTAAAAGTCAAAACATAACCTAAGACTGCTGCTCCTAAAGCTGCTCCCACTTTTCCAAATAAGCCATTGATACTGCTCATACTTCCTTCAAGACGTTTACCACCTGTCCATTCATTATACTCCGCACAGTCAAAAATTAAGAGTCAAATAATCAACGTTGCTGGGATATTACCAAGTCCTTGAATGAGTGCACAAATCATAAGCATCACAATATTACTTCCTGCAAAGAACTGAAGACCCCAACCAAATGCTGTTAAAAATAAGCCATATTGACAAAGCTTTGCTACAGAAAACTTACTGATGAGTTTAGGTAAAATAAAGAGAGCAGGAAGTGTAATAAATGTCGCAGCAGCAATAAGTCCCATCATACCAACATCTCCAACAATATAAGTAAAGTAGTAAACATTCACTCCCATATTTGAGCTAAAGTTAACAATAAATCCCATCAAAGCAATAATCAATAAAAATTTATTTTTTTTAATTATGAATAAGCTTTCTTTAAGTGACACTTTTTCTTCTTTTTCAGCTTCCTTTGTCAAGTTATACTTTTCCTTCATTGTGAAAAATCGAATCAATCCAAAGAATGCCAATGGAAGTGCCCACATTGCAACTAATTGACTCCAACCTGCAGCAGAAGTTGCAATTTTCCCCATTGTTATTGGAAATAAAATATTAAAGAAAATTGCACCAACAATAGGAATAGCCGCACCGATAGAGGTTATAAAGACATGTTCTTTTTCTGTCTTAAAAGCACGTAGGAGATAAGTCACCTGATTAGCGTTCAAGAAAGTTGTACAAACTGCATTTATAAGTGAGTAGAGAACAAATACCCAAACAATCTTTATTATTGTTGACCAGCCAACAGGTGTACTAAATAATAGCCAAGTACAAAACCAAAGAGCAACAACAAAAAGTTCATAAGGACGAGCTCGTCCTAACTTAGTATTTGTATTATCTACGATATTCCCAGCAAAAACATCTGTAACTCCATCAATAATTTTTGTTGATAGTAAAATCGTACTTACTAAAGCAGCTGATAATCCTAGAGTATCTGTACAGTAAATCATAACAAAGCCCATCATCATAACATTAATAGAGCTTGAAATCATACGTGATTGATAAAGGAGTAATTTACCCCAACTATTTTTTTCTTTTGTTTCTTTTGTTTCTTTTCTTTTATTATTTTCTATTATTTCAGACATTTCTTCTCCTTTTATTTTTTAATTTTTATAACACAACCAAATTTTTGCAAAAAAATCATCAAATAGCATCCTTCTATCTACACTATTAAAAATAATAATTTTTTTAGTATCAACTTCTTCTCCGTAAGTCATATCATCATTAATCTTAGGTGCTTTTCGAATACTGATATCTTTTCCTGTCGAACTTTCTAATAAAGCACTAACCGTTGACTGGTCTCCTAACAACCAAACCTCACCATGAGGAAAGTCTGATTGAGGAGCTACCTTACCATACCAGTCATTCAAGGCAAACATTTTCTCAAATAAATAAGTGCCTATTTTCCCACATATTTTTACTTTCCGTACCAACTCTGAAAAAGAAATATAACTCTTCGCATAACAATTAATCGGAATTTGCCAAATTGAAATTTCAGATGAAAATAAAACTTGTGCTGCATAAACATCTTCTTGAAGATTAGACTCCTGTCCACCTTCTGGATAAGCTGCTCCTCCAATCCAAATTGCAATAACATTATAAATAATTCTAGGTTCTTTTAAGTAAGCAATTGCTAAATCTGTTAATGCTCCTTGTAAAACAACATATAAAGGCTCTTCTATTTTTTTCAAGGATTCTTGAATGATAAAATCAGCTCCTGGACTTTCAGGTAAATTTCCCTTATCTAAAATTGCATCCTTAGCTCCTTTAAGTAGAGGAACATCATCAATTTCCATTAATTCAAGAAGTTTTTTTCCTTCAGCATAACTTTTTTCCATAGAAGTAAAACGCCTCGACTTAAGTCCTTCAATATTTCTAAATTTCCATTCAAAGTGACTGGCAATAATCCCTAGTACTTCTTCACATGGTGTCAGTAAATGATGTACCAATGCAAATTGATCATCCACTTCACAAGCAATATCTGCATGTATAATCACACGCTTTTTTTTTGCTCCAGGAACTTTATAATCTAGCTTTTTTAGTTTTTCACTCCTCTTCATAAAATAATTATAATGACTTCTCCTTTCTTTATATAATAATGTATTCGTTTTCAACAATACTCTTATTCTACCTTTTTATTTTTTATCTTAGTTTAATATTTTTACTAAAATTATATTCCTTTTACTAAAATTATATTCCTTTTACTAAAATTATTTTTCTTTTATTATAATTCAAAAAGTTAATTTCTTTTTAAGAACTTTATAATCTAGATTTTTTAGTTTTTTTACTTCTTTTCATAAAATAATTATAATGACTTTCCCTTTCTCTATATAATAATGTATTCGTTTTCAACAACACTCTTATTTTACCTTTTTATTTTTTATCTTAGTTTAATATTTTTACTAAAATTATATTTTTTTTACTAAAATTATTTTTTATTTCTTTATAATCAAAAAAAGTTGATTTCATTTTAAGAAATCAACTTTTTTATTAGTTACAATTCAACTCAGTTATAAATGCTGTCAATACCTCATCTGATAATAAAGATAAAGGAAATGTATGAAATACACTTATCGGATAAGCTTTAAATTTTGCAAACTGACTTTGTGGATTTGAAACTCCTGGCACATACTTCTCAGCAATTATTGTAGCCTCTTTATCAATTAATAGGTCAATCAATTTAGTATCTGCTGTAAATTCTTTTGTAAATAATTCTGTACTACGATAAGTAAAGACATATTTACCCGATCCAATCATTATTCTTACATTTTTTCCTTCTTGAACAAAATTATTTATTCCTTTAGCCAAAGATAATGCTCCATCACTTTCTTTTACATCTGCCAATTGTGCATTGGGGAGATAAACAGTTGCTCTCGTATTTACTGGTATTTCAACAGTCACTTCAACTTCTTCAGCATTTACTTTCCAACCTGAAAAAATAGTCCCATATTCTGACTCATGACTGGCTTTAACAAAGTCAAATTCTTCAGTTGTAATATATGGTTTAATTTTTATTTTTTTATAAGCCGGAGCTGCTTCATCCATATCAAGACCCGCAAGAATACGATACATCCATTCACCAACAGCACCATACGCATAGTGATTATACGAATTCATATCATCATTCCAGAAACTTCCATCTTCTTTGATTCCATCCCAATGCTCCCAAATTGTTGTTGCTCCCTTACTTACAGAATATAACCAAGAAGGATATGTTTTTTGAAGTAATAATTTTACCGCTGTATCATGGTAACCATTTTGCGAGAGAACTAGGTTTAGATATGGTGTACCAACAAAACCTGTTGTCAGATGGTAATCATTATCTAATACTAATGCATTTAAATCTTTTGCAATTCTTTCTTTTACATCAGCTTCAACTAAATCAAACATTAAGGTCAATACATGTGCAGTTTGTGTTGATGATGCAAGTCGACCATTTTGTGTAATATATTCTCTTCTAAATTGTTCTTTTATATTCTCATATAGATTTGTATATTCTTTCACATCTTCTACTTTATTTAGTACTTTAGCAGCTTTTACTAACAAACTTGTAGAATAAGCATAAAATGCCGTTGCAATTAATGAATCTGGAGTTGCACCAAAGTAGGTATCTTCTCTAGAATCTAAACCAAGCCAGTCACCAAAATGAAATCCTGTATCCCAAGTAAACTCATTCTCTCCTTGTACACGAATATATCCAATCCAAGATTTCATACTTGGATACTGCTCTCTCAATAATTGCTCATCATTATATTGTAAATAAGTGACCCAAGGACATACTACTGCTGCATCTCCCCAGGCTGATGATGAATCTCCATCAACAACTTGAGGAATAACAAATGGTACTCCACCATTCGGAAGTTGGTCTGCCTTTAAATCATGTAGCCATTTCGTAAAGAATGCTCCTCCATGGTAGTTAAACAAAGCTGTCCTTATAAATACTTGTGCATCGCCTGTCCATCCAAGCCTTTCATCACGTTGAGGACAATCTGTTGGTACATCAACAAAATTACCCCGCTGCCCCCAACAAATATTTTCTTGTAATTTATTGACCATTGCATTAGAGCTTTCAAATTCTCCTGTTTTCTCCATATCAGAATGAATTACTTCAGCTATAAAATTTCCTTGAATTTCATCTTTGGGAATCCCTTCTACTTTTACATAACGAAAACCTTGGAAAGTAAAGTGTGGGCTGTATTCTTCTTCTCCTTCACCTTTTGCGATATACTCCACAATTTGTTTGGCATTTCGTAAGTTAGCAAAATATATTTCACCCTCTTTATCCATTATTTCAGCATGACTTAGTCTAATCTTTACTCCAGCAGCTACTGAAACTTTAAATCTCATACGACCAACCATATTCTGCCCCATATCAATGACAGTATCTCCTTTGGGAGTAGTACTGATATCAATAGGTTGTAGAATTTCTCTGACACGAGTTGCTACATTTTCCTGTGCAATTAGATTATTTAAGTTAAAATCATACTCACTTGTTGAATCCCAATTAGCATCACTAAATCCTACACTAGACCAACCCTCCTTCTCAAGACGAGCATCATATATTTCTCCATGATAAAGTTCTGAATAAAGTATCGGTCCAGTTGTTGCCTTCCATGACTCATCTGTTATAACAATATCTTTTGTCCCATCTTCATAACTAACATGTAGTTGAAGAAGAACTCCCCTCTTATCTCCATAATGATGTCGTGTTTCTTCCCAAGATAAATCCCCTTTAAACCAACCATCTGCTAACATTACAGCAATTGCATTATTCTCAGCTAATAATTCTGTCACATCATAAGTTTGATATTGTAATCTCTTATGATAACTTGTCCAACCTGGTAATAGTAAATCTTCACTCACGACTTTACCATTTAATTGCAACTCATAAAGTCCAGCACTTGTTGTATAGATACGTGCTGACTTAATAGTTGATTTTACTTTGAATTCTTTTCTAAAAAGTGAAACTGGTTCTTTTAACTTATCAAATTTCTCTAAGTTATGACTGATCCATTTTGCTTTCCAGTCTGATTGTTGTAAAAAGGCTGTTTCAAACCAAGAAATCTCACTCCAATCTGATTCTTCTAGAAAATTCCCCCAGACTTTTACGCGATAGAAATATCTTGTTTCTGACTTTAATTCTTCCCCTTCATATACAATATGTAGTGATTGTTCTAAATTAACTTTTTTTGTATCCCATATAATCTCTTCAAAATTTTCAAGTGTTGATACTTGAACTTGATAAGCTGTTTGAATTATTCCACGATGTTTTGAATTTAATTTCCAACTTATTCTTGGGTTTTTTTTATCAATTCCTAGTGGATTTTTTTTATATTCACAAGTTAACTGGCTAATTTTCATTTTATTTCTCCCATTTTATCTAACCTTATTTATTTTCAAATCCCATAGACATTTTTGAAAAGTGTTTTTCCCATGGACGTTTGTGCCATCGCCAGTTAGCAAAAAGACAGCGAAACCATTCATCCATTCCTTGAGCAATCCAAACTCCAAGTAACCCTAAAGAAAAATGAATTCCTAAAATATAACTAAATAATGTTGCAACTCCCCACATGGAAATAAGTCCAATAACTACTGGAAATTTCACATCACTTGCTGATTTCAAACAACCAATGAGCACAATATTTGCTGCTTTTCCTGGCTCTATAAATGCAATTAACCATAAAACTGGAAGTGAAACTGCTAAAATTTCTGAATCCTGAGTAAATAAACTTAAAAAATTTTTACCATTTATCGCAATAATTAAAGAGACACAAAAGGAAGATAAAATAGCAATTTTCTGTGATTTCATCCCTCGCTGATAAAGTTCTGTAAACCTACCTGCTCCTGCATATCTTGCCACTAAAAGCTGACTACCATGAGCAACTGCCACAGCAAATAAATAACAAAGCATAGAAATATTTACAAGATACACTCTTGCAGCAAGAGTTGCTGCTCCCATACTTGTAATAAAAGCGGTAATGATAATTTGTGACAGATGATAAGAAAGGGCTTCTCCAGCAGAAGGAATGCCGATAGATAATAAATCTTTCACATTATCTTTTTTTATTTTTACAAGCATTTGTAACTCTAACTTTACCCTTATCTTAGTTTTTACAAAAAACAAGAGTAATAGAACAAGTGAAAACCTTGCAATTACAATTGTTATAGCTACACCTTCCACACCAAATTTAGGAAGATTTAAAAGACCATAAATCGAAATAACATTTCCAATAATACAAATAATATTTAATAAAATTGTAGCAAAAAGAGCTTCTTTTAAATAACCATGACTCTTAAGAATTGCACTTAATACTAAAGCTAAGGATTCAAAAAATAATGAAATACCTACAATTTGGAGAAAATTTTGTGCATACTCAAAAGTTTGAGCTTCAATATTAAAAATTAAGAGTAAATATTTCCCAAAAATAAATAAAAAACAGGCAAGTAAAGCTCCAATCCAAAAATTAATAGCCACAGAACTTTTGATAAGATTCACTCTTCTTTGTTTATTGTTTGCACCAATTGCCTGGCTAATCAAAATACTTGCCCCAATACCTGTCACTTCTAAAGCTAGAACAAAAATATTCAATACTTGATTGGCAACACCAACTGCTGAAGCAGCAAAATCAGAATAATGAGCTAACATAAAAGTCGCAATAATTCCTGTTCCCATATGCATTGAAATTTCAAAAAATATCGGCCAGGATACTTGGAAAAGTGTCTGATTTTGTAAGCTTGTTATTTCACGTTTCATTTTCATTTTCTTTCTAAATATTATTTTAGTTTATGATAATTACTAATTTAAAATTAACTTTATTTCTAAACAATAAAAAATCTGGATACTTTTATAATAAAATGTATCCAAATCCACTTAATTTATAAAATATTAGTAATATTATTAAGTCCTTTAAGTAATTCTTTCTTAATAATTTCTTGTTCTCTATTTTTTTGAACAATCTCTCGCCAACCAACATTTCCTTTATGCAATCCTAAAACAAAAATTTCAGCGGAAGCCATATTTGTGGCAACTGGAATCTTCTGGAAGTCACAAAGTCTTAACAATTCTGAATGATCTGATTCGTTAGTCTTTTTATTGATAGGATCACGGAAAAATAATAACATATCTAATTCATTTTTAGAAATCATTGCTCCCATTTCTTGGTTTCCTCCAAGTGAGCCTGGTTGAAAAATTGTAATATCTATTCCTACTTTTTCATGTACCAACTCACCTGTTAAACCGGTGGCAAAAATTTCATGTTTTTCTAAGTACATTTTGTAGGCATAAATAAACTGTGCCATTTCTTTCTTTTTATTATCATGTGCAACTAAACCTATTTTCATTTGTTCTCCATTCTATTTTATTTTATTTTATTTTATTTTTATAACACTTTTTCATTTTAGAATAAAAATCTGAGAGAGTTAAACCTGCATCAACACTTTCATAAACTCTTATCATTCTATTCCCTTTTCCTTTTAAAGGCGAGTAACTATAATCTTTATTCACATAGACAGCTTCTTGTTCTTTCCAAGTTCGTCTTCCTGAGCCTTGAAGTAAGACAGTCACAGAAGGATTATCACCCAAACACCATGACTCGCCATGAGGAAATTGATTTATTGTTGCATATTGACTTGCACGATGATTTAGCTCTCCCATCTGATCACAAAGATAACTCCCTAACTCACCCAAAGGACGGATATGATCATTTAACTCAGCTTGAGAAACTTCCACAGTTGAATAAACATCTGCTGGAACTTGCCATAAAGAAATTTGACTCTCAAAGATAATATTTGCTGCCAATCGGTCTTGTGCAAGGTTATATTCACAATGTCCTATTGGATAACTCCCTCCACCAATCCAAATAGCTGTTAAACGGTTAGCTATTTTAGGTTCTTTTAGATAAGCAATCGCCAAGTCTGTAATAGAACCTAAAAATGAAACATATAATGGCCGTTCATCATCTTTTAAAGCTTCTTGAATAATAAAATCAGCCCCAGGACTTTCAGGTAAATTATTTATATCACTTATTTCATAAACTGCCCCTTTTAATAAAGGAACATCATCAATCTCAGAAAGTTTTAATAATTTTTCTCCAATAGCATAAGAAGCTTCCATTGTTTTTCCACGTTCTCCTGCAATTTTAGCTAAGAAGTCCAAATCTACTTCAGACACTACATTTTTTTCAATAGATTTATCCTCTTTAATCCTTGCCGTCCATTCCCAATGTGCTGCAATAATTCCCTTTACATCCTCACTTGGTGTTAATAAATGATGCAGGACTGCAAAATGATCATCAGCTTCATTTGCTAAATCTGTCGAAATAATCATTCTCTTTTTTTTGCTATCAGCTACTGTAAAATCTAATCTTCTTAAGATTTCTTCTCTTTTCATTTTTAGAATATCTCCATAAATCTTTTATCTTTTGATAAATTAAATATTTTCATGATTTTAAATTATATTTATTATAACTCTTGTAATTTCTTTTTATTTCACTATTTTTGTTAATCTTATATTATTTTTACTTATTTATTATTTTTTATAAAAAAGCTAGACTTTTACAAAAAATCATCAAATATCATTCTCCTATCCACACTATTAAAAATAATGATTTCTTTAGTATTAACTTCTTCTCCATAGTCATATCATCATTAATCCTTAGCTACATTTTACCTGACAATAT